>VSNQ01000107.1 GCA_009774395.1 Lachnospiraceae bacterium
AATTTGTACAATCATTTTAAGATTATACCATACAACGAAAAAAAATAAAAGACTATAATTAAAAAACTTATTATGAAAATAAAAAACGACCGTGTACCAATCCCTTAGTACACGGCCGTCGTTTTTTTCAGTGTTTATTACACACTATTTCTTATTTCAAAGATTCCTCATAGCTCTTTACCATACGTCTTACCATCTCGCCGCCGATGCTGCCTGCTTCTCTAGATGTCAAGTCGCCGTTATAGCCTTCCTTTAAGTTAACACCCAATTCAGATGCAACCTCTGTTTTGAAACGATCTAATGCTGCCTTTGCTTCAGGAACTTCTACTCTGTTTGATCTGTTTTGTGATGACATATCCATACACCTCCGAAATAATTTTTTAATACTATTTAACAATCTATCTTCAAAGATAAGCTTTTTATCGCTTATCTTAATCCTAGTATTAGCGGAGATGAATGTTTTATGAGTGGTAGATTTTTCTAAAAAATCAAATACCATGGAAATTACGGTATATTTTCATAAATACACGCACAATGTCCGGATCAAACATAATTCCAGCGTTTTCTTCAATATAAGTTAATGTTCTGTCCAGCGGAATCGCGTTGCGGTAGCGCCTTTGATTAATCATTGCATCAAAAACATCCACAAGCTTCACAATACGAGCGGAAAGCGGAATTTCCTTGCCTTTCAATCCTTTAGGATATCCTGATCCATCCCAATTCTCATGGTGATACCACGCAATGTCTATTGCCATACGCACAAAATCATTATACTCTGTACCATCATAAATATCGATCAACGTCTGAGCGCCGATTTCAGCGTGCGTCATAATTACTTTGCGCTCTTCTTCTGTCAAAGGTCCATTCTTTAATAAAATCGAATCGGGTATCATCACTTTGCCAATATCATGCAGTCCTGCACTCGATTCAATGGTATCAATAAAATCATCACTGATTTCATCTTCAAACATCGGTGAAAACTGCATTCCAAGCGCCAAAATCCTGCTGTTATACAAAATATTCTCGGAATGCGAACTGCCAATATTTTCCTTGCGCTCAATTAAACGTGCAAATGCTGTCATAATATTTTTCTGCTCTATCCGCAGTTTCTCCATCTGCCGTGCCACCACAACACTTAAATTTCTGTTATTTTCTTCCAAATCCATTTGCATAGAATACAATTTTAAGTGTGTGGATATACGCATCTCCACCTCTGTCTTATCAAAAGGTTTCGATATGTAATCTACTGCGCCCAGCGCAAACCCTTGGCTTAGATCGGATGCCCTATCCATAGCAGATATAAAAATCACAGGGATATCCCTTGTATAAGGGTCTTTTTTCAGCATTGAACAGAACGAAAAACCGTCAATTTCCGGCATGGAAATATCAGACAAAATAACCCTTGGAAGCTGATCGCTGTCCTGAATCATCTGCAGTGCTTCCTTGACGCTCTGTGCACATAACGGATAATATCCCATATCCTTAATAATTTCCTCAAGTATTATCAGGTTTACCTCCACATCATCTACAATTAGTATCCTGATATCCCCTTTGAGTGTCTGCCCCATATCCATGTTAAATCACCAGCCCTTCCATCTCTTGAGCAAGTAATTCCTTGACCTTTGCGGCGCTTTCTCTTGATTTCTCAATATTGGACTTGCGGATCGCCATTTCCATACGAAACACTGCCCTCTGCAAATCCTTAGAACCGCCTGCAAGAAGCTGCTTAATCATTGCCGCAAAACTCTCTGTCTTCTGCCAGTTATCCATATCCATACTGATGTTCATTTTTTCAAAATATCGCTTCAGTTCACGGATATTAATTTCACTGCCGAACTCATACATTAAATCTTGCTCCGCCATTGATTTACTCTCTTTATTAGCAGGCTTCCATATCCTAACGTTTGCTTCCGGTTCTGTATCTGTTTCTCCAGCCTTCTCCATTCTTAACTTAATCGTAAAAGAAAAATTGGAACCTTTTCCCTTCTCTCCATCTGCCCAAATTCTTCCATGCATCATATTGACAAGTTCTTTGGTAATGGAAAGTCCCAGCCCTGTGCCGCCGTATTTGCGTGTTACAGAGGCATCTACCTGCGAAAAGCTTTTAAACAACTTATCCTTATCCTCCAAAGAAAGACCAATACCAGTATCCACCACCATAAAAAATAGTTCAACTTCGTCATCTATCCTTGTATTTAAGGAAACCTCGATACCAACATATCCCTGCTCGGTAAATTTTACCGCATTAGAAACAAGATTGTTCAGTATCTGTGTAAGGCGCAGTTCATCACCAATCAGTCGATCCGGAATATCCTGCGACATATTTAATGTAAAGCGCAGGCCTTTGCGCATTGTCAGCATGGAAAACATTTTTTCTATTTTCTCCATAAACGCATAAAAAGAAAATGGGTTCTCATCGAGTTGGAACTTTCCAGCCTCGAGCTTTGAAAAATCCAAAATACTGTTGATAATCCCCTCCATCGTTATACAACAGTCATGAATCAGCTTTAAATAATTTGCTTTCTGGAAATCCTTCTCCTGCTCCATAAGAAGTTCTGCATGACCTTTAATACCGTTTACCGGTGTGCGCAATTCATGTGTAACATTTGCCACAAACGCATCACGAGCCTTCATAGACTCTTTCATCTGTTGTGTCGCATCCTCTACCTTCCGTATGCTCTCCTTATACCGCGTCATATCAACCGCCGTTAAAATAAACTGTGCTTCGTCATAGTAATCTGTCGGCAAAATTCGTATTTCCACGGGAAAACACGTCTTGTTTCTTCTATACATAACGGTTTCGATCATATCCATATCACGATACATCGGCGCAAGCTGTATGCCCTCCGGTGTTTCTTCAAATGTATTTTGAAAAAGTTCCCCAATATAATGGCCTTTGATCTCTTCCTTGCCATATCCTGTCAATTCCACAAGCCTGTCATTACAATATGCAATCACACCTTGACTGTTATATCGGATAACGCATTCTTGACAATGATTTAATACAAAGTAAAAAAATTCTTCCCGACTTTTCACCATTTATTCTTCCTCATCATTTTCCTGCCTGTCAAGGAAATCAAGGGCGTCGTCGCTCAACAGCTTTACCGGATCCAGCAGCAGCTTTACGCTGTCCCCTATCTTCCCAATGCCTCTAATAAACTTGCTTTGCGCTGCACCGCGGTTGTTATTAGGAGGCGGCAGAATATCCTCCTCATCTATGGATACCACCTCCGCAATATTCTCTATAATCAATCCTACTTCAACACCATGCACCTCCACTACAATAATGCAGGTACGGTCATTGTACGTAAACGCTTCTTTACCAAAGCGATCCGCCACATCAATTACGGGAATAATTTTTCCGCGCAGATTGATCAGCCCTTTAATAAAATGTTCTACCTCTGGAATCGGCGCTACGGGCTGCATTTGTATAATCTCATTGACATATTTCAACTCAATGCCAAATACATCATTACCAACAGAAAATGTCATATATTTTCCAAGCCTAATATCCTGCTGCTCCAATTCAAGTTCTTCTAAATTTTCTTCCATACAAATCCCTGCTCCTTAAAATATAACTTCACTGCCTTTGCCCTCTTAAACCAGTCCAATCATCTCCAATGTATTTTTGAGTTTATCCATATCGATGGGTTTTGCGCAATATACAGTACAGCCGAGTTCAAACGCTTTCTTTACATTCTTCTGCTCGTTTAGCGCAGTAGTCATAATAATCTTTACCATTTCCTCCTCTGGTATATTATGTTCACGTTCAATATCGCGGATATTCTTGAGTGCCTGATACCCATCCATAATCGGCATCATTACGTCAAGACAAATTAAATCATAAGGGTCACCGTCTTCTAGTGCCATCATAAAAGCGTCAATCGCCTCCATACCGTCCACCGTTACATCGCATTCACCATACTCTGACAGAAATTTTAAAATCACCTTTCTGCTGGCAAAATCATCCTCTGCAATTAAAATTCTCATTGCTGCTCCTCCTCTTTCTAAAGTTCATAATTTAATAATATTAAATCAATTTATTTAATAAATTAATTAGTTCTTAGATTAATATGTTCTTAAACTTATATACAAATACTATATTTTGCAACCTTTTTCAATACTTTTTATCAAGTTCATAATAAATTTTTTGTGAAATCTGCTCTAACGGTACTTGTACTGTAACAGCTCCGATATCAAAGGCCGCTTTGGGCATCCCATAAACAATACAAGATTTCTCATCTTGACCAATTGTATATGCTCCTGCTTTTCTCATTTCCAGAAGTCCTTGCGCGCCATCTCTACCCATGCCTGTCAGGAGTACGCCGATTGCATCTTTTCCGGCAACCCTTGCAACGGACTCGAACAATACATCAACCGAAGGACAGTGCCCGCTTACTTTTGGTCCCACATGACACTCTACCTGATACTGATGATTTATTTTAACAATACGCATTTGTTTATCTCCGGGTGCTAAAAGCACCTGTCCGCGCTGAACAATATCTCCGGTCTTTGCCTCCTTAACAGATACATCGCATTCGTTATCAAGACGTTTGGCATACATCTGCGTATACCCTTCTGGCATATGCTGCACAATTACAATGCCTGGTGCATCCTTGTGTATCCCTTGCATTACTGTGACAAGCGCTTCCGTCCCTCCAGTAGAAGCACCGATTGCAATAATATTCCGAGAATAAGCAGCATCTGCGGACTGGAATTCATGTACATGATGTGAAGCCATTCCGGTTAGCATATCCAAATTGGGATACACCGCTTTCTTTATCCGATATCCAATATTATCATAAACCAGCCGTTCTATTAAACTTCCACCATTTGTTTCATGCTCATTAAATGCTACAAAATCTGCTGCCCCCGCGTCATACGCCTTATCTTTATAACGGGAATCAGCAAGCATCACAGCGGGAATATGATACTGTGGTATCAGTCGTTCCAAAAATGTTACACCAGACATACGCGGAAGATCATTGCCCAAAAGCATAACATCTGGCTCATATTTTATAATTTTATCTCGCGCAGAATAGGCATCCCGCGCTTCCGCTACAAGCACTAAACTGTTATCTGTTTCCAGAACTTTCCTTAAAGCACAGCCTAACTCAAAACTTCCCGTCACTACCAACAGCTTCAATTTTCTCATACTCTGTTTCCTCGTTTATTTTCTATATATTGAAGGCTGAATATAACGAAATCTTGTATTGGTCTGTCCAATAGACTCCGTAGAACCAATAAACAAGTATCCGCCGGGCTCCATTTTATCATAAATATTATTGAGCAGCCGCTCCTTGGTTGCATCCTCGAAATAGATCATAACATTTCGAATAAAGACAACATGAAGTGGTTTACGGAATGGCAGCTGATTCATTAAGTTAAACTGCCTAAATATCACTTCTTTCTTTAATTCATCCTTTACTCTATATTGGGTAGGACTGATACTTTTGAAAAATCTGCGCACATACTGCTGTGGAAGCTGTTCGACGGATTCCTTTGTATATACGCCGCGCTGCGCCTTCTCAAGAACGTTTGTATCAATATCTGTCGCTAAGATTTTGGTATCCCAATTGGAATGCTCCATTCCTAGGAAATCCATACAAAGCATCGCAAGCGTATACGGTTCCTCTCCTGTGGAAGACGCTGCACACCAAATCCTCCAATCCCTTGTTTTTTGTTTTAGCTTTGGCATCACTTGTTCTCTTAAATATAAAAACTGCTCATATTCCCGCCAGAAAAAAGTATGATTTGTGGTAAGAGCATTCATTAAATGGTTTGCTTCTTTGCCTGTAGGATATTTCTCTACCAAATCCATAAATTCATTATAGGAATGATAGCCGTTTCTTTGCAGATAATTCCCCAGCCGCCCTTGAATCAGCACTTTTTTCTCTGTAAGGTTAATACCTGCCTTTTTCTTAATGTATTTTGTTATCCGTTCAAACTCCTGTTCTGTAATTACCATTTCAAAACCTTCTTACTAAATTTCCCTAATATCATATAATAAACATATATTATTTCAATGTACACATTTTGTTTTATTATAGCATTATCCTTCTCCATTGTCAAAATAGTTGTGCATAAATCCCATAATTATAAAAACGAAGTCTAAGATCTATAAATTTTATCTTAACATTTGTCAATATATCATTTTTGATTCTACATCACCTGAATCGAAAACCCCTCATAAATGCCTACTGGAATATTCTCTCCGAAAGAATACTGTTCCGTTGTTTCCTTTTCAAATCCATATACAGTAACCAGTTCTCTCGATGGGTCTACAATCCAATATTCACGCACATCTGCGTTGCTGTATTTCAAAAGCTTTATAAGATAATCCATCTGTTTATTTCTTGGGGACACCACCTCGATAATCCAATCCGGCGCACCGTGACAGCCCTTCTCATCCAGCTTGGAAGTATCACAGATTACAGAAATATCAGGTTCGACATAATTGCTGTCGTCATTATTTAAAAACACAGCAAACGGCGCAACATAAACCTCACAGTTACCCTTATTCGCCTCAATATAATTAACTATTGTTTGATATAATTTCCCACAAACCCGCTGGTGGCTTCTGCTTGGCGGCGCCATATAATAAATCTGCCCATTAATCAGTTCCGCACGCTCTCCCTCCGGCAGGGCATAAATATCCTCAACCGTATAACCTTCCTTTGTATCAACATCTTCTTTCCTCAATGCTGTCATACGTTCTCCTCCCTATATTGACACTTCTGATACCCAAACCCGTAAGCAGGCAGCTTGCGGACAGTCTATTGATATACAATCTTATTCGCTAATTCCTGCGCTGCACTCTCGCCAAGAAGTTCCGCTACAATCTGAAGTCCAAACGCAATCGCTGTTCCCATGCCACGGCTGGTAATTACATTTTCCACTCTTACAACATTGTCATAGACAACATTCGCACCTTTTAACTCCGCTTCCATACCTGGGTAAATACACGCCGGTTTTCCTTCCAGCAGCCCCATATGCCCAAATATCATCGGTGCGGCACAGATTGCGGCAATCCTCTTGCCATCATTATAAAATTCTTTTATTTTGTCTGTCAGCTTAGTGCAGGCTTCCAATCGTTTTGTTCCTGGCATTCCTCCCGGACATACTATCATATCCAAACTGTCAAAATCAAGCGCATCAATTCCTGTATCCATTAAAACCGTAATATTATGACTGCCCGTCACTTGCTTTTCATTGTCAATGGATACACAAAGCGCCTCAATTCCTGCACGTCTTAATAAATCTACTACTGTCAGCGCCTCAATCTCCTCAAAACCCGCTGCAAAAAAAATGCCGACTCTTTGCGTTGTTTCAATACTCATTCTCTAATCCTCCATTTTTCATACTATATTCTTCAAAATATATCTTGCAATTATAATAAAATTATTTTAACATAATTAGTGAAATTTTGAAACTTATAAATTGAGAAATTTAGAGAATCTAAGAAATACGAATTCTGTTTACACAAGACATAGCACTTACTGTTGCCCAAACCAGAAAGGAGTACAAAAATGGAACATATAGAAATTGAGCGCAAATTCACCTTGAAATCCCTGCCAGCAGACCTAGAAACCTATCCTTGCCAAACCATTGAGCAGGCTTATCTTAATATTGCCCCTGTCGTAAGAGTCCGCCAGTCCGGCGATAAATACACACTCACATACAAAGGTGCTGGCATGATGGCGCATGAGGAATACAATCTTCCCTTGGACAAAACCTCATACCAGCACCTGCTTGCCAAAGCTGATGGCAATATTATCACAAAAAAACGCTACCGCATCCCCCTTGAAAATCCGCAGTTTGACCAAGAACGTTATCTTCCGTTTCCTGCGCCGCAGCTTACCATTGAACTTGACATCTTCGATCCCCCTTTTGCGCCTCTGATTATGGCTGAAATCGAGTTTAACAGTCAGGAAATGGCAGACGCCTTTATCCCGCCGGAATGGTTTGACCAAGATGTCACGCTAAATCCTGCATATCATAATTCCGCAATGAGCCAGCAAAAATTTTAGGGAACAATTCCCCATACCAAGTTTGCAAAATATGCGGCATACAACAGCAGCATAACACCCCCGCCGAAGCGGCTTAACCTTTTGCCCCGCACTGTAAACAGCCACAAAAGCACCATTACCGCAATTGCAACAATATTGTCGAAAATAAATGCGGATGTATACGCCACTGGTGTAATTATCGCTGTAGTGCCTAAAACAAATAAAATATTAAATAAATTCGAACCTACAATATTTCCTACTGCAATATCGGTTTCTTTCTTTTTTGCAGCAATACAAGAAGTAACAAGTTCTGGAAGCGATGTTCCAAATGCGACAATTGTCAGGCCGATTAAACGCTCTGTCATACCAAACGCATACGCAATTGCCGTTGCAGCATCTACTGTAACATCCGAACCAATTACAATCATTGCACCACCAACCACTACTAACAACAGCAGCTTCCAGATCTTATCTTCTGTCGACGCTTCTGGCGTTTCTTCCATCTGTGCTTGACCTTTTTGTGTCATGCGAATCATATAAATAATATAGCACAACAACAGCACCCAGAAAATTATTCCCTCTACTCTTCCGATAATGCCATCCCCCAGTCCAAATACCAACAACAGCACAGATATCCCTGACACAATAGGAATATCAAAATGAATACATGACGCTTTCACTGCTAACGGATAAATTATCGACGCCAGCCCAAGAATTAGCAGTACATTCATAATATTGCTTCCCAGCACATTGCTAATTGCAAGGTCAACACTCCCCTTTGCCGCCGCACTAATGCTGACTGCCGCTTCTGGTGCACTTGTGCCAAACGCAACAATGGTAAGCCCAATTACTAAATGCGGAATTCCGAATTTATCCGCAATTTTAGAAGCACCATCCACAAACCAATCTGCTCCTTTTACCAACAGCGCAAACCCCGCTGCCAACAATAATAACTGTACAAAAATCTCCATATGGATATACCCTTTCCTGTTTTTTATACTGATTCCACTCTTTAATTGTCTTTACACATATGTGTATTGATATCCATTTTTGTCATACTGTTTTGTTATGCTGCACGGCAAAAAGATTTGCCGTGCGGCAATTTTCCTTTGTGCGGCTGCGTGCATATTGTTATGCTTAGCGTCAGTCTTTTCGACGCTTAGTATACTTTATCAGGCTCCAGCATTCCCTGTTTAAAATGTTTCCTGCAAAGTGCTACATAACTATCATTTGCACCCAACACTACTTGTTCGCCATCGCGGATAATCCCCTCCGCATTGTACCGCGCATTGCATGTTGCTTTTTTCCCACACCAGCAGACGGTCTTTATTTCATGAATACTGTCCGCAATCGCTATCAGCCGTTCGCTTCCTTCAAATAAATGATTCTGAAAATCTGCACGCAATCCATAACAAACGACTGGAACTTCCAGAAAATCTACAATATCCGACAAAAAATCAATCTGCTCTTTTGTGGCAAACTGCACTTCATCCACAATAATACAGTTGTACGCCTTAATTTCCTCATCTGTCATTTGTTCGAGCTCTGTCAGAAGCACACACTCCATTTCCAGCCCTATACGCGAACGAATTTTACGTGCGCCGTCCCTTGTATCTGCTTCTGTCTTGCACAGCAGTGCTTTCTGTCCAACCTCCTCATAATTAAAATGTGTCATCAATGCATTCGCAGTCTTGGAACTGTTCATTGCGCCATAGTAATAATATAATTTTGCCATTGAAACCTCACCAAACACGCAAATAGGTCAGTCCGCACAGATGCAGATTGACCTTCTTCGCGCTCCTATATATGTTATATTTCCATTTTTATGATTCCATAACCTTTATAAACAATATTTTTCGATTTATTTGCTAGCCCTTCATATGCCGTTCCAGCAGGCGTGAAACCTCTTTAATATCAATCGGCTTAGAAACGTGCGCATTCATCCCACAGTCAAGACATTTCTTTATATCCTCCGAAAACGCATCCGCCGTCATTGCAATAATTGGAATATTCGCGTCAGCACGGCTGGAAGCACGAATTGCCATTGTCGCTTCATAGCCGTTCATCACAGGCATACGCAAATCCATCAGCACCGCATCATAAAAACCAACTTCTGACTGTTCAAATTTCTCTACACAAACTTGTCCGTTCTCTGCCCAATCCAGTATCAAACCAAGTTCTGAGAGCAGTTCCGACGCAATCTCCCAATTTAAGTCATTATCTTCAGCTAACAAAATATGTTTTCCATTAAAATCAATCTCTTTTTCTGACTCAGATGCCGCTTCTAATTTCGTTTCACCGGCATACGGGCGCAGTCCATAGAATAAAGTGGACTTAAACAGAGGTTTAGAAATAAACCCTGTAATTCCTGCTGCCCGCGCCTCTTCTTCTATCTCACTCCAATCATAGGCAGAAATCAAAAGAATCGGAATATCGCCGCCTTTTTTCTCACGAATCTGGCGTGCTGTCTGAATACCACTGATTCCCGGCAACTTCCAATCTAACAAAATAATTTGAAAATCATCATGCATTTTATTACATTTCTCGATCATTTCTATCGCCGTTTCACCATCAAGCGCCCACTGTGCATTTACGCCAATTGACTTTAATGACTGCACCGTAGCTTCACAAAGCACCTGATCATCATCTACCAACAACATATTCCAGTTTGGAAGCACCATATCCTCCTCTTGCACTTCCGCACGTTCCAAATCAAGAACAACATGAAACTCCGTTCCTTTACCTATTTCACTGTGGATTTCAATTGTACCTTCCATTGCATCTACAATATACTTTGTAATCGCCATGCCAAGTCCTGTACCTTCTGTTTTGCGTACTCGCATACTGTCTTCTCTTGTAAACGATTCAAAGATTTTCTCCTGGAATTCTGGGGTCATACCAATTCCATCATCCCGAACATGAATATGTGTACGCACAAATTCATCTCCCTTGGGCGATTCCTCCTCATGCAGCGCCACATGAATTGTTCCGCCGTCCGGCGTAAACTTTATTGCATTGGAAAGGAAATTCAATAATACTTGGTTTAAACGAACACTGTCGCAGTATACATTTTCCTCAATGATATCATGTATTAACACATCAAACGATTGTTTCTTTGCACGAATCTGCGGCTGTACAATACTGACAATGCTCTCCATCACTTCCTTAAGGGAAATCTGATCCATATTCAGCGTCATCTTTCCGCTCTCAATCTTTGACATATCCAATACGTCATTAATTAATCCAAGCAAATGCTTGCTCGACAGGCTTATCTTTTTCAAACAGTTTTGTACCTGCTGCTGATTGTCAATGTTCGCAGTCGCAATCGCAGTCATTCCCACTATGGCATTCATCGGCGTTCGGATATCATGACTCATATTGGAGAGAAACTCGCTCTTTGCCTTATTGGCTTCAATCGCTTCCTCACGTGCCTTGTTCAATGCCTGCATCTGCTGCTTTGTCATCTGGAAATATTTTATAAAAATCAAAATTAATGCAACAATAATCACAGCGCAGCTTAATATCGCCATGCCTAACCACTGATTGCTAAGATTGTTTATGGTTTCATCCAGCATACCATATGGCATAATTGTAATTAAAAACCACTCTGAAAATGGAAGCGCATTGCAATACATATTCCGCCGCCCATCACTACTCTCCATAATCATGCCGAAATCTTCTCGAACTGCCATTGCATCCGACAATCGGTCAATATACCCTTTTGCATGTGCTCCGCAATCATTTCTAATATGCTCAAAATAACTATCAAAATAAGTCTTTCCGCCACGAATTACATAACTGCCATCCCTACGGATAATATGGGCATATGTCAATGCATCTTCCTTATCCAGCGACAACATATCACTGACAAAGCTTACTGGAATCGACGCAACAAGCGCAATACAATCCTCTCTATTTTCCATGGGATATGTACAAGGAATGCCTAATAATACCAATCCTGCTCCATCAGCACCTTCCCCTACTGCAATTTTTTTCTCTCCCTTTCTTAGAGAATCCAAAAACGGCTCTGGATCAACTACCTTTATCATATCTCCATATACCATTTCAAATATGCCTTCATTAGAAAAAAAAGCTAAATGGTCAAATCCCCTTGCAGAAGCAATATATTCCAATTCTTCCTTTAATCCCACAATATCCGTAAAATCTTCTTCCGAAATGGTATTTACCATAACTTCCACCTGGGTCAAACGATCTAAACAGGTTGTTTCAAAATGCATTCGGACACGTTCACTCATGCCAGACATATACTGTGTACCTATTTCACTCAGCGTTTCAAAATTTTTCTTATCCATATGAATAACCATTATGGAAAAAATCACAAGGCATAGGAGCATTAATGTAACTAAACTTGTTACCAGAAAACGTGTTACTTTATTTTTCAAGCAAATCACCCCGCTCTCCGCATAAGCGTTTCAAATTCTGCTCAACTGCTACACAATGTTCTTCTATAGTCATTTTCCTTACTCCTTTATCAACAGATCCTGATATAAAGACAACCATTTCTATTATAAAGGAAGTAATTTTCAAAATCAAGGGCTTTTGTGGAAATAAAAAATCTATGCATAAATAGCGGGATATTCCATCTATATCCCGCTTCAAAACTTATCCTTTATATTTTACAAACTATACTTCAAACATTAACTCGCCATAAGTAGGAATCGGCCAGATATTACTGTCTACCAGCATTTCAAGTTTATCTACTGGTGCACGCAACGCTTCCATAGCCGTTTTCACAGATTCTTTATAATAAAAGGCCTGTTTCTTAACATCTGTTATCGCTGCTGCCTTTCCTTCCTCTGCAATTAATTTACTCAATGCCTGTTTTGCCTCTGTAAGCAATGTATCTACTTCGCTAAGCACTTCCATCTGCGCGACTGCACCTGCACCTGCTTCCTTAACCGCAATTACCGTATTGGCAAGTTCGCCTGTGTAAGCGGCAACTGCTGGAAGGATATCCTTGCTCGCCATATCAATCATGGTAAGCGCTTCAATATTAATGGTCTTAGCATATGTTTCATAGATAATCTCTTCGCGCGATTCCAGTTCAACCCTTGTAAAGATACCGAACTTTTCAAACAGCGCAACTGCCTTATCCGTTGTAATTGTCGATGCTGCTTCAATCATTGATTTAATATTGGGCAGTCCCCTTCTCTTTGCCTCTGCAACCCATTCCTCAGAATAACCGTCACCGTTAAACACGATTCTCTGATGTTTTGTCATATATTCCTTAATTAAATCATGTACTGCTAAATCAAAATCTTGTGCTTTTTCCAAAATATCCGCTGCCTCGCAGAACGCCTCTGCCACAATCGCATTCAGTGTTGTGTTGGGACTTGCAATAGAATCTGCAGAACCCACCATACGAAACTCAAATTTATTGCCAGTAAAAGCAAACGGCGATGTTCTATTTCGATCCGTTGCATCCTTCTCAAAATCTGGAAGCGTTGAAACGCCTGTTTCCAGCTTTCCACCCTCAAGCACTCTCTTAGCATCGCCTGTTTCAACAAGCTGACGCACTACGTCCTCTAACTGATCGCCTAAGAATATAGAAATAATTGCCGGCGGTGCTTCATTTGCACCAAGTCTGTGATCGTTTCCTACATCCGCCGCAGACTGACGCAGCAAATCTGCATGAATGTCAACCGCTTTCATTATGCAGGCAAGCACAAGTAGAAATTGGATATTCTTGTTCGGCGTATCTCCAGGATCGAGAAGGTTCACACCATCATCCGTTGTAATTGACCAATTGTTATGTTTGCCAGAACCATTTACACCTGCATAGGGCTTTTCATGCAGCAGGCAGCGCAAATCATGTTTGTAAGCAACTTTCTTCATTGCTTCCATTACCAACTGGTTGTGATCCACCGCAATATTTGCCGTTTCATATATTGGTGCCAATTCATGCTGTGCCGGAGCCACCTCATTATGCTGCGTTTTTGCCGTCACGCCTAATTTCCACAATTCCTCGTTTAAATCCTTCATATATGCGCCAACGCGCTCTTTAATTACACCGAAATAGTGATCTTCCATCTCCTGCCCTTTTGGAGCTGGTGCACCAAACAATGTCCGTCCCGCAAACATTAAATCTTTTCTCTGCATATACAAATCTTTATCCACTAAGAAATATTCTTGTTCAGGACCTACAGAAGCTGTTACTTTTGTTGCTTTATCGTTGCCAAACAGCTTCACAATACGAAGTGCCTGCTGACTTAACGCTTCCATCGAACGCAGCAGCGGCGTTTTTTTATCTAGCGCTTCCCCAGTGTAAGAACAAAATGCTGTCGGAATACAAAGAATTGTGCCACAGCCAGATTCCTTTAAAAATGCTGGTGATGTAATATCCCATGCGGTATAGCCTCTCGCCTCAAATGTTGCGCGCAGACCGCCTGACGGGAAAGAAGAAGCGTCTGGCTCACCCTTAATCAATTCTTTGCCGGAAAACTCCATAAGCATCTTTCCATCCCCATCCGGATGCGAAATAAAAGAATCGTGCTTTTCCGCCGTAATTCCTGTTAACGGCTGAAACCAGTGTGTATAATGTGTTGCGCCGTTCTCAACTGCCCAGTCTTTCATTGCCTTTGCCACAACATCTGCTGTCGTCATGGAAAGTTCTCCACCCTGATCCATAACTCTCATTACTTCCTGAAACACCTTTTTTGTCAGGCGTTCTTTCATTTTCGCTACCGTAAATACCTTCTCACCAAAGATTTTTTCTACGTTTAATGCTTCTCCCATTTTTACCTCATTTCTGCGCAGCCTATGCGCTTGCCGCCAGCAAAATGCGCTTACAGTCGAGTAAGAAAAACATCCTTCTCTCCTGCTCGTCGCGCTGTGCATAAAAAAATGCCCCAAAAAAAGATATATTCTTTTTGGAACACCTTTGTTCACGACACAATTATTTATATTTAAAGACGCTTATTATCGCCTTTGCTTTTTATAAGATAATATATCTTGAAAAAAAAATCAAGGCTTTCTTGCAATTTTTAGCTTGTCCAAGCCGTTTTCTGCATTTTGCATAGAAAAATTTTACAGGAAAGCCTATTTCTTGTGCGTTTTAACAATATACACTGCACAGCCGCACGACGCAAAGCAGCAGTATTCCTATGTGCGGCTGTGTGCATATAGTTATACTTAACGTCAGTCTTTTCAACACTTAGGAATTGTAACGCGAAGGATATCACCTGCCTCCGCTTTTTCCGAAAATTCTGCATACAATATCTGTTTTGCGTGCGGACAGCTTGCTACAGCTTCTCCCTCCACCGTATACAAAGAACGCACGGTAACTGCACAATTTCTACCATCTGGTTTCATCAATTCTATCTGATCGCCCACACAGAATTTATTTTTCTGTTCAAACCGCGCAAATCCCCGCTCGTCAACAGAATCGACTGTCCCTAAGTAAACCGCCTCATTCACATAGGTACTGCTGTCATAAATCTGTGTATTTTCGTTTGGCTTTTCGAAATAAAACCCTGTTGTAAATTGACGGTAAGTGCATTTACCTATCTCCGCCTGATACCATGCCATATTTGCCAAATACTGTTCTTTGGAAATAAAATAGTCGTCGATCGCCTTCCGGTATGTGCGCGCCACACATGCCACATACAACGCCGTTTTCATTCTGCCCTCGATTTTCAGGCTGTCAATCCCTGCTTCCACAAGTTCCGGAATATGCTCAATCATACATAAATCCTTGGAATTAAACAGAAATGTTCCACGCTCATTTTCATAAACTGGTAAATATTCGCCTGGGCGCTTCTCCTCAACTACCGCATATTTCCAACGACACGGATGTGTACATGCCCCTTGGTTTGCATCCCGCCCTGTGAAATAATTGGAAAGCA
Organism: Lachnospiraceae bacterium; assembly: GCA_009774395.1. Taxonomy (GTDB): domain Bacteria; phylum Bacillota; class Clostridia; order Lachnospirales; family Lachnospiraceae; genus COE1. The sequence goes on from VSNQ01000107.1 coordinate 15,875, forward strand.
GACAGCGCCCTGAATAGGAAATACACATTGCGCCGTGAATAAAACTTTCTATCTCCATCTCGTCTGGTATATGTTCCCGAATCTCGCGGATTTCTGCAAGGGAAAGTTCTCGTGCCGACACTACACGCTTTGCCCCCTGCTGCCACCAGAATAAATACGTTTGATAATTTGTATTATTTGCCTGTGTAGAAATATGAATTTCCAATTCTGGACAAATCTCTTTGGCAAGCAAAAACATACCAGGATCGGAGATAATCAATGCATCTGGTTTAAGCCTTTTTAATTCTTGAAAATATGTTTTAGCACCATCTAAATCACTATTATGCGCCAGAATATTTGCTGTTACATAAATCTTAACACCACGTTTATGCGCAAATGCAATGCCCTTGGCCATATCCTCCAATGAGAAATTCTTTGCTTTTGCCCGCAGCCCAAATGCTTCGCCGCCGATATAAACCGCATCCGCGCCGAATGTAACGGCTGTTTTCAGAACCTCCAAACTACTTGCCGGCACCAAAAGTTCGGGCTTTTTTATATTATTTATCTTTGTCATATTTCATTCCCCTAAGGAACTGTAGAAAAATAAGTGACACATCTTGCTTGTCTATTTCTCCAATCTTGCAGGAGAAAAAGCCTCGCCG
>VSNQ01000108.1 GCA_009774395.1 Lachnospiraceae bacterium
AGCAATTTTTTCCCGGTGTACACTTTTCGGCTCTTTTTTTCTCCGTGCCATTGTCTGCCTCCTTATAATTGAACTCACGGTTTAATTATAAAGGTTTTAAAGAATACTGTCAACTTTTACCTCCAAAATAATCTGGAAAATATTTGCATGAATGAGATGCATCTTTCACCTGCACCACTGAAAGGGAATATTTTTCTCCATCTTCATCTTTCTCCGTTTTATCTCCCCACTCCTGCCACGCACGAACTGGCGATTCTACCACCACCATCCCGCTTTCCGACAAAAGCCTGTCTTCCCTTATATACAGTATAAAGTTCATGCCCGCCATGCTGCCAAAGATAAAGACCAATGCAAGGAACATGGTGAGGAACGTATATTTATATGTTTTCTTCATCCAAGCCTCCTTTATGCAGCAGGAATTTAATGCTAATCATAGTACCCATCTTCCCATCGTTTTCTACCTTCATCTCCGCCCTGTGTATCTTCACAATTTTTGATACCAAAGCCATCCCCAGCCCTACCCCGTGCTGTTGATTTCATCCTTCCCCACCGTGCTGATCCTTTCAGAGTAATTTCCCTTTGCAATCCTCCTTGCCGTCTTTCCCATCTTTTTAACGGAACCTGTCAGCACCTTCGTCAACAGGAATTTCATGGACTTTCCTCCAGCCGGTATCCCACACGGAATACGGTCTTAATCTGTTTCTCCCAGTTCAGCTTCCTTCGAAGCCTCTGGATATGGGAATCCAGTGTACGGGTATCCCCCATGAACATCTCTCCCCATATCTTTTCATACAGTCTGTCACGGTATAGGGCAACTCCTTTGTCCTGCACCAACTCCACCAGCAGGTCAAATTCCTTGAATGTCAGTTCCACCATTTTCCCTGATTTCGTGACCGTCCTCGATACCATGTCGATCTCCACATCTTCAAAGGACAGCCTTTTATTGATCTTCCCATACCTCCGAAGCAGCGCCTCTACACGGGCGAGCAGCTCCCCTATCTGGAATGGTTTTACGATATAGTCATCCGCCCCCAACTTCAATCCACGGATACGGTCATTTACTGCACCCTTGGCTGTCATAAAAATCACAGGCGTCCCAAAAGGTTTGATATATTCTAACAGTTCATACCCATCAATCTCCGGCAGCATAATATCCAGCAGGATCAGGTCTAAGCCGCCTTTCTCAATATAATCTGCTCCTGTCTTCCCATCATAGGCACAGACGCATTTATACCCTTCAGCCACCAAATTTATCCTTATCAAATTTGCAATAGATTCATCGTCTTCTACAACCAAAACATTCATCCCAAAACCTCCAATATATTTATTGTAACAAATAGATGTGTCAAAGTTGCGTATTTTCCAAATCTTCCTGCATTATTTATGAAATCTACTACATAACGGATCATCGGTTTCACAGTATAATGTATAGCAACCAGCGCCCATGTAAAAGCGACACAGGCGCTGCCATCTGTTTCATTACATCCCCTCAAAATCTAATTGGACTAATTTCTTTCCCGATAATTTGGGATATACAGAAGAATTCTATAAATATTCCATGATTTCTAAGAAAATCTAATTGCACAATTATTCCGCTTCCTCCAAATTGGATATAATTTCTAACGCAACCTTTCCAGCCGTATCTCTATAACTTGTTTCCTGCGGCGACTTTCCATAAATAGCAAAGCAGTATCTATTATATGTCCAGTCTTTCATAAACATATCTCCAGTTTCATTAACTCTCATATAAGGAAAAATATATTCCTCAGTTGCAGTCGGTGCCGTCCATTCAATTTTGCTGGAATCCACAAAAACTTCATTTGGCAGAACAAATTCCTCTCCTTTACTGACAGCAAACGTACAGAGCCCGACATTCTCTAATTCAAATTCAATTTCCAATTCATCTTCCCCTGTTTTTTTACTTCAACATCTGATGCAAATACACTGTTATCCAGCACTTCTTTTGGATTACCAAATCTGGCTTTCGGATTTTCTTTCAGATACTGTGTCCGTTCTGCCATCAGTTCGAAATTCATATCATCTGCTCTTGTACAGTTGAAGTCATGCATCAGTCTGCCAATATCGGATTCTCCCTTGTATTCAACATTCACATATAGAATGTGTTCCCCATCTTCAAAGAAATTCCCTGCTGCAAGATTCATCCGTTCAATCGGGTAGACCGGTTTTCCTATACCGAAAAAATCTTCCTCCGTAATAAAAATCGTGTATGTATCCGGTAATTCCTTAAACTCCTGACCGGAATGCAGGTTTTCGATATCAAGTACACTGGAATGATACCTTGCTCTATGTGGTTCATCTCCTTTGTCAGCCCTCTGTATTTCCAAATCGTACTTTTTTCTGTCTGAGTCTGTTCCATACGCATCCAAACAAACTGACCGTGCTCCTCCCAGCCGTTTCATGTCCTTTTGTGTTTCACAGTCTGTAATAATCAAATCCTTTTTTCCTGTAATAATGCGTAAAACAAGTTCTGACAATGGAATATTATCCTTAAATAAACACCGGAAAATATAGAGTACGACTTCTAGCGAACGTCATTTTTACCACCAAAACACATAAACAGAAAAGCCGGAATGAAAACAAACCAGCCTTTCCATTTATTGTTATATGTCTTTGTATGTCAGAGCTTAATAATCCTTCCCTCATCCTTATCATAATAACTTGAATCCGTGAACCCAGCCTCGCATTTCCAATTTCAAAGCCAGTACTTATGCTGCTTTGTTGGACATTTGCATATTTCAAGTATTTAACCCAATGGGTTATGCCTAATATTGTATTTTTTAATGCATTTCAGTACCATATCCTGTATAATAAAGGTATCATCAACAACTGAATAAGCTGATAAAGTACAGGTGTATGCACTGTGGTCTGTTTGCGGATCCCTAATGTATATGATTTTCAAAGTACAACACCAAAACGGCACGATCAACGGAGGCAAAACAACGTGCCTCATTTATTCAAAGCGATGTTTACGGATTCCGGTGATCTGCAACAGAATTTTCTTTTGTGCTCCCTCTGCCTGCCCGTATATTTCACGCAGGGTTTTTAACTCGTCCTGGGAAAGAGTATTCACATATAGTTTGTAGTCCTCCCCTATAAAAATATGATTGCCTGATACCTATTCCGCTTCTCTGTAATTCGACTATTAAAAAAAGGTGTACCACGTCGAGGTTTTATATTTCAATGCGATATACCTTAATCTGGGTGATACTCCGCCGATATCGATGTTTCGTATTTTGTTTTATGCTTATGTCTTTTAATTCTACTATAATTCACTCCAGTGTGTAATTCAAATTAACGTATTTTCTTCATAATCCCCGCATCTATTCCGTACACTTCGTCACACAGAATATCAATATCATCACGAACATGACTCGCAATAATAATCAGTTTGCCCTGTTCTTTCATCTTCAGCAAAACTGTCCTCATTTCTTCAACGCCATTATTATCAAGTGCGTTCATCGGCTCGTCCAGTATAAGAATGTCCGGGTTTTCCATTAATGCCTGTGCAATTCCAAGACGCTGTTTCATGCCAAGCGAATAATTTCCAACGTGTTTTTTGTCATCAGGATTTAATCCCACGAGTTCCATGTATTTTCGTATTTCATCTTCCTTAACCTTCCCCCTGACAGACGCTAAATATTTCAGATTTTTTAACCCTGAATATCTTGGCAGAAAACCCGGTGTTTCAATAATAAATCCTACATTTTCCGGGTAATCCACATCTTTTCCAACAACCTTGCCGCCAACTGTCACTGTCCCTGCCTGGGGATACAGTAAGCCGCAGATACATTTGAGCAGAACCGTTTTACCGGAACCATTTCTTCCTACAATTCCATATATTTTCCCCATTTCAAATTTAACGCATACGGTTTTTAAAACCTCTTGATCGCCAAACGTTTTCGTCACATTTTCTACAAAAATTTCACAGTTATCTTCCATAAATATGCCTCCTGCTGATTCTACTGATTACTTTTTCCTTATAATTTGCAGCCACACATAATACACTGAGGCTTACGATTGCAATCATGAAAAATTTCTCTGCGTACGCCAGATTGATTCCCCATTTTGGTGCAAAACCATTAAACAATTCCAGCTGCGTCAGGCTTACCGGCGAAAACCCATATGCCCAGTCCAGCCAGTCATTTGAAACACATATATCCAAAACAGCAATTAACGCCCCAATGAATGTCCCCATTGATTTAGCGGTCATCTTATTTCCAAAATAGATAATCAGTCCAATACACAGAATACAGGAAAATTCCAGCAAGATACTTATAACCAGCGCATAGGCAGGTTCATATTGTCGTATAATATTCTGAGATACTGACAATTCCACGCCGAACTCTGCTCCGGCATTTGTTTTCCCCAACGTCCCCCAAATCTTGCCCCATTCGTTTGACCATGTAATATGCCCAAGAAAAGGAATCATCGATGCAGCAGCCAGACAAGCAGTATAAAGAATTGATGTTTTTAAAATATAAAAAATCTGCCCCAATCCCCATGACAGTTTTCCCGCTCTGAAAATCATATATTGATAGGACTCATCCTCAAACGGGGCATTACAGAACAAAATAACTGCGCACGCCGCTATAACAAACTGAATCCTGTAATTATTGATTAAAAACACAAATGCAAACGGTGTGGCATCTATATGCACGCTCTGGCTGAAGGTTAATACTGCAGAAAGGCTTTCCATCACATACAACACAACAATTATCAGGATAAACGGTATTCTGACATTTTTCCATAATATTCTCATATTATATCTTGATACCTTATTTGCTTTCATAAAACATTCCATCTTTAAGTCCTCTCGCCATCTTTCTCGTAAAAACACATCCCATCAGAAAAACCAAAACACCTGAAACAATAGCAGCAATCATAACTGTGTATCCACTGTCTTTAATCATGGTTCTGCCTATCAATATCTGGTCAAGCCGTAATTTATCATCAATGGATAACATCTGGCTTATCCTGACAATCACATAGCTCCCCAAAAACGGAAACATCGTAATGACTAATCTGTCCGTTAAATATAATGATGCAAACAGGGAAACTCCAGCCCATATCATTCCACGCATAAATCCAAGCGCTGCCTCTGTCATGCAGTAACGAACCGGGGAATGAACCGCCAGCCATTTATGGAATAAATCTGTGGTATCGGCAGCTGATGCTTCATAATAATCACTTGTCATTGGAAATCTCGTACGCAAAAACAGGATCAGCAAAACCGTACCAAATGCAACAACCAGTCCGCCCATCAGGATATTTACGATATATTTCACAACACTATATCTTCGCATTCCCTCTCTGGAAACAATATAAGCAACCGCCCTGCTCTTTCTTTCCTCGCAAAAACTGGCTGCAAAAGGAAGTGTCGCAAAAACTGGCAATATATATTTTCTGCACATTCCTCCGAAGGCGGAATTGCTCGTAAAATAATATACACACCAGACGCTATTGCCGCTTTGCATTGCACTTATCAAATCATTCCATGAATCAAAGCAAATGCAAAACATAACGCCAATAATTGCTATAACAGCGCTTATATTTATTGTCCTTTTCCATTCATTTATGAATACTCTTTTCACGAAATTTCCTCTCCTGTGATTGCGTTAAACCGAATTGAATATCTGCTGTCTTCAACCGATTGTCCATCTACTTCAAATTCAACGCACCATACCGGAATCAAATCCATCTCCGTAAAGGAATCCTCCCTCAGAAGTGGGAAATACTCCATCCAGATATTTTTTGCCTTAAACTCGCTTGTCAAAATCACATCGCCGAATTTTTTCATAATCGCTTCTTTGATGCCGTCCTCACCTATGATAACCGCTTCCTTCTGATGTTCCTCATAAGGCTCAAACATTCCCATCATGCTTATCATTTCAATCCCATTATTTGATAACAACACCGTTACAGCAGCCGGATAAGCTAGAAATCTCTCGCTCGTTTGTCTCAAATTTGGCTCATTTCGGTATACGGGAATCCCATTTACATTCATTCGAAAAATGATTCTGTATACTTCCATATCTTGTTCAAATGTATCGCTTCCATATCCCTTTGCTGACAAAAACTGATAATCGCTATCTTCCATAATTGCCTTTTTCACATTCTCAAAATCCACGGAATCCATAGCAACCACATCAAGAGCTTCCAGTTCTCCGCCCACGCCAAACATTCCTACCATGTTTTGTATCCTTGCAACAGCATCTGCCTGAGACATAAAAGGCAAATCCCTGTCATCTGTCAATCCCATCTCCCCCGCATAGGAACAATAGGTGTCCAAATGGTTTGCCATATCGTTTCTTTGATAGGTAAGCGAGCCACCCGTAAATTCGTCGCTCCCATCATCAACAGCAAGGTTTCCTTCCGCATTTTGCCCTATTGCTTCCTGCACTTTATTATAGTCAAATCTTTTTAACTGCGCAGCATATTCATAAAGGCTATTTTCCGGCATTTTCAATTCTGCACTGATGAACAGATTTTCATCCAGCTTTTCATCTATGAAAACTGCTGTGTCCTGTTCTTCTCTGGAATCTACATTTGTTTCGTCCTGTGATTCAACAACTTGAGTGTCTGTGTTCAAACTCTCAAAATCAATATTTGATTGTTCTTCACTTTGAGATGTATGAGCACATCCTCCTAATAATGCCAGAAGAACCACCATACCTATTACAGTTTCTATCATTTTTTTAATCTTTTTCATCTTAACCTCCACTTATCTTGACTTATTTTGCATATTAATCTCCATGCCGCCCTTGGCGGCTCAAATAGGAATGAAAAACGCTGTCCTTTGCGTTTTTCCTGTGTGAAACTTAATACTTCTTAGGCAGTGTCTTTTGCTGCCTTAGAAGTATTTTTCACACTACCATTCGTTATGTTTCCGGATGGCGAATTGGGCAGGGTCTTTTGCTGCCTTAGAAGTATTTTTCACACTACTCTTTCGAGTGAAAAGCGCTTTTTCCTTGTTCCGAAAAATGACTTTATCACGAAAATGAACGCTGTGCCGTTTCTTGTCATAATTAATATATATTTTTGTAAAAATTGAAAGAGCATGACCAGAATATAGCCATGCTCTTATTGTTCCTATTATTTTTTAGTATTTTTATTTGCCTTTACAGCCCATTTTCCATTCTTGCCATATACAGAAGCAGATTGACGCAGAATATGCCCTTCTGTGCCGTGACTGCCATTGTACCATTATACTTCTCCACAATCTTCTTCACATTTTTCAATCCGATTCCATGCTGTTCCGTAAAAGGCTTCGTTGTCTTTAAGATCGTATCCTTTCTATTCTGTTCCTTGCGCAAGATACAGGAGGATTCAAAACTATTCTCAATTTTTACCTTTAGAATCCCTCTTTTCAATTTAATATGAACGCTCAGATATTTATTTTCCGTCTTGCCGGCTGCCTTAATCGCATTTTCAAGCAGGTTTCCCAACATGACATTGATATCAAAAGAATGTCTGACTTTTTCTGGCAGCATTACTTTTATATCCACAGTTTTCAGTTCCTTCTCAGCCTTTTGGAGCATAAAATTGAGTACGCTGTCAATCTCCAGATTTCCAGATGAAACAATCTCATTGGGATTCTTGAGAAATGAATTCATCTCATCAATATACTTCTGTATTTCTGCTACGTCATGTTTATTCGCCAACAGCATCAATTCGCTGAGATGGTGTTTTATATCATGCCGTAAGGCTTTTATCTTTTCTTCTCCCCTCAAAACAACATTCAGTTGGTTTGCGTATGCCTGTAACTGCGTCTTCAGCATTTCCATCTCATATTGCTGTGAAATAGAATGCAGCAATAAATTATACAGATACAGCATAAGAAAATTTGCAATCAACAACCCAATGCTCACAATGGTAAGCCCTATGCCTGTACACGTATCCGTATAAATCAACAGAATAATGACTATACTACTGCATATGGGCATCAGCACCAACGAAATATTTTGAGCATCCTCGGCATCTTTATGAATTGTAATCATTTTTTCTATCACTAACTCACACATGAAAATCAGAAAAAACGATATGACTGCATAAATCTGATTATAGGCTCCCTCATCCCGGTAATTGACAAATAAGGATGTAGCTGCCACATCACAGCCGCAATTTACCAAATAAATCGTACCGGTTATAAACAGATTTGTCCTGACGGACTTCGTATACAACCATACGATTGCACCGATTCCCATCAGATTACATATCATATTAATCCATACTGTGTGAAATTCCCAAAATAACACAGTATTTATAACAAAAAAACAACCATAGACAATGTGTTTTTTCTTTTTTTCTACGTCTGCCCCCAAAAAGATTGACGCACATCTGCCAATCAGAAATATCCGAAAAAGATTGGTCAGCGCACAAATCATAAAATCAAGCATATCTATTCCTCCCTTAAAAGTTCATCTCTCACAAGTTTTCGATTTGCCAGACTGATTGTCAATATCGTGCCATCTACCAATTCCACCATCTCATATGTGTATCGGAAAACATATTCTTTGTTTATGATATAAGACTGATGTATCACAATAAAATCCTCTGACAGGCATTTCACAACATTTTTTAGTTTGCCATAAAATTCAAATGTGGCTTTCATGGTTACAACCTTTACCTTACGCCCCTTGCTTTCAAGATAAACAATATCTCCCATAGGAATGTAATAGTAATCTTTTCCCCGTTGAAATTCAAACCTTTCATTTCTCTTTTTTGCAATTTTGAGTGCCATACCCATAACTTCATTAATCTGTTCCTGCAAGATTGGTTTAATCAGAAAATCCAAAGGCTGTGTTTTGAATAATTGCTGTGCATAGGATGCTTTTCCCGAAATATATACAATCTGCAATCCCATATTATCCAATTGGTTTCTGATATAAGTACCGACTTCAATACCTGTCATTTTAAAAAGTTCTATATCCAGAAAAAGAAGATCCAGATAACCGCCTGATGCCAGATAGTTTCTTAAACTTTCTCCTGTATACCAAATATATGTATCAACTTGAATATTCTTTTCTTGTGCATATTGCAAAAGCATATTTTCAATAGATGTACAAACGTTCTCTCCATCATCACATATTCCAATGTTATACATACTGCACCTCGTAATATTTTTTACGCTAAAACAATACATCTTTCACAATTAAAATTTAACGCTGCTTGTGATTATATCGCCAGGAAGCAGTGATGTCAAACGATATCGAGCATAAAAATACTCATATAACATTACTTCTCCTATATTCCGAAAATCAGAATTCTTGAAGTTTATCTTCTTTACCTCTTGATTTCCGAAAATCGGAACTCTTTAAACGGCTTCGGCTGGTTTTTCTGCAACTGTTCAAGCTGCTGTCTGACGCCCTGTAACTCGTCCGCCATCACAGCAAGCTGCAGCTGCATACCTGCCGCAACCGGAAAAGCTCCATGAAGTCCTGTGACTGCTCCCCCATGTTCTGCTGGTTAATCAACTCCATGAACTGCTTTATTACATCATTTTCCTCTGTGGACTGTTTTGTATCTGTCATATTTTATTTTCCTTTCTTTTTCTGCGCAAAAATACCGTCCTGAATCATTACAGGATGGTATCCCCAAAAATTTAAAGGTGCATGGATATTGATATTCTATACCTGCACCTAAAGTTACTGTTGCTATTCAATTTTAATCAGAGCAGCCTTAAAAGCTGTACCAGCTCATGCGGATCTGTTTCTTTTGATGCTGTCAGTCTGGTGTCAAACTGCCGGAATTTATTGTCCCAATAAAATGACAGCAGTTTTTCCTCATTATTTGCCTCCAAAAACACCACCACTCCGCCTCCCATATACTGACTGCATATCCTCAATAACACTCCAAGACAGTTCGAGAAGCTCCGCACCCGTAATTTCCTTGTTCCTGCCATCTGCGTAATTTTTGCCAAGCTGTGCAATCAGGTATGCTGACATGGTATATGTCTGTGTCCGGCTGTCAAAATCACTGACACGCATAATTTTCCTTTTTATTGTATTGCCTACCCTTTCACCACGAACTGTCAGAGGTTTCAATGCTATGGTAAAATATCCAACTAATGCCATACTTTACCTATAGGAAGTTATCTTATGTTTTCCTGTTCAATCAGGAAATTTTTATTCATATTATGTGGAAACTTATAGAGAATAAGAACTTTTATACGATTACACAGAATGGATTATAACTGGAAATTTAAGTACCACTATAGATGAGAAGAACCTGTCTGTGGGGAAAATGTTAAAAACAGGGACAACCTCAAATTTTGCTACCCCTGTCAGAAAAGACGCATGGTTTACATTCCTGCTCCATGCGCCTTTAGACTATTTCGTTGATATTGAATTATTTATTTGATTATGCAAACTGCATTGATTGACTTTCCAATTCTTTAATTGTATCAAGAGATAACTCTGTATAATCAGCTATATCTTCCAATGACATTTTACCTGCTTTAATCATACGAATAGCCATTTTCTTTGCCTTATTTTGTTCTGCCTGCTGTGCCGCCTCTCTTCGCATATCTTCCATAATTTTACACATAGCCGCAACTCCTTTCTCGTCTTGCTTGTAATACCTTGCCTTTTTCGCAAGAGCCTCATAGTTCATATCTTCAGGATTAGTACACGAAAAATCATGCATTAACTTACCAATTTCATCATCACCCCTATATTTTCCATTAACATATAGGATATGCGAACTATCACCAAATAATACCTTGTTTTCCCCGATAGTGACATATCTCTCTACCAAATAGATCGGCTGGTTTCCCTGCATTACATCATTCTCTGTTATGAAAATAACATAACTGTCGGGAATATCCTCTGTATCATCACCAGTTTTTAATATATGTGCATCTAATAAGCTGCTATTGTGCCTCGCCCTTTTTGCGCCTGCTCCTGAGTCTTTCCTCTGAATTTCTATGTCAAATTCCTTCTTGGTGCTGTCAACTGCATGAACATCTAAAATAGCGGAACGCCCCTGCAAGTTCTTCATTGGTTCCTGTGTCCTGACTGATTTAACTGTTATGTCCTGCCGTCCCAATACAATCCGCAGTATTAGTTCCACTCCTTCAAAATTATCTGCAAGGCAGACAGTGTCAAGTAGGTTAGCGGTGTTACCGCCGCTTTCCCCTTTAAGAACCGTACGTAACAGTTTCCCGTCATACGGCTCAAGCGTTTTATCACTCTTTCGAGCGACAGTACATATTTAAACAATGGTTTTCGCTTCAATCGGTATTTTCCTGCTTCTTTCAATAAAGTATTGTTGATTTATGTACGGGTTTTCGGAAAGTTTTAGTTTGGGGTGTCTGACTATTGGTATATATGATAATGCTCTTAATTCTGCTTCATCTGTTGCGAACACCCAGTTTCTACTTCCTTTTGTATGCCAGTATTTTTCTTTTATCCACCTTCTCCCTTTACGAGGGTGGCGATGGCATGCCCATTTCCAAAGCAAGATAAATACTGTTCTGTCAACTTTTTGAAAGGTAACTTTTGAACATACCGATTTGTGGTAGTTCCCCCAACCTGTCAGCTTCTGATTTAGCTGGTGAATCACTATTTTCTGCGGTAAGGCTCTTCCTTTTCGGATTATCGTTTCATGGAGGGAATTTGTAAGGCTTTTGATTGACTTGCCTGATGGTTTGATGATAAGTTTTTCTTTGAATTTACGGAAATTCCATCCGAGAAAGTCAAATCCCTCATTTATATTTGTTATTAATGTCTTCTCCTCCGATAGCTGCAACCCTCTTTGTGCAAGATATTCTTTTATACACCGTTTAGCTTGGGTTGCTGTTTCTTCATTTATCGCGGTTACGATGAAATCGTCAGCGTATCTTATGAAATTTACCTTGTGCTTCTTATGTTCACGTGACGATATATTGCCCTTTCGGCTTGTATCAAAGTTTTCCGCGAGCATATTCTGTATCCCATCAAGTGCCATGTTAGCTAATATTGGCGATATGACACCGCCCTGCGGTGTTCCATCTTCGCTTGAATACAGCTCTCCGTCGTATACATACCCGCATTTAAGGAATTGCTTCAGAACCGACTTATCCATAGGGATGTTGTCTATCAACCATTCATGACTTATGTTGTCAAAACAGCCTTTTATATCTCCTTTAAAACACCATGGGATAAGTCTGCGCCTTTTCAGACTGCGGCAAATTTTGAACCGCTATACAGACCATTACAGCCTGTCATTCGCTTTTTATCCCTTTCCTCTGCCCTCTGTGTCATTTCTTGTCCTTACGGACTCAATACCTCATTACTGGAACACATAGGGTTTACCAAGTTTCACAATGTAGATAATTGTGAATGCTTTAGGTACTGTCAACTGAACCGAGAGGAATTGTGTCCATTTGTCTGACGGCTTTATGATACCTCCAAACCACCTCTTTACCTTTTGGTCTAAGCGTGTCAGCCTTATTTCGCTTATTCGACGTAACGATTCTTAAAAACAGTTCGCTTTACGCTTACCTTGGCATTCTTACCCTTACACTCTATCAGATTTTAGGCTGTCTGGTTTTGTGTGTTGTCCCATATGCTTTCCAACAGAATGATTACTCCTTCCGCAGAATATGGTAGGGTTATTCCAAATGGATAGAATAGCTTTTCAAGCAATCCACACTGCGACTTCTTGTCGCACCATAAAGTCATCGTCCATATATCGGAGCGATTTCAACCGCTCTAAATCCTGTTGATGCATCTGAGCTGTTGTACTCAAAATATCACCTTCCTTTACTATTCTCATTATACAACAAACAAAGTCTTTTGAAAACTAAATTTATTTAGTAAAATACCCCTATCAGATTTCACAAACAGTATATTTCCTTAGATAACAACGATTTATATTGATAATACCTTTCAGCTTTTCAGATAAACCCTATATCTACTCCGACGTTATCATGTCTTTTACGTCCAACTCAAGTACCCCATATACTGTAATCTGCAGCCAAGATACCTTGATGCCTCGCCAACCTTCAGTAACTTTTCTCCCATATGCCTGAACTCCTTTCCCCCAAAATAATAGATTGGTTTAATACAGAAGGTTTATTCGGATATGGAGTTTTTAAAAATGGACTAACAAAAGGAATGGAACATATTTTCCAGACATGGAAATGAAAGATTTTGGACAGGGGATATCATAGAAAAGAATACCCCTGTGACAGCACAGAAGCGAACGTGTGCGATTTTATGCGAAAAATAGATATGGGCTACCCCTGCGGCAGTCCAAGGCAGAATCAGGGAAATACCGCAAGGGTGCTAAAAACAATAAAAGCATCTGCCACCTATAACAACTGGCAAATGCTCCTACCGCTTACAAAGACCATCCAGATATGCGTTTAACAACTCTTTGTCCTTTACCGACAGCACCCGATACGAATTGATAATGTCCTGCTCCGTATCCGACAGACTTTCAATCCTGATCGGGTTCTTATCATACTCAAAAAACGCGCTCAGGCTGATGCCAAACCCTTTGCAGATTCTGTCAAGCGTCGGTATGGACGGCACTGTCTTTCGGTTAAAAATATTGCTAAGGCTTCCATATGGGATATCTGCCTCCTTTGCAAGCCTGTACAGGCTCCAGTGCTTAAACTCCAAAAAGTACCTTATCCTGCTGATTACTTCATCTTCTACCACTTGTGTTTCTCCTTCCTTATATTTCAATATTGTAATTTAATTGAGTTACAAACAATAGTCTAAAATCTGAATTGCAAATTGCAAATATATGTCAATTGAATTATAATCTTTAACATACTGTTCAGGGATTAAGTACCCCTGTAATCAAACTTTTATAAAAATCAAAGAAGAATCACTTATGTTTTGTAGCAACTGTGGCACACAACTGCCAGATGATGCAAAGGTCTGCCATTTTTAAGCGGTTCAAACGGATATTTTAAATAAGGTGGCACACAACTGCCAGATAATGCAAAGGTCTGCCCCTCCTGCGGCACATCCGTCACATCCGGAAATGAAATTAACATGAAAGAAATCGCGAATTATGCGGGTAATAAGGCAAAAGATGCCTTCGATACCATCGTGAGCAAAACTGCGGAGTATAGCAGTGAACTGAAGCAGAAAAGTCAGGAAATGCAGGAATCTATGGAACGCCAGAAAGAACAGCTAAGAGAAGAACGAATCAACAACGCAAACAATGCTGTCCTGAATATGTTTGCAGACCCTGCTGAAAAAGAAATCGCAACACTTGGCAGTGGCTTTATGAGTAATTTTCTGCGCACTGGCTCTCTGGAAAAAGGATTCTGCACACTGACAGAAAAAAGAATATATTTCAAAGGAAGCTGTTATTACAAATCTGGAAATGACTATAAAGCAAGCAAAGAAGAAAGAATTGTCGGCATAAAAGATGTGACTGGAACTGGATTTGTTGAAATAAGGCACTGGTGGCTGAAGCTTCTGGCTCTGCCATTTATCATACTGACTATCATATTTGTTTGCATTGCTGCCACAGAAGAATCCGCCGCTCCCCGACGCGCTCAAGCTTTACCACCTTTAGATACCCCGTTGCAAGCAGTAAGCTCCATACTGCGCCTGTACTTCCGTCTAGCTGGTTAAGGAACTGTAGAAAAATAATTGACGCATCTTGACTTGGCTATTTCTCCGATTATGCATGCCAAAAAGCCTCGCCGTAGCCCGCTACGCCTACGTTTTTTGACAATTGCTTTAGCAATTTCACCTCGAAGAAATATCCTGCGCAATCTGCATCACTTATTTTCCTACAATACCTAAATACAATCTGCTCATTTAATTCTGTGGTCAGTGTCCTGCCGGCAAGCAAATCTTCCATTGCACTCTTGACTGTGGTATTTCCCTGCCGTATCAGGGAATTAACAAGCCCGTTTCCACTTGTGTCTGCCCAGTAAGTATCATACTCACCATCATTATCTATAAAAGATGCAATTGACCAAGGATTATAGATATCTGAAGTACTATGCAAAAGAACGATGGCTCCTGAACGAATCGCCTCTTCCTACACAACTTCCGTTGTACTCGCCACCTTACTGCTATCTCCCTTTTTCCGAAATACCAATCCTACTATAACTAATATAGCTATTACTGTCACTCCTGTTATTAGGATAAAATTCATAGAATTATGTGTCTGAGCTACCCCTGAATTATTTGTTGCTGACCTCACCAATTCTCTTAACCCCTCTCCTTATAAACTATTAATGCCACTGCATTTTATGACTTTCCCCAGTTTGTTGATCATCTCCCGAAGCGCCTGTAATGCTCTGTCCGAATCAGTAAACATATTCTGAAATAATCTGTCCAGATTTTCTTCAAAATCCGCCGGAAGAATTTCCGCATGTTCTTTCGCATACTGCACCATCCTTTTTTCCCCAGGGTGCGTCAGCCTGTTCATCGCAAAGATAATGTCAAAGTACGATTCCAGAAAAGCCGCCGTCCTGTGGTTTACACTCACCATGTCCTTGCGGGCGAAAGCCTTTTTAATCTGCGTGTCATATGAGGGCAGGTTTCCGGTCAGCAGTCGCAGATTTTTACGGATAATATTGTCCCGCAATTCGTCCGGATATGGAATCCGATACTTATTTTGCAGCTTTTCCAGTTCCCCGTTTTTATCGCAGAGAATCCGGCTGTGTAACAGGTTATGCCACATGCAGGTCGTATAACCGTTATAGGCTGTATATTCCTCAACGACCGAGCGGATTGTCTGTGAAAAATCCCTGATATTTCTATATAAAATATCAATGTCTGTCCCATCTTTCAGCGTACAGTCATCTTCCAGTTCCCAAAAGGAGTTTCCAATCTCCATATATTTGCAGTGTTTTTCAAGAATCTTCCTCCGCACACTTTCATCTGGTATACTGGCACAGTAAATGTATAAATCGTAATCTGATTTTTCATCATAGTCCGCACCAGCTCTTGAACCGCCGAGTGCAATCGCCTCTACCTCCGGGAGTGTGGCAAATTCGCCCCATAATAATTTAAAATACATATTTTCCCTCTCTCCAATCTGATACTATCCGGTTCTATCTGCAAAACAGCTTATGAATCCGCATATATCTCTAAAAATGATGTATAGTAAACGCATTTAGCTTTTGCGCTATCCAATACTTTTTATATTTATGCAAAACAAGAAAAGCCGCATAAGTTA
>VSNQ01000109.1 GCA_009774395.1 Lachnospiraceae bacterium
CAATAGATAAGTCGATTAATGACTGTTAGAGTAATATAATAGTGATATTTGCTAAGCTGCATAATCTATTGAGGTAATTGCTTTATTTTCTGACAGGCCCCATCTAAAAATATAGAAATAAAATATAAAACAAAAAGAGAGGAATTATTATGAGAAATTTAAGAAGTTTTTTAAAAGAGGAAGACGGAATGGGAACAGTTGAGGTTGTGTTGATTATCGTGGTGCTAATTGCATTGGTAGCTTTATTTAAGGATGCAATTAAGAGCGTTGTTGACACGATCTTAAAGAAAATCAAGACCAATGCAAACAAAATCTAAATTCAAATCAAAGCCCGCGGAGGGAGCATATCTTACCATCTATTTATCTCTCACCTTTGGAATTGTCCTATCGTTGCTGTTAGCTTTAATAGAAGGCGCAACGATAGGCGCTGTAAGGGCGCAGGCAGAACTGGTAGCAGATTTAGGCATGGATTCTATTTTTGCAGAATATCATCGGGAACTGCTGAACCAATATGAACTGTTCTTTATAGACAGTTCATATGGCGGCAGCAATGGTGGGATTGGCAAGACAGAAACACACCTAAAAAAGTATATGGACTACAATATGAATCCAGAAACAGATTTGTCTGTTCTAGGTGCTGATACGCTGCTAAAGCTTAGTAATCCATATTTAGAGTTGGAAGAAGTATCCTTTGCCAGTGACAACAATGGCGCGGTATGGAAATCACAGGCTGTGCAATATATGAAAGCTGTCTATGGAGGTGATTTAATTTCAACTGTTCAAGGGCACTTAAGTACAGTAAATGGCAATGAGCTTGCCACAAGAGATATTGCTGGCGAATTAGCGGAACAAAAAAGCGCATTTGAAGAAACGCTGGCAGAAAAAGGAATTGTTGAATATAGTTCTGAAAGTGATGAAGGTTATTCTTATAAAAAGGTAACAGATATATCCGATTCTTTGATTGGAGATGGTGTGCTTGCGCTGGCAATGCCGAAGGGCAGTTCGATATCTGGCACAACCATTAATAAAACGGAGTATATATCGCATCGTATAAAAACAAATCAGGCAAATAAAGGCGTAGGTCTACATAGTGGCGCGCCGGTGGCTAATGGTTTGGAGGATGAATTAATCTATGGCGAATATTTAATGAAAATGTGCGGCAGTTATACAAATAAAAAGGTGGAGGGATTTCTTGCATATCAGTTGGAATATATTTTATATGGAAAGGACAGCGATGTATCGAATCTCCGTACCTGTGTAGAACGACTGCTTGCGCTTCGTGCAGTTTCCAATTTTATTTACTTAAACAGTGACAGCGGTAAAAGCGCGGAGGTTAGAGTAATTGCAGCGATTATCTGTACGTTGCTGCTTGCGCCGGAACTTACAGAGATATTAACGTATATTATTCTTGCAGTATGGGCGCTGGCAGAAGCTGTTGTAGATGTACGGACGCTGTTAGATAATGGAAAAGTGCCTTTGCTAAAGAATAGCAGCGATTGGTGTCTAGGTTTAACGAATTTGTTTGATAAGGAACTTTCTGGCAGTAAAGACAATGCAAATGGATTGTCCTATCAAGATTATTTAAGAATATTTTTAGGGCTGATGGATAAAAAAGATAAAGTGCTGCGAAGCCTTGATATTGTTGAAATGGATATGCGAAAAACGCAAGGAAATGAAAACTTTCGGATAGATCAATGTATTGATTATATTAAAGCAGACTTTGGATTTATGGATGCACAGGGACATGAATTTGTCTTTCAGAAAAAGATGTGCTATGAGTAGACTTTAAAATTTTTATAATAAGTATATCGTAAAAAATCAGGCAAAGGGGTAAAGGGATATTCTTTTTGTGTGGAAGCAGATTTGCAAAATAAATGTAAAAGCTGGATAGATATAAAAGCTAAATCATTGTAAAAGCAAAATAAACATAAAAGCAAAATGAATATAAAAAAGGAAAGGAGGCGCCGAAACTCTTAGAAAAGTCCAAAATTTCTCCAACAGTCCCACAGAAAGAATATCCCTTTGCCCCTTTGTCAAAATAGGAAATTAGTTACAGGAGGCACGAATGGATAAAAGAATAAATAATAGATATCAGGCAAGCATGACCGTTGAGGCGGCATTTGTACTTCCGTTTTTCCTGTTTGCATTTTTAAATTTAATTTCTATTATTGAAATTTACCGTTTACAAAGCAATTTAAGTGCAGCAATGCATACAACAGCAAAGGAAATGGCGATATATGGTTATGAATATCGGGAACTGGCAGGTGGTGATACGGGAAAAGCGGCATCGCTTGGGCTTACGTATCTATATGCGCAGAATAAAGTTCGCAATACACTTGGAAATGGGTATTTGAATCAAGCACCACTAGCAGGTGGTGCAAATAGTATTAGCTGGATACGTTCCAAAGTAATGGAAAATAATGATATTATAGATTTGGTTGCTGTGTATCAAGTTAAGCCGCCGGTTGCAACAGTAGGGTTTGCACAAGCACAATTCTATAACCGCATTCGGACACGAGCATGGACAGGTTATGATAATGCAAATTGTGGAGGCAGTGCGAACGGAGAGGAAGAAATTGTATATATTACGCCGGAAGGGACAGTTTATCACAAATCGAGAAGCTGTACTTATTTAAAACTTTCAATCTCGGCAGTTGACATGGATTTTTTGGAGGAAATGCGCAATAAAAGCGGTGCAATTTACTATTCATGCGAAAGCTGCGGCAGCCATTGCCAAAATACGGTCTATATAACACAATATGGTACACGCTATCATGCAACATTACAGTGCAGCAAACTTAAGCGTACAATCCTTGCAGTGCCAATATCAGAAGCTGGAGGGCGGGGCGGATGCAGCAAATGTGCAGGATAGTAATTATTCACAGTCGAAATGCGTATAAATCGTGCGTTTGCGACCTAATACAGTAAGTTATAAAAACTTTTGTGACTCGCCGCAGGTAGCTTGGAATACGCAAATGCCGTTACTATGCACAGACCCGTGCAGAGGAAATATGCTGCTAAGGCGGCGCGCGGGTCACGCGGCGAGTCGGGAAGATGGCTTTTCCCTACTCGATTAGGCTTGTGGAAACAGAACATGAGGAACTGCAACATACGGATAAAAATATAGGATTGGATTTGGAGATTAAAGATTTGTGCATAACATCAGAGGGGGAAAAGTACGAAATGCCAAAGATAATAAAGAAATATGAGAAAAAACGAACAAAACTGCAAAGGAAGCTGGCACACAAATTGGTTACGAGGTCGATAAAACAGGAAGCCCATTGGCTTTAGACCATGGGTAGTTCACTTGTTTGTGATTATTAAGGAATAGAGGGGAAGAATTTATGAGTTTGATTTATCTTGGAATATTACTTTGTGTTGGAATACTGCTATTTTTTGCGGGAATTAGAGATTTTCGCAAAATGGAGATTAGTCGCAGACAGATATTGATACTAACGCTGATTTGTCTAATTGGGATTCCATTTAAAACACATTTTGGACTATGGAATGCGTTAGGGGGTGCGGCAGTTGGATTGTGTATCGTCGGGATTTCGATTGCCAGCCGTGGACAGATAGGACGTGGTGACGGAATGGTATTGGGGGCAATCGGTTTGCTATTGGGCTTTCGTGGCTGCTTAGCGGTTGTGTGTTTGGCATCATGGATTATGGCAATTATATCGGCCATATTGTTGATATTAAAAAAAGGAAACCGCCATACAAAACTTCCATTTCTTCCGGCGCTTTTTGTGGGATATATTGCATATATTGGTATGCGAATTATCTAGTACAGCATTACATTAATAATCGAGTAATATGCACCTGACTTTTGCATGTGTACTGCATTTACGTCAGCCAATGCGAGGGTGTAATTAATTTTGTGTCTTTGAGATTCTATTTACCTATGATTTCCAGCATAGGCTATTGCCAGAATTTCCAGTATTTACAAGGCTTTGTGGGCTCTGCCCACACCCGGCCTCCGGAATAAGGATAAAGGTCATAGACACAAAAATAAGAACACTACCGCCAATGCAGCCACCGCTCCGCCTCCTTCATCCGCTTGTTCTGGCACAAAATTCAGGCACCGATTACTTCGTTATTTATGTAAAGCTGTACTAGTATAATCCGCGCTAAATAACCTTATGTTTCGTTTGCCTATTTTCCTGATAGCACTACTCCACAAGCCTCAGCGTAGCCACCGCTACGCCTGTGTTTGTGAAGCAGCACTCTCAGAAAAATATTCTGCGCCAAACATTAAGGTATTTAGCCTGGATTATACTAGTATAAATGGGGCTGGCATAATAAGCTTTGATTGTACAAGATATCATATAAATCGAAGCAAGGTGTTAGACCATCTTGTATACATTGTGATTATAGAAAGGAAATTGCACGATATGGAAAAGAAAAGCGAACCAGCATATTTTACTGTGGAGGCATCGTTGATACTGCCAATGGTATTTTTATTTACTACAATGATGATTTTTCTGGCGTTTTATAGTTATGACCGCTGCATTATGGAACAAAGTGCTTATGAAGCGGCGCTTCGGGGAAGCGGAAATCATTTCAAAACGGCAGGCGAGGCATATCAGGCGGCAGAAAATGCGGCGGGCAGGCTGGTAGACGGAAAACTTTTTGCGTTGCAGAATTTAACCCATCAAGTGACTGTAACAGCGGATTATGTCACTGTTTCGTACAGTGGTACAGTGAATATGCCGCTTTTATCATGGCTGGGAGAATATGTAACGGATTTGGATTTTTTTATGAAAGTAACCAGCAAGGCAAAGCGGTGCAGACCAACAAAGACGATTAGAGGAATTAGAATATTAAATCATTTGATACCCCAATAGTGCATAAGAGCAGCATATTATTTTAGCATTTGGGGTGAAATAATAAGCGATTTTAAGCAGGAAAGGGAATGAAGTTTGGAAGAAAACTTTCAGATATTAATTGGTATGTGCGCAGAAGCGCATAGGGAGGTGTAAAAATGGTGCAGGATATGCCAAACAAAAGCTTTGAAAGAAGTATGAACCATAATTACATGATTTTAAGTAAATATGATTTCTTTGGCAGCAATGAAACAAAGGGAGAAGATTACCGCCTGAAAATGCTTTTGGAGAACGATATAGCAGGATTGATTCCGATAACGCATAGAATGGTTAATGGGGAAAGCAAATATTATTATGAAATTAATTCTCTTCAGTCGTTGGACAGGCTTTGGGCAAAAAAAGAAATCCGGATTCATGAACTTCGTGCGCTGCTGCTTGGCTGCATTAATCTCTTTGAACGGTTGGAGGAGTATTTGCTAGATGGTTCACAGGTTATTATAAAACCAGAATATATTTATATTAATGTAGAACGCATGGAGCCTTATTTTGTTTATTATCCTGATTACAAAGGAGATGTGCGCATTGCTTTTATGGAATTTATTGACGAGCTTTTGACAAAAATAGATCATGCAGACGAACAGGCGGTTATGCTGGGGTATCAAGTTTACCGTTATACACGCAATCCTAATTATGTATTGGGTGAAATTCGTCAAATGATGGAGCATGTGATTGTAACTATGACAGGAAAAAATCATATAGGGTATTCCACGGATCAATATGCATCACAGGAATCGCCGATTGACAATACAGCGGATTCCAAAGTACAGCCAATTTATAATGTGGTTAATGAGATATCTCCAAAACCAAAGGAGAATAGCTTTGGTTATACATATCAAGAAAATGCTGGTGAAGATGATAACGAACAGGAATTGCAACCATCGAAAGGAACAGGTGATTTAATCGGCGGGATTTTTTGTATTTTGCTGGTTCTTACTGCTGCTGGATTGATTTTGAGTGCTCGATATTTTAAGCTTTTTGAATTAAGGGGCAATCAAGAACTATATCTATTTGGTGCAATCGCTATGGCGGGAATGTCTGGCGTAATATTTTGGGTTAGTTACGTCAAAAAGAAGCATTATGCAAAGCAGGTAGAGGATTTACGGGAGGACGATGACGAAGAAGAACAGGACTATTTGCATCAAGGATATCAAGTGCAGACATCAAATAATGCAGCTTCTAATATGATGGCGGCTGCAAATTGCAATCCAATAACCCCAACCGGACAACAAACATGGAATCAATTTCCATCATCTCCGCAGGCTGATATCATAGGAAATTGGGAAAATAATAGGGGATATAACAAAAATATCAATCTCTTAAACAAGAATAACATTTTAGAACAAATGCAGACGTGTGGAGAAACTGTGTGTCTTGGCAGCAATGCTGTAGAGGAACGGATGCTGCGCGGCAGAATAAATGGCAGAGAAGTGGCAATATCATTGGAAAACCTTCCGTTGACCATTGGAAAACTTGCCAACTTTGCCGACTATGTGATTCAAGACAATGCAGTCAGCAAAATGCATGCACGTTTTGAGGAACGTGATGGCAGAGTATATCTTTGCGATCTAAATTCTACTAATGGTACAATAAAAAATGGCGTGCTGTTGGATATCAATACGCCCGTTCCCGTAGAACCGGGGGACAGAATACGCTTTGGCAAGACAAGCTTTATATATTGTTAGGCAAAACGGGAAACTCGTTTTTTCAGTAATCGGGATACAACAGTGGTATAATGTTTTAGGCGGTTAAGGGTATGAATTTGCATTTGAGAGGAAAGGAAGTGTTGTGTGGATAAAAACAATTTCCTGTTATCAGAAATTAGATATTTTAGTTAATAACCATGTAGTTTAGTTTGTGCAACGCAGTATTTTGGATATTATACATAAGCAATTAGAATTAACGTTTCGCAACCATGTATTTTCCTTTTTCTATTTCACACAGTATGCTCTGCCATATTTGAAAAAAGGCGCAAGTATTAATAATACAATGTCTGTGACGGCTTATCAGAGAAATAAGGACTTAATTGATTATAGTGCTATAAAGGGCGCGATAGTGGCGTCGACAAGGTCACTTTCTTTAGCGCTTGTGGAACAAAGGATTCGGGTAAACGGCATTGTGCTAGGGTCAATAGGGACGCCGCTGATTCGAGCATCTTGCCTGGCTGAAGAAGTTGCAACCTTTGGAAAGAAACTCTCCCATGTACCAATGAATAGCATTTGAAGATACTGCTAAGATATTGCCGTTGCGTCTTTGGAAAGAAACTCTCCCATGTACGAATGAATAAAGCTGGTCAGCCATGTGAAGGAAGTTTCGCCGTGCTGCATATTTCATGCTTCTAAGGATTCTAGTTATATGACAGAGCAGGTATTGTAACCCAATGGGGGAACGATTGTAGGATCTTTAAATATCTCTAAATTTGGTGGATAATCAGTAAATATAATAAAGCATAGAAATAATACACACACCAATATACGAAGCAGCCAGCAATAATCTTGTAGTTTACAATGAAGTGTTAATTGATACGAACTCCAAAATGCAATAAGAATGCTTAAAATAAAGGTAACAATATCAAGTACAAAAAAATCTTTCCCAAGGAGATAAGTATAGGCATAATAAAAGACAGGGATAAGCAGAGTTCCTGCGATAATCCCAAAATAAAGCGAAGTCGCAATACATGGATAGTTCTCCCGAAACTTAAGGATAATAAAGACTGCATACAACAACATTGGAAAAAATAATAATTTCATATGTTCCCAGATGGATTCGTTAATAGGTGTAAAATAGCCGACAATACGGTTATTGCCAGACCATTGATAGAGAAAATGGGCAAGCACTCCTGTGATTAATACAAATAAAATACCTATAATTGTATAATGTTTTAACTGTTTCATAAAAATCCCCAAATCGTTGATTAATTAGAAGGTTATAAATCACAGCAATTTCTTAAAAAATTCTGATAAATACAGCAATTTTTACTTATGGTCATTAAAATTTTCCCAATCACCTGATTTATAAACGGGAAGCATTGTGAATATGTGGTAAATTTGAATGCTTGTGAGTATAACAAGGCTGTAATTGCAATTTTTAATAGCCGAAGTAATATAAATCAGGAACTGTAAAGATTAATTCTTCAATAATTCCTTACATACTTAATGCAAAATAATTATATGTAATAGAACTTTTAATATGTATGCTACATCGAAAAATAATTTATAAAAATGCTGTTGCGAAATGGTATGGCTATAAAAAGACCGAAGCAGTTGAAAGTACAAAATACTGCTTCGGCTTGTCTTGATATTTGTATTACTTTTTGCTTTTTTATTGTAGTAAATTTTTCCACCAAACAACTTTTTTGGCGGCTATTGTAAAGGTAATCTTTTTTTCGCCGCCATAGTTTTCGCCAATTCCGCGCAATACTACGGTTGCTTTTCCTTTTTTTATGTTGTTTTTGTATGTGGATTCGTCAATTGTGTAATCTTGCCCATAAACAAGTGTTGAGCCATTTAGGGTAACATTTAAGTCGTCTTTGGTAAGTTTAATTTCTTTTCCGTTTAAGTATACTTTTGCGGCCGCTTTTACTTTTGCCTTGGATAAATTGGCAGCTATAATGCGGTATACGCGTGATATAGAGGCAGTTCCGTTGCCAAGGTAAGCACCGATTCCTTTGGCAGTAACGCGAATAGCGGTATTTGCGGAAGGAATATCTACCGCAGTTACAAGATCACCTGCAGCGCGCTTTTCAGTACCACCGCCTTTAATATTTACTACGGATTCGTGTACATAAGTGTAAATTAAATTTTTATCATAATCCTTTCCGGCGGTAAGCTTGCTGCCATTTGCGTCGGTTAGGGTAACTGTGGTTTTATAACTGTTTGCCTTGTTTTTGTAGACAACATCTTTTACGGTCATTGTAACCTTGTTGCTTATGGCTTGTTCCTCGTTTATCTGCGGCGTGCTCAACTGTCCGTCAGTAATTTGCCAGAACCCCGAAATACTGCCTTTAAAATTACCCTTTCCTGTAATGGTGATTTTGGGAAGTTTCTTTTCTGGTGTGTCGATAGTGGTGACAGCTTTATTGTTACTATATTTAATCGTATAATCTTTCCCTAAGGTAAGCGGTACGCCGTTGCGGTACAGAAGTACATTGGGCTTGGTGCTTCCCTTCATATAGGGGGACGTGATTTCTGATAAACTTTGAATGTTTTTTTGCTGGCTGGGTGCTGCTTGTGTATGGTATGCCATTGTAATCACAGGATTGATACTGCCATCAAGCGTGAGCATACAAGGCGTAATCTTATAGGTTTTTTTAATTTGTCCGTTGTATTCGTTAATGCCTTTTAATACAATGGTTGCAGTTCCGACTTTGGAAATCTTGGAATAAGATATAGTATAGTCGCCAGTAATGCCATTGTCCGTGCTGGGCTGCAGCACTTTATCGTTTAGTGTAAGTACAAGATTATTCTGCATAACATCGGCTTCGTTTCCTGTGTATTCGCGGTTGGTAATTCCTTGTACTTTTGCCTTGCTAATAGATGTTCCTGTAATTTTATACGTAACATTTTTAGAGCCACTGAAGCCGCTGCCTTCGACTGCTGTAAGCGTTGCGGTTGCAGTACCGATTGCAAGGTTATTTTTGTAAGTGACAGTATAATCACCAGTTTTTCCACCGTCAGTACTTAACGCCAGCGGTTTATTTTTATAGGTGACAGTCAGTTTTTCAGGCACAATGCCGCTGTTTGTTCCTTTGTTTATCAGGTCATTTCGATAGGGCTGGTTTGGTATTTTGGCAACGCTGACTTTGCTCATCATTACATTTTTGGTTATGGTTTGGTAAACGGTAATTTTTCCTGTATAGCCACCTTTTCCAGTGATTACAATGGGGTAAACACCTGCGCTGTTGTATGCGCCGGGGCCAGACTGCGGATAAGTTACTTTATAATCTTTGTTCGCCGCCAGTTTTTTCCCGTTTCGGTATACAACGGGTGATTTTTTCTGTGTGTTTCCGCTGTAAGCGGTTTGGATATTTTCCGCAGTAATATCGGAATCCGTAAGTGGTTTGGACAAAATATTAAAGCGTACATATTCGGTACCTGCATAATTACCTTTTCCTTTGATTGTAATGGTTGGTACATTTTTGCTGCCCTCGGCATTTACATTTTTATTGTTTTTATAGGAAACGGTATAATCTTTACCCTGCACCAGTTCAATTACCTCGCCACTGCCATCCTCATAGCTAATCCCATCAAAAACGCGGACAGTTGGTTTAATGGCACTACCTGTGAAAATCTGATCGCCTACTGGCAGTACATAGAAACCTTTATCCTGTTCCTCAAAATAAGGGTACAGTGTCGTTTGTTTGCTGTGAATTGCAGTATCCGGTTGGAACTGGAGTCCTTTTCCGCCTTGCTTTGTAAACCAGCCGATAAAAATACGAAGGTCGGTGCTTTCCATTTCTGGGAAAACCGATTCTGGCACTGTTTTGCCGAAAGGAATCGTTGTTTCGGCTAGGAGCGTTGTGCCATCTTCTGCCATAAAGGACACATTACATTCATCAACATGAATCTGATAGCTTGACTGAAAATGGTTGACAGAGGCGCTTATCACAGTGCTTCCGGTGGCGTATGCCGTAACTGTTCCCTTGGAAACATCCGCAACGGCAGGATTCGAGCTGCTCCATGTAACAGTGGTGTCTGAAGTAGTGTCTTTGGGCCAGTATTCTGCTGTAAGGTTAATGCGCTGTCCAACAAACAGCGTTGCTGCACCGCTGGAAGAACCCGAAGGTTCATTGGTGTTTACGAGTTCCATTTTGTACATTGGCGTTGTTACTTTGACTTTTACGGAAGCAGTCTTATTATTTACGGTCTTTGCCGTCAGCGTTGTTTCCCCAGGGCCAGTGGCAGTAATAATAAATTCTTGTTCTCCGCTGCCTGCTTTAACGCTTGCAACCTTGGGATTAGACGAGCTCCAAGTAATTGTTTTATCGAATGTGGTATCGCTTGGCTTAATGGTTGCCTTAATAGTGGCAGTAGATACATTGCTCTTTTTTTCTTCTTCTGTCATGCCAGTGGTATCTGTAGAAATGGTATCCTTTCTGCGCAGTGCAATACTGGATTTGTTTAATGTAATGCTTTCAATTGGTATCTGCGGGATTTCTGGTTCAACTGGTACCACCGGAGTTTCTGGCGATCCGGCTGATGCTCCGGGCATATTGTTATAGACCGGAATTTTAAAAACAAACGGTGAATTAAGACTTCCGGCATTAGCATACATTCTTCTAGTGGAAGAGGATTCGCTGGCAGGTGCCTGAATATTTTGCATATATTGGTGGGTGTAGAGCGGATTGTAGTTTCCGTCTACATTAAATTTTTGTAGGTAAAGAGTATCTTGTCCCTTTAGTACATAACCATTACCAATTGTAGCAGCGCCGCCAGACAGTGATTTGTAACGGGTATTCCAGCCTTTACTTTTGGCGTATTTTAATCCGCTTTGGATAATTGCTGCCGTAGTGCCGCCGCTTGCGCCAACATTAAAATAATTATAATATCCCTCATACCCCTTATAATTACCTGAAATTAAGGCAGAGTTGCCTGCACCTTGCTCTTGATATACACGTGAAGCTAAGTGAATAGGGCTGAGTCTGCGGCTTTTTCCAATTTCAAAAAATGCTTTCGCATAAGTGCGTCTTCCAGAATCGCCGGGAATGGCACCTTTCATAAAGGTATTGTTTAGGAAAGACTGAATAGCACCTTCTGTGTGGTAGGAACCGTTAAATGTCAGTTGTTCAAACTGGAAAATATAAGTTTCCGTTAAAAAGTTGGTAGGATTCATATAGTAGGCAACTGCTGGCTGCGTTGCGTAGTTCCATCCTTTTTCCGTTGGGCAGGAGGCGCCGACCCAGCCTTTCGAGGCGTTTGACGACGTATTTTGAATTAAACTTTTAGCACCCATTTCATTGGAAACAGCGGTGTTAAAGTCAATTTTTGTATTCATTGGCACAAAGAGCCAGTTTGGATGTGCTTCTTTAAGCTTGCGTAAATTTGCGTGATAGATCGCTGGAAATGCAGCGATATCAGACATATTAACGGCTCTCTCGGAAGCATGATTCTCCAAAGAAGAATCGGATGCCGAGAAGTCTGTATCAGAGTTTGCTGTGGTAAAGTTTGCCGTTACGCCATAGGTGAAACTTCCTGCAAACAGCGGTGCAAGATGTGTTTCTTCCCACGAAATCCAGTCCTCGTCGGAATAAGCGAGATATTCACTTTCCACATAGCCAGTTTTTTCGGCGCCGTCTAATCCGAAGCGGACTTGATACCATACAGCGTCGTCAGAGATAACGATGCCACATATGTACAAGGTATGCCCGCTTTCTATCGTTGCAACCGTGCTGCTTTCTAGGTCAGGAGCGCCACGAACAGCATAGCTGTTTGTTCGATAAAGCAGCGCCATGAAATCCTTTTCAGATAAAAGCTGTGTAAAAGCGGATTCTGCAGCGGCGATTTGCTCTGCAAGCAGCGCGTCGTATTCGTCTTCAGAAGTATCCGCTGACTCGGTTTCTGTTGGTTCCGTTATGGTATCTGCTTCGGTAGTTGATTCTGTAACGGTTTCCGAAGGCAAAAGTGATTCTGATTCTGTATTTTGCGCGTCAGATGTTTCTGGTGTATTAGAATCGGAATCTTGCGAATCGGAGGAATCCGGTGTATTGGATTCGGTTTCCTGTGAATCGGAAGAATCCGGTGTATTGGATTCGGTTTCCTGTGAATCGGAAGAATCTGGTGTATTAGAGTCTGATTCCTGTGAAGCAGAGGAATCCGGTGTATCAGTTTCTGTGTTCTGTGAACCGGAGGAATTTGGTGTATCTAAATCCGTGTTTGGTGAATCGGAAGAATCTGGCGATTCAGCGTTTGACGAAATGGTGTCTGTTCTTTCCGGTGTTTCGGATTCTGATATCTGTGCGGTGGAAGAATCTGCTTCGGAAGGAGTCTGCTGCGATTCTTGATTGGAAACAGCAGTTTGTCTAGTGGTTGCAAAGGTGCTAAAGGAAATTCCTTCCATAAACATTGCAATACATAATAAAAGTGCAAGCCATTTTTTGCGTATATTTTGATTTCTCATAGTTTTTAATTATATCCTTTCTGATAAAAATAATATAGTTGCTTTTTTATACTCACAAACGGTTTGATTCTCCTATCTGTACATCCCATATGGTCTAATTATGCAATTGGACTGAGCAGAATTTGAAAATCTTAAAGTTTGTCAGCATATTTAGTAGTCCTTATGGATAAATAAATTCTAACAGCGGATATGTTTGATGTCAATTGACTGTTTTATCCAATAATATGTTTTTCTTAATGCGACAGCCACCCTATTACATTAAAGAATTCTTTTTGTTTACGTATCTTAATTTGGAGAAAATCAGAAAGAGCGTTTACAGTATCTTGCGGCAGGAACAGCGGGAACAACAGCCCCACAGAAAACAGGATATGGAGAGATAACAGACAAGGCGGCGGATAATCACCGCCGCCCTATTTTGGACTTTCATTTACCAGTCTTTTTTGAGGAACCGATACACAGCGGAATCAGCTGTCGGAGCTGACTCGTTGCACTTCAAAAAATACACCATCCCACGGAATAATCAGAGTGTTTTCGTCTTTTATATAAAAAGTATCACCAATGCCGCTTGCATTTTCTATAGCCACTACTTGAATGGAATCTTTGGAAATTCCCAGCGTTTCCAGACTAGTGCCTTGATAGATGGATGAAAAATCATCTGCGGTCAGAATGCTTTCGATATATTGGGGGGAATCCAGACGGTGTTGGTTATCATATATGGCATAATCTTTAAAATATTCAAAACGGGTTCCCACCAGTGCAGAGCAATCTTCCTCTGACATGGCACTGTAGGCACCAAAGGTTGATGAAGTTATCTGCCATGTTCCCAAATAGGAGGGTGAAGAAGATGATACATCTGGGGATGGGGCTACAGTTTCAGTTTCAGGTTCCACTTCTTCGGGGACAGACGGAGTGCTAGGGGAAAATTGGGATTGGTTGTCCTCAGCTTGTGAGGGCTGTTCCATGTCTGGTTGTTCCGGCACAGACTGATTTTGAGTTTCCTGTGTTGGTTCTTGCTGTGCAGGATTTACTATTGGAATCGGTTCTGTAACAGGAAGTGTTGACTGTTGCTGGCTGTTATTTCCGCATCCTGTTATGGTACAAGTTAATAGCAGTATAAAGCCTGTCAGTAAAACGATAGTTTTCCGATTTATGGCAGACAGGGGGAATTTTAACGAAAATTCTTTTTGAAATAATTTATTTGTTTGTTTCATTTGTTGTTGCTCCTTTCATACCTATAAGTTTTTTTAGGCGATTGCGAAACGCCAAAACCCGCATAAATACTGTATCCTTTTTGTTACAAAATAAAACATCTCCTCAATGGTTTATGGTATAATAGAGTTATCCAGAAACTACGAACCAATCCACCAAAAAGGAGATGTACTTACATGATAACACATAAACAGCTCTCTTTGGCAGATATTTTTACTGATTGCCAAAATAAATTTGATAATGATAAATATGAGTTCCTTGAACTTCTCGAAAATACCATTAACCTTGATGAAATTGTCCCAGCGTCTTTTGTTTCTCATTTCCACGCTGCCACCGGCAGACCACGCAGGCATCTTCTCTATCCGATGCTCAAGGCTCTGTTATTACAGCTTATTTTCTCGATCCCAACAACGTCCCTTCTGATTGTTTTTCTTAAATGCTTTCAGGAATTACGGAATTTCTGCGGTATTGATGTTGTCCCGGATGCTTCTAAATTCACCCGCTTCAAACAGGATTTCTTATTGGACTTACAATCCATGTTCGACCATCTTGTTGATTTGACCGAACCGATATGCCAGCGGATTAATGCTGACAAAGCTGCTATGGTTTTATTTGACACTTCCGGTATTGAAGCATGGGTGACTGAAAACAATCCCAAATATGCCAACCGTATCATCAGGCAGCTCAAAGCCTTTAAGAAAGCTCATAACCTTGATGATTCCTATGACCCTTATAAAGCTGCTTATTCCTCCATGCCTCCCCACGCAGCTGCTAATCCGGCTGTCCAGCAGATGTACATTAACGGGCATTTCTGTTATGCCTATAAATTTGGCATCGTCACAAACGGGCTGGGGATTGTCAGGGATATTTCCTTTTATAACAAAGACTTTCTCAATTCACACCCTGAAATCATCGTTGGCAGGATGTTTTATCTTTATCCAGAGAAAAACCTGCGTGCTTATCCCGGAGCGCTGCGTGGTACACAGGAATGGGATGCCACCTACAAAATCCGTGTGAATGTAGAAAAATCAATCAACCATTTCAAAGACAGCTTTTGTGTTGCCGGACGCAAAAACCAGAATGAAAAGACTTTGCACGCTGATTTGCTGCTTGCCGGGATTGCACAGCTTGTCACCGTAATGGTTGCCGACAAGATCCATAAACACCGATATATCCACAGCTTAAAGCCATTGATTGCATAATCTCACGCGTTACATACGGTTTTACAGGCAGATACCACCATCTGCTTTATTTCCATACCATAAAATCCCGTTATCTGCACCCTCCCTCTGAAAATCTGGCTATGTCGTATTTTTACTTTATTGGAATCATTATTGCGAACTTGTTTCGCAATTACCTAATCAATATATAATTTACGAAAATGCCTATTTGTCGGTAACTTTTATTAAAGCACTTCATTCTTATGCGTTCTGCGCTATTTCTGTGATGCAAAGTTTTTATTCCAGAAAAAGTTCTAACAGTTCTCTCAGCAGTACAAAAATCGAGGAATCCTTTGCCAGCTCCAATGTTGTTAGATGAAAAAAGTTTTTGACAATGCAGTATATATTACAATTCGTGTGGAACTGTATGTGTCTTTAGCGCAGTGCTCCAACAGAGCCGAACTGTAAAAAATTATAACATAACAATATCCAGAAAACAAGATATGCATTGAAAGGCAGATTGTATAATTCAGTTTAATAAAAGAAAGTATTATAA
>VSNQ01000011.1 GCA_009774395.1 Lachnospiraceae bacterium
TGACAGCTAATATATAGATATCGGGATATATGCTTTTGATAAATACAGTCCAGAGAATGAGAATGTTCCTGTGCTAAATTTAACTGGTGATTGCGAACGGAATGGAGATGAGCAGATAACAATATTAGCAAAAGATAATCAGTTAGTATATGTTGGTTTCTTTTTTTATATTAGTAAGAAACCATTTTTTGAAGAAAGGAATAATCACGATATGAAAAAAAGGGCTATTAGCGAAGAGATGATGAGGGATTTGCTTTCAGGAAAATTATCGTCCCTTTTGCGGGCAGTGCAGAATGACGATACGCTGTGCATGGAATTGAGAGGAAGTTCTGTGAACATTTATTATCGGGGAGGAAGCCTATTTAAAATTACTGAAAATAAATGTAAGAGTGTAGAGAACTATCAAATCGTGTTTGATTCAGGATATGGCATAGAGAACAATCCAAGCATAGAAGAAGCCGCTAATCAAATTCCACAATATAAACAGGCAATGGATGTGTGGTTTCATAAAAACCCAAAAGACGAACGAGAATTTCAACAATTTATTGTGCGTACGAATAACCGAAATAAAAGGATTTCAAATTCTACGGATTACTATATTGTGGATATGGAGTATGCAGAAACAAATGGAATGAATGCTCGATTTGACTTGGTGGCTTTAAAATGGCGGTCAACAGGTTCAGAACGTAAAAAATTAGAAGTACCTTCATTGACGTTTATTGAACTAAAATATGGTGATGATGCATTGAAGGGGAGTGCAAGTATCAAAAAACATTTGGACGATTTGAAAGACTTCCTTAGCTGTTCCGAAAATTTGGGCGGCTTTGCGAAAGATATGACTGAAGTATTCCGCCAAAAATGCAAATTAGGACTTGTTGAGGGTTTGCAGGAAAATCAGTATAAGTTGACGATTAGCCCAAGCAATCCCGAAGTGATTTTCATCTTTGCCGAGCACAAGCCAGCGAGTCGTATTCTAAAAGGCGTCCTTAACGATATCAATCCGTCTGACTATTCTTTTCCTATTTCAATCGCATCTGCTTCTATGATGGGATGCGGTCTGTATGAAGACTGTATGTGGACGATAAAGGAATTTTTATATAAGGAAAAGGAATCGGAAAAATGAGTACATATGTCATGAGCGACATCCATGGCTGTTACAATGTGTTTCTTTCCATGCTCGAAAGAATCAGCTTTTCCGCAATGGATTACTTGATTCTTGCGGGGGATTATATAGACAGAGGAAAGCAAAGTTACGAAATGCTGAAATGGATAGAACAGTGTCCCTCAAATGCTTTGCTTTTGCGTGGAAACCACGAAGAGGAATTTGCCGCCTATGTGGATTTGATGCTCCTGCTTGACAGCAGGGAGAAACTGGAAACGGAGTTTGCCTCTAATGCGGACACAGCAGCACTATATGATTCTGTAAAATATTTTATCCGGCGTGGGGCGTTGTCAGCTTCCTATTTTGATGCGTATGGTACGATTTGCGCGCTGTTGGAGCAGAACCATATTACCTTGCATGACTTGTGCAGGTGGTCGGCAATTATCCGTCAGATGCCTTATTATCATAAATTGCGGATTGAAAACAGGACATACATTATTGTCCATGCGGCATATTCTGAAAACTTAGAAAATATTGGTGTGCGTTTTGGTAGTCTGGAACAATTTATCTCTATGCAAGAGAGGAAAGTTACCAGTCGGGCGGCATACAGCATGGAACGATTATAGCCGGACATACGCCTATGATTGTCATAGAACGTTTTGCGTACAATGATGGAAATGTATTCCGATTCTATGATAAGAAAAAAGACTGTATTTTCTATGATATTGATTGCGGCTGCGTGTTCCGAAACAGGCAGTTAAATGCAAAGCTTGCCTGTATCCGTTTAGAGGACGAAAAAATATTTTATATATAACGGGTGATCCGATTTTAAACCGTCAAAAGGACTGTTGGAAAATGGCTGTTTCCAGAGTCCTTTTGTTTTTGAAAATAAATATACTTTTGTATAGTGGGTGACTCTTTTATGTCCTTTATGTTGAAACCCATCTGCTACACTTAGTTTATAAATAAGATATGTTGAATCTTGAAAATGAAATACAACAAGGATTTTCGGGATAGGAAGTTATATTTCAATCAAGAATGGAGGAAGTTTATGGAAAAGAAAATAGTCAAAAACCGATATATATTGATTTGCTGGTGCATACCACAAGAAAAGAAGGACTGCTGGAATTGGAAAATGTGGTGAAAGAAATTCCCCCAGAAATCGGATTTAATCAGGGTATACAGTCGGCGGTTTCTTATGTTTGTGGTGGTTTGGATGGAGAAGACATTATAGAACTCCTTACGGCACATTATTGGGTAAAAAATTTACAGGGTGAAGATGCATTATTGTATTTTATAATAATTATAATATGTCTGTGTGAAGAGCATCTCTTAAAAGTTATCAAAATATGGCATTGTTCACCGAAATTCTCCAATCAATCCAAGCACTAGTTTCTTCTGAAAGTCAGTCAGTGTAATCCATTTGTTAAAAAGTGCCTGCTGTTCTTCGTTGAGTTGAACAAAAGAAGCGTTTTCACAGAAAAATTGAGAAAGCGAAATACCAAATGCGCCGCAGATTGCCTCTATTGTAGGGATAGAAGGAACTGTGTTTCTGCGATGGATATTTGCGATTGTTGAGGAGGACAGCCCCGACTCTACAGATAGTTTGTAATCTGTCCAATTGCGTTCTGCCATTAAATCATCAATTCGTTTAATTACATCCATAAGAAGCCTCCTTTTCTGTGTTAGTCATAAAGTTTAGTGCCTATAGCATAATTCCTGTTGTAATTATTATATTGTTCACATGAATAACAAAATAGTATTCAATTGTAATGAAATTATTGCTCAAAAGAACAAATAGTGATAAAATAGGGAAAAGCTGATTTAGAAAAATAATTTCAATTGGAGGGAAATTTTATGAGGATTGAAAAGAGAAAAACAAAACCAATTATAAGGATATCGGCAATATTGCTATGCATATGTCTTGCGGTTCAGAACGTGTCGTTGATCACATTTGCGGCAGAGGCTGTAGAGGAACAGACAGAAGAACTGTATACAGGGGAATTTACAACAGAACTTTCGTCAGAATCGTTTACTGAGAATCCGGAGAGTACAGAGAAAGCAACAGAGGAACAGATTGAAGAAACAGTGCAGGAACCCATTTCTGAAAAACAGGAGGAAACGGAACAGGAAAGCACAAAACAGGAAATTTCAGACAGAGAAACAGAAACTATTGCGCAGACTTCCGAGCACGAATCAGATATGACTTCTGAGGAAGCCAGCATTACCAAAGAAGAAAACATAAGCGAGGAAACAACAACAGATAATGAAAGTGAAACCGAGTCAATAGCAGATGAAGATTCACGAACAGAAATTGATAACTTTTCAGGTGAAGCTGTTTCAAGAATAGAATGGCTTCGTGAACTTATAGCAGCCTTTGAGTTGAATCTGGATAAAGAAAATTATCCTGATAATTATTATTCTGATATTGATGCAAAATCAGAATATTATCATGATATAATGGTTGCAACAGGATATGGCTTGATTGATGTTGAAGCAGGTGAAGCATTTTGTCCTGATGATGCTGCGACAAGAGAATATGCGGCATTCAGTATGAATATGCGTGTAGGATATGTCAATGAAAGTAATAGTTATACGTTTAGCGAGGCAGGAGAGGTTGCATATGCAGATGATATTCAGGCAGCAATTAATAATGGCTGGATGACATTGAGTGGTTCTGATTTTCTTCCGAACAAAGCACTGACGACGGATGTAAAGGATCATATGATTAAGGAAGCCAAAGAGATATACGCTTCCCGAAAAATTGATCCAAACCATAATAATCAATTTGAATTTACCGATGATGTAATTGTTATTCCAAGTAATACGATAGTGGAGTTGTCAGCAGAAAATGAAATTATTATTACAGATTGTCCAAAAGAATTAAAGCAAGGGGATATTTTTGCTGTATTTGATAGTGGAATGCCGCTTGCATATCGTGCAGAAAACGTCAATAAATCAGGAAATCAGACAATTGTTTCAATTGGTGATGTTGACATAGAAGATGCCTTTGAAACTTTTGATATGGAAGGAATTATTAATACTGATTTAACCTCTGTATTTGTTGAAGATGATGATGAAACAGTTCAACTAAATTATATTGTAGGTGGAAGTGAAAAAAAGCAGTTTAAGGATGGCACAAAATATGAAAATCTGGAAGAACTAGGAAATAAAGAAGTCAGTGCAGTGCAGATCGTACAGGAGTTTGATTATAATGAAGTTAATGGTAAAAAATGGTTTGGAGAAACAAGTGGGGATTATTATGAATCAAATCCTGCATATAAATTTACAATTACACAAACAATCAGTAATATTGATGTAAATTATAGAAGTAATGGTATATCATCGGTATATTTGACAGTATCAGGAAATATTTCTATTGATTGTAGTTTGAATCTTGATCTTTTGGATGCATTTATGCCGGAGTTAAAGGTAGTGAAAATACACGTAACACCATTGGCAGTTACGTTGGATTTAGATGCAGTTGTTACTTTGAAGGGCAAGGCTGTTTTTAACTATGATGGATATTTTGAGATTGGTGTGGATTTTAAGCATAATAGGGGGTTTAAACTGGTATCACATTTATGGGGAGAAACGTTTTCAACACAGATTGAGGCGGAGGCAACAGTGGGACTGCGTGCTTCAATAAATGCTAATTATGTATTTATAAAAGGCTCATTGTATGCGCAAATGGGATTAAAAGGCGGAATTAGTATGCTTGATAAGGATGACAATGGAGAACCGAAAAAGTGTGTTACAATATATGCCTATTTGTATGCTGACTATGGATGGTCTGTAAAGATATTAATATCGCTTGATAGGAATAAGAAATGGAGTAATAATTACAAAATTTATACAATAGATAATAGTCCATTCAGAATAGCGCATCACTATGAAAATGGTGTAGGTGTTGATAAATGTACAAGAAGTAAAAAATCTTTAACGGGTTCTACAGTAGGTCCGATGTGGTTTTATAATACGCCAAGTAATTCAAAATATGGTTATAACGGTGGGAGTTCAGGATTTGATTCAGATGGAAACCCATTTACAATATTTGAATATAGTCTGAATGAAGATAATGAGGCGACGATAACAAAGTATAATGGAAATGTATCTGCACTTAGTATTCCGGCAGAATTAGATGGATATAAAGTTGTTGGGATTGGGGATGGTGTTTTTAAGGGGAAGACTGCACTTAGGACAGTGGTGATACCAGATAGTGTGGAGAGTATTGGAAATCAGGCATTTAGTGGGTGTGCGAATTTGTCAAGTGTCCAGTTGCCTGAGAATGAGAAGTTTGTTACTTTAAGTTCAAGGCTTTTTTATGAATGTAAAAAGTTAAAAAGAGTAAAGATACCTAATTCTATAATAAGTATAAAGGATAATGTATTTAACAATTGTGAAAGTTTGGAAGATGTAAATTTACCAAATAAATTAAATTCAATAAGCTATCAAGTATTTATGAATGTACCAATTACAAAAATAACGATACCTAAAAGCTTAGAAACAGCGTCAGGCTATTATAATGGAGCTAATATTTGTGGAGCGTTTTACAATTGTTCAACATTAAAGGAGATAAATTTTGAAGAAGGGGTAACAAAAATACCATCAAATTTGTTTGCGGGGTGTAATGGAATAGAGAAAGTTGTAGTGCCAAATACAGTAACAAACATAGAGGAACGTGCATTTGAAGATTGTATTAATTTAGAAAAGGCAGAGATAGCTGATTCTGTAACAAGTTTAGGAAATAATGTGTTTCAAGATTGTGAAAAATTGGCGGATGTGGATTTGCCAAATAGATTGGTAACAATAGGATATCAAGTATTTACAAACGTGCCAATAGCAAAAATAACAATACCCAAAAGCTTGGAAACAGCGTCAGGTTATTATAATGGAGCTAATATTTGTGGAGCGTTTTACAATTGTTCAACATTAAAGGAGGTTAATTTTGAAGAAGGAGTGACAAAAATCCCATCAAGATTGTTTGCAGGTTGTAATGGGATAGAAAAAATTATAGTGCCAAATACAGTAACAAACATAGAAGAACGTGCATTTGAAGATTGTATTAATTTAGAAAAGGCAGAAATACCTGATTCCGTAACAAGTATGGGAAATAATGTGTTTCAAGATTGTGAAAAATTAGCAGATGTGGATTTGCCAAATAGATTGGTGATAATTGGATATCAAGTATTTACAAATGTGCCAATAACAAAAATAACGATACCTAAAAGCTTGGAAACAGCGTCAGGCTATTATAATGGAGCTAATATTTGTGGAGCATTTTATAATTGTTCAACATTAAAGGAGGTAAATTTTGAAGAAAGAGTAACAAAAATCCCATCAAGATTGTTTGCAGGTTGTAATGGAATAGAGAAAATTGTAGTGCCAAATACGGTAACAAACGTAGAAGAACGTGCATTTGAAGATTGTATTAATTTAGAAAAGATAGAGATACCTGATTCGGTAATAAACATAGGAGATTATGTATTTAAAGATTGCGAAAAATTGGATAATATCATAATTCCCGACACTGTAACAAAAATAGGGCAAGGTACATATAGTGGCTGCACTTCTTTAACAACCGCAAAACTCCCCAATAAAATAGTAAATATACCAGAAGGAATGTTTCAAGACTGTACAAGCCTGATCACCATAGACTTACCAACAACCATAACAGCTATAAAACAAAACGCTTTTAAAAACACAGGTTTAACAGAACTAACCCTCCCCGAAAACATAACCACAATCGAAAACGCCTCCTTTGACAACTGCACAAATTTAGCAACAGTAAATTTCAATAATAACCTTAAAACCATTGGAAATTATGCCTTCCGTAACAATGATGCCCTTTCTGAAATCATGATTCCAAACAACGTTGCCACAATTGGAAATTATGCGTTTCAAGACAGCGACGCGCTGACAACTGTCAAAATTTCCGACAGCGTAACGACCATTGGACAATATATATTTGAGCATTGTGATGCTCTAAAAGATGTAAAATTAGGCTCAGGACTTACTAAAATACCATTATATGCTTTTAACTTATGTCCCGAACTGCAAAAAATTGTCCTACCCTACCGCATAACAACCGTAGACGCAAACGCCTTTACCAACTGTACTAAGCTGACTGAAGTTATAATCCCAAGAGGTACGACAACTATTAGTGCCAGCGCATTCAGCTATCCCGACAGGCTCACCATCTACGGCATTTCGGGCACCTATGCCGAAACTTATGCAAATCAGATTGGTGCAACTTTTGTAAACAGAGAAGTAAACGCCGAGGACATAACGTTGGGTAGTACAAGCCTATCCATGATTACAGGCGCAAAGCATACCCTTGTCATGAATGTTACGCCAAATGATTTCACGGACGAGGTTGTGTGGAAAAGCAGTGATACAAGCATTGTTACAGTAGACAATATGGGTATTATCACTGCAAACGCAGTCGGTACAGCAACCGTGCGTGTGGCAGTCGGTGAGAAGACAGCATCTTGTACAGTAACTGTAGTGCAGCCTGTGACGAGTATTAGTTTAAATAAAAGCAGTTTATCACTGGAAGCGTTTGAGGAATACATATTGACTGCCACGGTATCGCCTTCCGATGCAGCAGATAAATCTATTGTATGGGCATCTTCAGACGAGTCTGTTGTATCTGTGACACAAGGAGGCAAAGTATGCGCAGTGTCAAAGGGAAGTGCTGTAATAACAGCTACATCAAAAGACGGAAGCGGCAAATACGGAAGCTGTAATGTGACTGTTGTTTCGGAAGGACAACTTTGCACGCAGTATAGCGGACTAGAGAGTGATCATAATTATGCCAATAATACAAACAAAGTCTGGAAATATGTATACAGCGGAGCAAAAACACTGGACATAACCTTTGACAGCAGAACAAATGTTGACGACGGTTTTGATTTTATCTATATTTATGATAAAGAGAACAAAGAAGTTAAAAAAGCAACAGGTACAGAACTTGCTGATCAGATAATACGCATTACGGGTGACACTGTTAAAATTAAGCTTGTTTCCGATGAAGCTGTCACAGCATGGGGATTTAAAGTTACAAAGATATCTGATGACGGAAAAGTCATTGATCCTAGTGATGAAAAACCTGAGGAAACAGAAACTTCGACGGAAGAAGGTTCAACCGAGGAAAGCTCAAGCGAGGAAACCTCGACGGAAGAAAATTCCACCGAAGAAAATTCCACAGAGGAAGAATCGTCAACAGAGGATTCTGGTGAAACGATAAAAGACGGCTGTTATATTACGGGATTAAAGACTAAAACATATACAGGAAGCGCAGTAAAGCAAGATATTAAAGTATATTATAATAAGCATCTATTGCAGGAGGGAGCAGACTATACAGTATCATATAAGAACAATGTTCATGCAGGAATAGCGTCACTTACAGTTAGAGCAAAGGGAAATTTGACAGGTACGATTACAAAAACTTATAAAATTAAACCACGGGACATAACGGATGAGGATGTTATTATTGAAGAATCCGTGTACAGTTACGATAAAAAGAAACATAAAAAAGCGCCTATTATTTCGTACCAAGGAAAGAAGCTAAAGGAGGGAAAGGATTATGAAGTAATTTCCTATGATGAGGGTGACTATACTGCAATTGGCACTTATACAGCCACAATTAGGGGATTGGGTAATTTTACTGGAACTTATGACAATGCAAAAATTATAATTGCTGATAAGAATAAAAATTTGTCTAAGGCAAAAATAGCTAAAATACCAACACAGTCATATCAAAATGGAACAGCGGTTACTTTGCCGGAAGAACAAATTAAAGTAACACTAAAGGGAAAGCACTTGAAAAATGGTATCGACTATAATGTTACTTATGCCAATAATAGAAATTTTGGAAAGGCAACGATAGTTATAAAAGGTATTGGAGAGTATGCCGGAACGAAA
Source organism: Lachnospiraceae bacterium (assembly GCA_009774395.1). Lineage (GTDB taxonomy): Bacteria > Bacillota > Clostridia > Lachnospirales > Lachnospiraceae > COE1. Next base: position 9,029 of record VSNQ01000011.1, read on the forward strand.
AAGGCGAATTTCACAATCAAACGCACGCTGACAAGACTGTCTGACGATATGGTAGTAAATATAAATGCAATCAGAACAGTCGAAATTCAAAAGAATGGAGCCATTCCAAAGCCCAAGTTAGTGTCAGAAGGCAGTACACTGCTAGAAGGCAGAGATTATCGATTGTCCTATAAAAATAACAAAAAGATGGGAATCGGTACGATGATTATAAAGGGTAAAGGAAACTATACGGGTCAGCTTAAACTTCCGTTTAACATTACTACAAAAGCCTTGACAAGCACAAACCTTACAATAAGAGTTCCCAATGTGCCTTACATTGGAAAGAGGAATAAATATCAAAGTAAACCTATTATTACAGACAATGACGGAGGATTATTGATTCTTAATAAGGATTATACAATTGAAGCTTACCACATGGGAAATATGCTACTAGATAAAACGAGTAATCCTCAGGAGGGGGCTTTGATAACCGTTACTATAAAGGGCAAGGGCAATTACACAGGTATTGTTGAAGCTGTTTATGAATTAAGAGGAAGCCGTTTTTCGCAGGCGGTAATACAAATTGCGCCGAAATCCTACACCGGAAATCCGGTTGAACTAAATGTATCCGATATTATTTTAGCTACGATTAAAACAGGAAAACACAAAACACTCTTACAATATGGAATTGATTATGAAATTGTAGACTATAAAAATAATATCAAAAAAGGAACAGCAACCGTTGTTTTCAAAGGGAAAGGCGCATATGCAGGCGAAAAAACAGTAAGATTCAAAATAACGGCGGCAGAAATTGGAAAATAAAGAATTTGTAGTCGGTATAGTATATTTGGGTCAGCCAATCATTTTGAAATAGTAGTTTTTGGTTATTATTAGAAACAGTCATGATGTTCAAAGTCATGGCTGTTTTTGCTTAAGATAAACGGGTTAGAAAAAATAAACAGCTATACAATATGTAATACAATGCTTGTTGCGATGTTTATATAGAAGAGAATTTTACAGAAGATGTGATTGGTGGAAGAACGAAAGGATGATACTGTGGTTAAATGAGAAAAAGCAAGAAGTGCTTAGAGCTTATTCTTATGTGGAGAGTGAAAAATTTAGACCAACCATATATGGAAGGAAACGTTTTATTATGCAGTATCTCATTGCTTTTTCCTTTCCACATATTTTTCGTAAAAGAATTGCCTATTGATTTTGTGCAGGTAAAAGGGTAAACTATAAGAGTTGAAGAATTTACATAAGGAAAACGAAATGCTTTAGATTATTGAATTGGAGGAATAATTATGATGAAAAGAAATTTAAAATATATGGCATTGGTTTTGTCTGGTTCACTGCTGCTTGGCGGATGCGGTGCAGGTAATAAACAGACGGATAAAGTAGAATTTCCATTTCCGGAGAATACGATTCCAGCGCAGACAAGCAATACAGAAGATAATTCTGCCGAAAAAGAATCCGCGGAAAAGAATCCAGGAAATAACAAATCAGAACAAGACGAATCCGACACAACGCAGGGTGCAGAAAATAATGGCAGTTCCGCATTGGGTGAGATTATAGAGGGCAGCGCACCAGAAATTTCGATTGTGGAGGATAAAAAAGTATGGAGCACAGAGGATAAGAGCACACAGCTTTTAGAGGTTCGCAAAAGTATTGTAACAATAGAAAACAGCGGTTTTGATGCCTTGCAGAGTGCTTTACAGGAGCGTTGGAATGGTATTACAGGAGATTACCAAGAAAATATAGATATGGCGCGTGAGGATTATAATGGTCGTGCTGAGGAAGATAAAATGTTTTTTGGTGGATATACGATTACGGAACAGCCACAGTTAGCGCGAAGTGACAGCAGTGTTATCAGTTTCCGTGTTTTTCATGGAGATTATTCTGGCGGGGCGCATGATAATTATGTTTACGGTGGTGTTACATTTGATGTTAAGACGGGTAAAGAACTTCAGCTTGTGGATATTCTGAACAATCCAGAGGGTTTTTACGACGAGGCGGCAAAATATCTTGCCAATCGGTTGGAAGAAGACTACAATGATATGCTTTTTGCGGATTACAAGGACTATGTAGCAGGGACATTTGGGGAAGATCGGGAAGTAAACTGGTACTTCAATGCAGCGGGAATTGCAATTTCATATTCTCCTTATGAAATTGGGCCTTATGCGGCAGGTACGATTGAGGTTACACTGCCATACAGCGAGTTTTCCCAGTATATTAAGGAAGAATATTGGGCACCACATAGCAGCGTTGTGGCAAAAGTCCCTTTAAATAACAATATTTCGGGATTAATCGGGGAGAGTGGCACGCTGAAATTAGAGGCGGTAAAAAATGAATATGAACTGTATGAAGTGACAGTAGTGTCAGAAAATGCAAGCGAGGAAATCGGAAGTTTTGGGTATTTCGGCGATGCATATGTAATTCGGCGTGAAGATGGGCGAAGCTTTTTATTGACATCTAGTGACTATATGTCGGATGATTTTGTAATGAATGTTTATGAAGTGACAAACGGTGGTTTACAGAAATGTGATGAACTGTCTGGAGCGCAGTTTGGCAGCAGCGGTATAGGAACCAATAAGGTAAGCTGCACGGTGCGGTTGAATGTATTGGGTTCGTATTGGGGGGAAATGGTATACCAGCTTGACAGTAATGGACAACTGTCGCAGGTAGACGAGATTTTTAATATTCGAGAAGGAAGCTCCATGACCGTTATGAAGGAACTGCCAGTCGTTCTCGAAGGAGCGGAATCCGAGTCTAAAGTTGCTGTAGGCAGGAAACTAAATATTACAGGAACGGATAATAACGGAACGGCTTACTTTAGATTGGATAATGGCGAAAAAGGGAAAATTTTATATACGCGTGACGAAGAAACCAATCAGATTTTCATTGACGGAGAATCAGAAAACGCATATTTTGATATGGTACCTTATGCGGGGTAGCGCATTTATAATCAAAATGCGCACAGCCGTACAAAGGGAAATTGCCGTTTTACGGCTGTCGCAGCGGCACGGCAGAATTTTCTTATGGAGTATAAAATGTGTTTACTTGAAAACCGCTGTCGGTCCAGCCGCTTAAATAGCAATGCAGGCAGAGTATTGATAGGAAAATAATTGGGAGGATTAGAATGTTTATAGGAAATCATTTATCATGTGCGAAGGGCTATGAAATTATGGGGAAGGAAGCACTGGCGTTAGGCGACAATACATTTGCCTTTTTCACACGCAATCCTAGAGGGAGTGCGGTAAAGGAGCTGGATCCCACGGATGCCCAGAAACTTTGCAATTTAATGGACGAGCATCATTTTGGGAAATTGGTTGCACATGCACCTTACACAATGAATGTATGTGCGGAAAAAGACCATATCCGCAAATTTTCGTGGAATGTGCTGGCGGAGGATTTGGCACGTATGGAATATATTCCGAATAATTATTATAATTTTCATCCTGGTTCCCATGTTGGGCAGGGGGCAGAAACGGCAATTCCAATTATTGCACAAGCCATTAACAATGCACTTAAATCAGAATATCATACAACTGTTCTGTTGGAAACTATGGCAGGAAAAGGTTCTGAGGTTGGCAGAACCTTTGAGGAGTTACGTGCAATATTGGATTTAGTTGATTTGCCAGATAAAGTCGGCGTATGCTTCGACACCTGTCATGTCTGGGACGCCGGTTATGATATTGTTGGAGATCTTGACGGCGTTTTTGCAGAATTTGACCGCGTTATCGGATTGGATCGCTTGAAAGCAGTTCATTTTAACGATAGTATGAATGGAATCGGTTCGCGCAAAGACAGGCATCAGAAAATCGGAGAGGGTGAGATAGGGTTGGAGGCTTTAAAAGCTGTTGCAACACATCCGATTTTGGTGGGGAAACCGTTTATATTGGAAACACCCAATGACGACGAAGGGTATAAAAAAGAAATTGCAATGATCCGAAGCTGGCAGCAGGCGTAAGCGCAGGATTGTAATATTAAGAAAACAGTTCAGCCTAGGACGTTGCATTTACTGCAAAGTCCGTGAAACAGTGTAGTGGCAGAGATGCATCAAGCCATCACGAAGTGATTTTCACGAAGTGATTTTCACGAAGTGATTTTGCATGGCTTGATGCCTGTAACAGGAAGCCAAAGGCTGAACTGTTACATATTAAGATTGAGATTTTTTGGAAAGGTTGCCAAATATGCATTCTCGTAGTAAAATAAAAGAATAGAACCATATTTTCAAGAAAAAAATTAAAACTCTTATAGGAAGCGAATGATATTGAAAATAAAAATTCAATTAAGGGAAGTAAAAAAAGATGGGATTAGACGAAAAAATTAAGCGGATTAATGAACTATACCATAAATCCCAAGCAGAGGGATTAACGGAGGAGGAGAAGTCTGAGCAAGCGGCGCTAAGAGCAGAGTATGTGGCGAATATCAAGGCGAATTTGCGTGGTCAGCTTGAAAATATTTCAATTGTAGAACCGGATGGAACGATCAATAAGGTGGGAAAGAAAACGTCACATTAGGGTATGGAATGATGGAAACGAAAGCAGAAATTAGAAAAAAGATGCTTGCAGTGCGAAATGGGCTGGCAGAAAATGAAATTGTGTCAAAAAGCGAAGCGATTGTGCATAAGGTATTAAAAACACCAGAATATGAAGAAGCGTCTAATATTTTATTATATGCGGATTATAACCATGAGGTAATGACACATGGGATTTTTGAGGATGCACTGATGCATCGGAAAAAAATATATTATCCCAAAACCGATCCCTTGACCAATCAGATGGAATTTTATCAAGTAATATCCGTTAGACAGTTGGAACATGGCTATAAAGGGATTTTGGAGCCAAAAGAGGAACAGCCGCAGCGCAGGTATAGGCTGAATAAAAATGAGGATACATTGATTATTGTGCCAGGGGTGGCTTTTGATATTTTGGGATACCGGTTAGGCTGCGGCAAAGGCTTTTACGATCGTTTTCTGTCAGGAAAACGGCAGATTTCTACAATGGCGCTGGCTTTTTCCTGTCAAATTTTAGACGAACTGCCTTATGAGGCGCATGATATTAAAATGGATAAAATTGTGACAGAAGAAATTATTTATTCTTTTTTGCGAATATAGTATGTGGATAAATTTTGTGTATAAGTTTGTGGGATTACAAACTTACAGGTGGTAATCAAATGGAGGGTATTTATGACGATAAAAGAACAGGCAGCGGCGATGAAGCTGGATAGTCCATTAATGGCGGTAACATCCGCCCAATCGCGCAATCAAGCGCTGACAAATGTTGTTAAGCAGTTAAATGAAAATCAGGCGCAGATATTTGCTGCAAATGAACAGGATTTGGCGGAAGCACAAACAAACCATATCCCTGAAGCAGTCATGAAACGGTTGAAATTTACCCAGCAGAAATTACAGGCTGTAATAGAAGGAATTGAAAAGCTGGTAGAGCTTCCGGATAAGGTTTTTGAAAAGCAGTTTGTACGCGAATTGGATAAGGGACTTACCTTGGTCAAAGAAACCTGTCCAATTGGTGTGATTGGTGTGATTTTTGAGGCAAGACCAGATGCAATGGTGCAGATTGCGTCTTTGTGTATCAAAAGTGGAAATTGTGCAATATTAAAGGGCGGCAGTGAAACAAAGCATACCAATAAGGTACTGTTTTCGCTGATTTATCAGGCAGCGATAGAGAGTGGACTGCCTAAAAACTGTTTGTTTCAGGCACAACTGCGTGATGAAATATCTGAGCTGCTTGCCTGCCATGCATCGGTGGATTTGTTGATTCCAAGAGGTTCTAATGCTTTTGTACAATATATTATGGACAATACGAAAATCCCTGTTATGGGTCATGCAGATGGGCTTTGCCATATATATGTGGATAAGGAATTTGATTTGGAAAAGGCGATTCCAATTATTATTGATGCCAAAACACAATACACAGCAGCATGTAATGCGGTAGAAACGCTTTTGGTACATAAGGATGCAGCGGATAAGCTTATGCCTAAATTAATGGAGGCATTTGAAGAGTATCAAATTTCACTGTGTGCCAGCAGGGATTTAGCAGAACAGTATCATTGTAGTGTAGCCAAGGATGAGGATTTTGCAACGGAATATCTGGATCTGATGCTTTCTGCCAAAACGGTGGAAACTGTGGAGGAGGCAGTCTATCATATTAACCAATATGGTTCGCATCATACTGACTGTATTATTACAGAAAATAAGGAAACAGCTGAGTATTTTATGAGAATGGTGGATTCGGCAGGTGTTTACCAAAATTGCTCCACACGTTTTGCAGATGGATTCCGTTATGGTTTTGGTGCAGAAGTTGGCATTAGTACAGGCAAAATTCACGCAAGAGGCCCCGTCGGGCTGGAAGGGTTATTGACCTACAAATATAAACTATATGGAAATGGACAGATTGTCGATGACTATGCGACAGGGAAAAAGACGTTTCATTTTCGGGATCTGTAAGAGTCTAAGAAGAGAATTAGTGCAGAAATAAAAAATATAAGTATCACTGGAAAGGGGAAAGTTTTATGAGAAAACAATGGAAAACAATGGTTTTAGGGGCAGCAGTATTATCCGTATTTTTGGCAGCAGCGCCGCCGGCGAAGGCGTATGCATTAAATATTACGCCGATTAGCGTGGAATTGTATACAACATCAGGAACACCTGTTTATGCTACACCGGATGTTTATGGGCAGGTAGTGACATATCTTGACCGTTTTATTAATGTGCGTGTGACAGGAATTACAGACAATGGGTTTTATCAGGTCAATTTAGGTGAAACTTACTATATACCAGGGCCGTTTATGATTACACAGGTAGAGCCTGCCAAGACAGAAAAGCAGAAAGCCTTGGATAATCTGGATAAATTGGTGGAGGCATATCGGATACAATTAGAGCAGATGGAGAGCTATAGCCCAAGTTTTGCATTGATGGACGTAACCGGAGATGGTATTCCCGAAATTTTTGACAAAGATGGAAAAGAAATTTACTCATATTATGAAGAACGTCCTGTAATGATTTATTATTCAGAAAATCCAGTGTCCTTTCATTATTCCAAAAAGGACAATAAACTCCTTGGAAAATATGAGTGGAATAAGAAAACAATCTGGGAAGTGTATTATAATGATACCAGCCTTCTGCCTTGGGGGCAGTTACGCTGTTATACCACTGCAGCATCAGAATATCAGAAAAATGCAACCGCAGTACCAAGAGACTACACCAATGACGCTGCAACAAGAGCGGATTTAACGAATATTTTAAAGAAAATATTGTCGTTGTAATTGCTTCCGTTGATAAAGGTTTGACAAATCTGCGCTTGGCTTCTACAGCGAGAGTATCTAAAGTAATGAATTTGCCGCCAGATGATTTTATATTTAAAATAGCAAATTTACATCTGGATGATTTACGAAGAATAGAAGAACGATATATTCATTTTATGGAGGGGACATTACCTGACAATAATTGGGATAACGAATGAATGAAACAGTGTATATACATTTCGTAGTTATGCAAGCGAGATTCAAAGAAATTGTTCTGTTAAAGTAGCAGGCAGATGGGAGCAGACATGAATATAATACACAGACGGTTGGGCTTTCTCAAACATTCCAAAATCAGAAAGCAGCTCTACACGATCTATATTTTGGCTGTTCTAATGCCTGTTACATTGATAGGGATATTTCTTGTGGGAAATACAGGGCAGTTATTGACCAATTATCATAGAGATTTACTAAATTCGGACAATCTGCGGGTACGCACAATTTTATTTGAGATAACAACACAGATTTACAATATTTCGGAGGAAATTTCTTTTAACAATGAAGTGATTTCTGTATTAAACGGTAATTATTCTTCTATGGCGGATATGACGATTGCAGTAAATCAGGTCGCATCGGAAGTAGATAAGTACATGTATAATTATTCGGAAATCGACAAGATAGAGATTTATTGTGACAATCCCAATCTATACAATTACAAGCAGTATAAGACTGTAGACAGTGATATTCAAAATACGGACTGGTATCAACGCGCGATTTCACAGTCTAGTATTTTTTGGAAGGAAATGGTAACACGGGATAAGTACGGCAATGAGTACTGGAATTTATGTCTGGTACGAAAAATACCGCTTACGCATTCGGACTTTCAAGGTGTTTTGGTAGTGCGCGTCAGTGATAATTATTTAAAAACGCGCATTAACAGCCAAGAATATCAAATTCATGCTTCGGTGGACGACGGAGCTATTTTTTATGCCTCAAATCGAAATGATTATGGCAAGCCGCAGGCAGTACCGATTGATTATAACAAAAATTATTTCCAGTATTCCGGCACGAAGAAACTAGACGATAAAACTTGTTTTGTGGATGTATCAACATTGCACTTATATCAATCGGATTCTAAAATTTATATTTGCACACTAAATGACAAATCTTATGAAAATATTATGAGCATTTTGCATACGTGTATTGTGATTATTGCATTGGCTATGATTGTACCGGGGATATTGGTGCAGGTTTTTACAGGATATTTTACAAAACGTATTGTTATGCTGCGTCATGTTATGCACCAAGCGAGCAATGAGGATTACGAGTTTGAGATTCGTATGCATGGTGATGATGAAATATCAGAAGTGTTTGCGGATTTAGAAATTCTAGTGCAGAATATTAAGGAAAAAGACGCACGGATGTATGAAGCAATGATCAATGAAAAGGAGCTGGCAAATGAGCAGCAGAAAATGGAGTTTAAAATGCTTGCAAGCCAGATTAATCCTCATTTTCTTTACAATACATTGGAAACTATCCGTATGAAGGCATATACTGCCGGCGATAAGGAAGCTGCAACGGCCATTAAGCTTCTGGGAAAATCCATGCGTTATGTATTGGAGAATAACGGTGTTGCATTTACCGCACTAAAGAATGAATTAAATCACATTGAAATATATATGAAAATTCAGAAACTGCGGTTTGATGAAAAATTTGACTATCAAATTCATATGGATAAGGAGATTGACGCTGATAAATGTATGATCCTGCCTCTGCTTTTGCAGCCCATTGTGGAAAATGCAATTATACATGGCTTAGAGGAAAAAGAAGTCGGTGGTATGGTACTTATCAATGTTGCGTATCTTAGAGAATCAGAAAACCCTCAAAAGCTGTTAGAAGGGAATGAAAAACAAACAGATAATATCAAGAATCCGCCGAAAGAAATTGAAACCGAAATACTATCCAACAATCTGCATGAAACGAAAATTATTAAAATCGCGATCTCTGATAATGGTTATGGTATGGACGAGGAAATATTAAATAGGATTCGTCATGATATTGCATATAAAAACCCACAGAAAAAGGAGGGAATCGGACTTTATAATATTAACCAACGTGTAAAGCTTTGCTATGGCAGTGCATATTGTATGCAGATAGCTTCCACACCACAACAGGGAACGACGGTGTCACTATTAATTCCGGAGAAAATATCATAAATAGAAATTCCTGTCTGTTTTTTTTTGCCAAAATACAGCAATTTGTATAGAAAGTATAGTAAAAATTAGTCAGTGATAAAAAAAGTGCTGTATAAATTTATCAATTTTTTATGTATTTTTATCTATCTTTTACTTATATAATAAAAATATCACAAATGTGATAAAAGCTTTAGGTAAAAGAGGAGGTAGTGTGGATGAAATCCAAGAGTAAAGAGAAAGTCATAAAACAAAAGTTCAGCCTCGCATTGATGTGGAAACAGCGATATTTGCTGATGATGTCAGTGCCATTTGTAATATGGTTGATTGTTTTTAAGTACATACCCCTATGGGGCTGGACAATGGCGTTTCAGGATGTTAGACCCAAAACTTTTGCAGTGCCAGTTTGGCAACGGGAGTTTGTTGGGCTTGATAATTTCACAAAGGCATTTACCGACCGTATATTTGGACAGACGATGCTCAATACCATTGGACTTAGTATCTTAGGAATTGCGCTGGGAACAGCAATGGCGATTATCTTTGCGTTAATGTTGAATGAAATCTGCTTTAACCGTTTTAAGAAGATTACACAGACAATTTCTTATCTGCCGCATTTCGTATCATGGGTGGTTATCGCCAGTATTGCGAAAATGGTTTTAAATGATGGTGGTATGCTTGATACGCTGCTTGGCACAAAGCTTGGATTAATGAGTACCAATTCACCACTGTTTTGGCTGGTTGTCTGTATGATTAATGTATGGAAGGAAGTCGGCTGGGATGCTATCGTATATCTTTCCGCTATGGCAGGAATTGACCAAGGTTTGTATGAGGCGGCAAAAGTGGACGGCGCTAACAGACTTCAAAGAATTTGGCATATTACACTTCCGGGCATTAAACCAACCGTTGTTGTATTGTTGATTATGAGTATCGGCAGCGCATTAAATGTTGGTATGGAGCGTCAGATGCTTTTGAGCAACGGTATTGTACAGGATCACGCAATGGTACTTTCGTGGTTTGCATATATCAGAGGTATTGGAAACAGCAACTACGGCTTAGGTACCGCAATCGGTATGTTCCAGTCGGTAGTCGGTATTGCACTTCTCTTTATTGCAAATAAAGTGGCAAGCTGGCTCGGCGAGAGCAGATTGATATAAAGGAGGGGATGACTGTGGCAAAAGCAGGGAGCAGTAACAAAATAAAGAGCCGCGATAATATTTTGGATTACATATTGCTGGTGGTATTTATTTTTATTATAATACTAACACTTTATCCGTTTTTAAATGTGCTTGCGATATCGTTTAATGACCCGATTGATACAATGCGCAATATTAACTTTATTTTCCCAAGACAGTTTACATTAAGCAACTATACTTATGTTTTTAAGGAAAATGACTTAATGACACCAATGATGCTATCAGTTGCAAGAACATTGCTTGGTGCAGGTCTTGGTGTAGTATGTACAGCAATGCTTGCATACGTTCTCAGTAGAAAAGATTTTTATTTTAACAAGCCGTTTACCATTTTATTTGTAATTACAATGTATGTTAGCGGCGGTTTGATTCCTGAGTATTTGTTATTAATGAGAACTTTAAAGATGGGTAACAATTTCTTGGTCTATATTATTCCGGGATTGATATGGGTTTACAATATTATTTTGGTTCGTTCCTTTATTGAAGGACTTCCCATTGCGCTGCAGGAAGCGGCAAGGGTGGATGGCGCCAACGACTTTATTATTTGGGCAAAGATTATTCTTCCGCTTTGCAAGCCAGTATTGGCAACCGTTGCATTGTTTATGGCAGTAGGACAGTGGAACTCCTTTATGGATACATATCTTTATGCAAAGAAGCTTCCGACTCTGCAGTATGTCCTGTATGAGATCATGGAATCGGCGACAATAAAAATTGACCCGCACGCGGCAGAACAGATACGCAACGCTGTATCACCTCTCTCCGTGCGTATGGCAATTACAATTATTGCAACCGTGCCTATTATTATCGTATATCCATTCTTACAGAAGTATTTTGTAGGCGGTATGACCGTGGGCGCAGTAAAAGACTGATGCGGTATTTCTATGGCTGCGCAGCAGTGCAGCCATACAAATATAAAAGAAATTTAGAAACAGAAGGGAGAAACAGTATGAAAAAAAGAAAGATTTGTGCGTTACTGTTAGCAGCAGTAATGGTAACAGGTGTTCTTGGCGGTTGTGGTGGAAATAATGACAGCAACAGTGCTTCTAACACTAACACCAATACGAATGATAGCGCGTCAGCAAGTAATGATGATACAAGCAGCGCAGGGGACGCAGATACATCAGGAGATACCAGCACGCCGGCAAACAACGGTGAGGTGGTTACGTTAAGGTTTTTCAATGCGGATGCAAACCAAGACGATCCTTGGACCGATCCGGTAGCACAGGTATTAACAGAAAAAACAGGTGTTAAGTTAGAATTAGAGCGTCCTATCGGTGGAAATGATGAGAGCGAATCCGTAGCATTGATGATTGCAGAACAGAATTATCCCGATATTATTTTTGCAAAAGGGTCTGCAGGCAGCTTAATTGATGCAGGCGCATTAATTGATATGACAGATTTAATTGAGCAGTATGGTCCAAATATCAAGAAGCTTTATGGAGATGAGTTCGGAAAATTAAGAGAATCCAAAGATGATCCAGCAATTTATCAGTTATCTGCTTACAATGTAGGTGGTACAAAGTATAAAGACTGTGGCTCTGCACAAATTCAATGGGACGCATTAAAAGCAAAAGACTATAAACTTCCAGATACATTAGAAGAATTTGAAACAATGATTAAGGATTATATAGCGTCCAGTCCTAAAACAGAGGAGGGACTTGACAGAATTGGTATTACTTTGTCTACATCTGACTGGCATTGGTTGATTACATTAGGCAATCCAGCAGGCGCTATTGCGGATGGTGCACCAGATAATGGTCAGTGGATTATTGATGAGAATAATCAGGCAATCTACAAATTCCGTTCTGAGAAGGAAAGAGAGTATTTCCGCTGGTTATGCCGTATGTATAACGAAGGTATCTTAGACCCTGAGTTTGCTACACAGACTCATGAGGATTATATCGCAAAGATTGCTTCTGGTCGTGTTGTTGCTCTTTTGGATAAGGATTGGGATTATCTGGACGGCGAGAAAGTTCTGAAGGCAGACGGAAAATATGGTTCTACATATTGTGGACTTCCTTTGACAATGGATAAGGAAACAAAATGCCCGGTATTAATGTATCAAGGTTTGACAACAGGTACTGGTGTTGGTATTACAACGAGCTGTAAAGACCCTGTTGCAGCAATTAAGTTTATTGATTATATTGCATCTGACGAAGGTCAGGTACTGGTAAAATGGGGTATTGAAGGCGTTAACTACTTCCTTGACGAGAGTGGACATCGTTATCGTTCTGATGAAGAAATTAAGCAGAGCCAAGAGGATCAGGATTACTCTAAAAAGACGGGTGTAGGTTTCCACAATTATCCGTTCCCATCATATGGTGACGGCATCCTTGACCCGACAGGAAGTCCTTACAACACAACAAGCAAAGAAGCTGTTATGGTAGAGTATAATGAGGAAGAAAAAGCAGCAGTTGAAAAGTGGGGTGTAGAGCTTCTGGTAGATATGTTCCCGCAGCCAGATGAATTTGAAACACCAGATTTTCCACCTTTGTGGGCACTTGTAACACCGATGGAATTTACGGAAATCACGGATAAATTGGATGAAATCGCTTGGTCTGCATTGATTAAGTGTGTAACAGGAACAGAAGCTGATTTCGATGCAAACTATGACAAGATGTTAGCAGATTTTGAAAGCACAGGAATGGCTGAGGCAGAGAGTATGTTAACAGATATTATTGCAGAGAAGGCAGCATTGGCAGAGTAAGAGGAATCAGTAAATTTGACGAGAAATTCCGCAGCGGCGATGCCGCTGTGGGATTTTTTCACTTTATTAGCATTATTCTCCGCGCAATTGTTTACGATATTCCGCAGGACTGATTCCTACATATTTTTTAAACTTTTTGTGAAAATAATCAACATTTTTGTAGCCTACTTGCTCGGATATTTCGTATACTTTAATACTTTGTTGTTCCAGCAGTTTCTTGGAATGGTCTATGCGCCGGTGGTCTACATAGGAGTTAAAATTCTCACCGATTGCCTTTGTAAACAATTTACCAAGATAGGCACTATTATAGCCAAAAAGCGGTGCAATTGATTCCAATTTAATATTGTTTTGATAATTGTTATCTATGTAGTAGAGGATATCTTCAAGTATGGATTCTCGTGAAGAATTATCTGTAATATCCATAATTGCCTTGACTTGTTCTGAAATATAGAGGATAATTTCATATAAATAGTGGCAGCTTTCTATATAGTCGATAATTGCAGAATTTGAAGGGAAAGTGATATGTGTACTTCCATATATCTTTTTAATGTTTTCTTTCATTTGCAGAAATAAATCTATTAAGAACAGTTTAATCTGTTCAATGGAATTATCACAACAATAGAGGTCGTCTTCTAGTGAAAACAATGTGGCAGCTACCTGTTTACGATTCGAAATTTGTAAAAAATTTACGATTGCGTCACTGTATTTGGCAAGCATTGCATCATTAATTGCGTGATTTCCAGCCGCGATATTGGGCAGTTCCGTATACCCAAGTGTATGCTGCCCTTGAATACAGAAAAATCGCCGCTGAATCAGTGCTTTTGCTTCTTGATAGGATAAATATATTTCCCCAAGGCTTTGCACAGGGCGTCCATATGCAAGAAACAGGCTGTCCATAGGACTTCCTTTCTGTGGTGTTTTCTCATAATGTGCAAGGAAATCTCCAAAACGGCGTAATGCAAAATCACCTTTTAAAAGAATTACGTTTTTGTGATCTTCTTCAAAGTGTTCAAATGAGTGATTACCGTTATTGGTGATATTTAAAAGATCTGCAAAACTGTAGCTGCTGTCCTCGGGAAGCAGGCCAAATTTTTCGTAAATTACCACTTGGTAAATGGCTGCTTCCAGTTCCATATTTTGCAGCGCAGCAGTGGATAAACCATATTCATCGCCTATTTGCAACGTACCTACAATTAAGTCGTGGAGAATAACGTCTTTCGCTTTTTCACGGTAGAGTGCAATATGATTCTGGTTCTGTCGTTCACTCTGGAGTGCAGCGTATATCGTTCGGATGGCTTCAAGCAGTTCGTCCTCATCAATGGGTTTCGTAAGATAGAAGTCTACGCCGTATCGGATGGCTGCCTGTGCGTAGGAGAAATCAGAATAGCCGCTTAAAATAATAAATTTGCCTTGAAAACCTTGTTCACGGGCGATTTTAATAATATCGACACCCATAAGCTTGGGCATGCGGATATCCAAAAGCACAAGGCTTGGTGCGTTTTTTAGGATACCGGATAGTGCATCTTCTCCGTTTGATGCTTCTCCGCAGATAGAGAATCCCAGTTCTTCCCAGTTTACAATGCATTTTAAGCCATCTCGTATTGTTTTTTCGTCGTCTGCTATAAATAGTGTTTCCATATGGAAGCCTCCTAAAGTAAAATAGAATCTAATAGAGAAAATTATGCAATATGCATAAAATTGCTATACCAAATTATTACAATATAACTTTAGTATAGGAGAATTTTAGAAAAATGTCAAATTGAAAAATTTGGTGTTTGTAAAGAGAATTTTTGAGTTAAGGGTATTAATAAACGTAGTGTTTCCGCGAGGTCTGGATATGGAAAATTTATACAGAAAAAGAGTAGGAAGTATTATTTTGAGAAAGGCAGAAGTAAGTATACTATGTATTGCAATTATTTCAGCTTGTATTATTGGTTGTTCTACAGCTGTAAACAAGGACGGTTTGGATGTGGACGATTTAGAGGAGGAATGCCCTTATGAAGAATTTATTGTAGTGGATGTATTTGATACACAGGCAAATTATCAGGGCATACAGCATGGATGGTTTGGCGAGATTGTAAAGAAAAAATTTAATATGGAATTAAATATTATTGCACCGAATGTAGCTGGTGGGCGTGATACACTTTTTGAAGTACGCGCCGCAGCGGGGAATATGGGGGATTTAATTATTTTCCGTGCAGAGAAAGGTGTATTGAATGATCTGGTTAATGCCGGACTTATTTATAATATGGAAGATTCCTTGCAAAATAAGCAGATTATGAAATATCAGAATGCTATTTTCAATTTGAATAACGGTCTGCCACGGGAAGGAATTTATGCAATTCCCTCGGAAGTATCTTTAAACCCGCCGGATATGCCAAGTGAAGCAGTTGAACCAGCGTTTGGCCCATATATCCGATGGGACTATTACAAAAAACTTGGTTATCCCCAGATTCAGACATTAGAGGATCTTCTGCCTGTTTTAAGCCAGATGCAGGAATTGGCGCCAATAGGTGAAAATGGGCAGAAAACATATGGGTTTTCCTTTTTTAAAGAATGGGATGACAATATGGTCAATGCAGTAAAACAACTTTGCTGTTTTTATGGCTATGATGAATATGGTTTTGTGCTGGCAAAAGCAGATGGCAGCGATTATCAAAGTATTATGGACAGTGATTCCTTGTATATTCGGATGCTGCAGTTTTATTTTAAAGCGAATCAAATGGGATTGATAGATCCAGAATCCGTTAGCCAGAATTACGAAAGATGTTTTGAAAAATACCAGCAGGGACAGATTCTATTTTCACCGTGGCCTTGGTTGGGACAGACAGCGTATAATACAAAAGAGAATAAAAAATCTGGAAAAGGTTATATGATGGCATCGATTCAGGATATGCAGATTTATTCTTTCGGCTGTAAGCCTTATGGGAATCAAAGCTGTGTAATTGCGGTTGGTGCGCAGGCAAAGGATCCCGATCGATTAATTGATTTTATTGACTGGCTGTATTCCTCGGATGGAATTTATATTAATAGTGGAAATTTAGCGGCAGCGGCAGGCCCGCAAGGGCTTACATGGGAAATGGGAGAGGACGGGCCATATCTTACAGATTTTGGTGTAAAAGCGCTGTTGGATGCAGAAACTGTAACTGTGCCAGCAGAATATGGAGAAGGGACGTGGCGAGATGGAACGTCAGCTTTGAACTACAAGGCAGTTGCACAATGTGAAAAGAGTGAAGATAACTACTATTATTACTATACGTTGTGGGATAGTGTGCGCAAACAGGAATCCTCGCAGCTTACTGATGACTGGGAAAAGGTAATGGGCGCTGATACCACCATGGAATATCTAAAGAAAAATCATATGCTTTTGGTTGAGGAAGGAACGTCTTATATTGCGCCTGTGGAAACTTTAGAACAGACAACCATACGCAGACAGTGTAAAAATGCGATTCAGCATTATTCGTGGCTTATGATATTTGCTGCGGACAAGGCAGAATTTGATGCTCTTTTGCAGCAGATGCAGCAGACAGTGGAAAGTTATGGATATCCGACCGTTTTAGAGTATGATCTTACACATGCAAAAGCAAAAAGCAGCGGGAAGGCAGTGAATGTAGATATATTTAAAAAATATTAGAAAGGAGAACTATTTTTAACATGGAAAAAGTAAAGAAAATTGTATATGGAGGAGATTATAACCCTGAACAGTGGAGTGAGGATATCTGGGAGGAGGATATGCGCTTGTTTCGGCTTGCGCATATTGATATTGTTACGCTGAATGTCTTTAGCTGGGCAATGCTGCAAAAAGATGATGATGTCTATGATTTTTCAAAACTTGATAAAATTATGGAAATGGTACGCAGTAATGGGTTAAAGGTATGTATGGCGACTTCTACGGCAGCGCATCCTGCTTGGATGGCACGCAAGCATCCAGATATTCTGCGGACAGAGCATAATGCGATGAAACGTAAGTTCGGCAGCCGCCATAATTCTTGCCCGAACAGTCCAACCTATCGTAAATATTCGGCGCTGCTGGCGTCAAAGCTTGCGGAACGTTATAAGGGATACGACAATATTGTAGCATGGCATGTAGCCAATGAATATGGTGGACTGTGTTATTGTGAAAACTGTGAAAAAGCGTTTCGGGAATGGCTTAAAGAGCGGTATCAGACAATAGAAGAATTAAACCGCGTATGGAATCTGGCTTTCTGGGGGCATACAATGTATGACTGGGAGGATGTTGTAGTGCCAAATTTGCAGTCAGAGGAGTGGTTCTGGGATTATACTAGGACAAATTTCCAAAGTATTTCGCTGGATTATCGGCGTTTCCAGTCAGAGAGTCTGCTTGCCTGCTACCAATTAGAGCGGGATGAAATTAAAAAAATAACACCTGAAATTCCGGTAACCACAAATTTAAT
Source organism: Lachnospiraceae bacterium (assembly GCA_009774395.1). Classification (GTDB taxonomy): domain Bacteria; phylum Bacillota; class Clostridia; order Lachnospirales; family Lachnospiraceae; genus COE1. Next base: position 26,775 of record VSNQ01000011.1, read on the forward strand.
GGGATTTTATAAAGATTTGGATTATCAGAAATGGGCAAAAGAAATGGATTTTGTGAGTTGGGACAACTATCCAGCGCATGATGCAGTACCATTTCAGGCAGCGATGTCACATGATTTAACAAGAGGATTAAAACAAGGGGCATCCTTTTGGTTAATGGAGCAGACACCCAGTGTCAGCAACTGGCATCCCTACAGTGCATTAAAACGTCCTGGGGTGATGCGGTTATGGAGTTATCAGGCAGTAGCACATGGATCAGATACGATAATGTTTTTCCAGATGCGTAGAAGCATTGGAGCATGCGAGAAATACCACAGTGCAGTAATTGACCATGCAGGACATGAAAATACAAGAGTTTTTCGTGAGATTGCAGCGCTTGGTGCAGAATTGGAGCAGATTGGTGGGCTGACATTGGGCGCGCGTACTTATGCGGAAGTGGCAATTGTTTTTGATTGGGATAACTGGTGGGCGGCAGAATACTCGGCAGGTCCAAGCCGTTTGATTAAATATCATAGTGAAGTATCAAAATATTATGAAGCACTCTATGAGGCAAATGTTGCGGCGGATATAGTCAGCGTAGAGGATGATTTATCGCAGTATAAGCTTGTAATTGCACCGATGCTCTATATGTCAAAGGATGGTTTTGATGAGAAGATACGTAATTACGTAAAAGAAGGAGGATCGTTTATCACCACATATTTTAGCGGTTATGTAGAAGATCATGATTTGGTAGTAACTGGTGGATATCCGGCAAGATTTCGCGATATTCTTGGTATCTGGGTTGAGGAAACAGACGCAATTGCAGAAGGAAATTGCAACCATTTCCAGTACAAAGGCAAACAGTATCCGGCGCAGATTTTATGCGATCTGCTGCATCTTGAGGGTGCGTCGGCAGTCAGTGCTTATGAGGAAGATTTCTATAAAGGAATGCCAGTACTAACAGAACATGAATTTGGGAAAGGCAAAGCTTACTATGTTGCAACTGCTTCTAACAAGGCATTTTATTCTACGTATCTATTGGATTTATGTGAAAAACTGGAAATTGTGCCTGTACTTGCCGCACCGGCTGGCGTGGAAGCAACACAGCGCAGCAATGAGAATGGGAAATTTTTATTTATCCTAAACCATAATGATAAGACCGAAGAAGTAACACTTCCATATGGTGGGAAGGATATTATTAGTGGGAAAACATATACAATCGGAGAAAACGCATCACTTGCAGCAAAAGATGTTATGATTCTGCATTCTATGTAATTAAGATATGTAATTAAGATATATAATAAGAAGGAGAAGCTGTAATACTAAGCATCAAAAAAACTGACGCTTAGTATTACAATATGCACATAGCCGCATAAAGGAAAATTGCCGCTTTGCAGTATGCGGCTTGCGCAACCGTACGGCAAGTCTTTTTGCCGTGCAGTATAAAAACAGAAGTGCAAAGTCTTTGGAAAAATAAAGAAAGAGGGCTTTGGGCTTCTTTTTTTTGTTTGATTTTTCAATAATATTTGCGTATAATAAATAGTAAAGAACTGTAAATCAATATTTTTTTACTTGCGATATGGGGGAACAAATGGGGAAGAATTCGGAGAGAGATATACAAGTTTTGAACAAGTGAAAATGCGGATACAAGGCAGGCAGGGGAAAACAGTGATTTAGATATTGTAGTAACGGGGGAGCATGAAATATCAAGAGAAGACTATTTTATATTGTATAATACATTAAAAAAGGTATTGGCAATTCCTTTTGATATTGTAGATTTGGCTGTTCTAAAAGAAGATGATGATAAGATGGATAAAATGTTGATGAATATGGGATTAGAATACTAAAAGGGGGACAAATTATGTTAGAAAAAATTGATTTAACAAAATCGCTGAAAAAGAAAGAGTACAAAAAGCGAATGGCGAAGCTGGAATCAAAGATTGCGTTTTTGCAGCGGGAACTAAAAAATCTAGGTGTTCCAGTTATGATTGTATTTGAAGGGTTTGGCGCAGCCGGAAAAGGAACACAGATTAACAGGCTGATACAGGCGCTTGACCCGCGGGGATTTACAGTGTACTCAACGGATGCGGAAACAAAAGATGAGAAAATGCATCCGTTTCTTTGGCGATTCTGGACTAAGACGCCGGAAAAAGGACGGATTGCTGTTTTTGACAGAAGTTGGTATCGCAAGCTTTTGGTCGATCGCTATGAGAAAAAGACCTCCAAAAAAGAAATTCCGATAATATTGGAGGAAATCAGCAGTTTTGAGAAGCAGCTTACAGACGGCGGTACTTTGGTAATGAAATTCTTTCTGGATATTTCCGAGCGAGAACAGAAAAAACGTTTTCATAAATTAATGGAAAAGAAAGCGACAAGCTGGCGTGTATCAGATAAGGATTTAGACAGAAATAAACATTTTCAGGATTATTTGGAGATGGCAGATGAAATGCTGACCAAGACAGACAGTGATTATGCCCCTTGGACAATTGTGGAAGCGGAGGACGACCGGTATGCGACAGTGAAAATTTTATCAACCGTTGCCGCTGCGTTTGAAGACCGATACAAAAAGGAAAAAGAATCCAAAAAGAAAGAGCGCGAGGTGGATGGCAGGTTTGATAAGTCGGAGTTAAACGATAGTGTGCTGAAAAAGGTTGATTTGTCCAAAAAGATGGAGGAAAAAGCATACGAGAAGCGTTTGGATGAGCTGCAAAAGAAGCTGCGTCTGCTGCATGGAAAATTGTATGCCAAGAGGATTCCGGTCGTACTTGCATTTGAGGGCTGGGATGCAGGCGGTAAGGGCGGTGCGATTAAACGGCTGACCAATGCGCTTGACCCAAGAGGTTATACGGTAAATCCCACGAGTTCGCCAAATGATATTGAGCGTGCGCATCATTATTTGTGGCGTTTTTGGACAAAGATGCCAAAGGACGGGCATATCGCGATTTTTGACCGGACATGGTACGGCAGAGTGATGGTGGAACGCATTGAGGGGTTCTGTACAACGCAGGATTGGCAGCGCGCATATAAGGAAATAAACCAGATGGAGCAGCAGCTTGTCAACCACGGGGCAGTTGTGCTGAAATTTTGGCTTCATATTGATAAGGAGGAACAGGCGCGCCGTTTTCAAGATCGCCAGGACAATCCAGAAAAAAGCTGGAAAATTACCGATGAGGATTGGCGCAACCGCGAAAAATGGGATTTGTATGAAAAAGCAGTAGATGAAATGCTGGTGCGCACTTCAACTGCGGATGCGCCTTGGATTATCGTTGAAGGGAATGACAAGCTTTATGCGCGGATAAAGGTGCTTGAAACCGTTGTAAACGCGTTGGAAAAACGGATGAAGAAGTCTTAATGTCTTCATCTTATCAAACTAATTTGATGTTGTATCAATGTTCCGATGCAAAGATGATAATCGCAGGCGTAGCGGGTTGCGTCAAGATTATCTGATGCTGCAGATGGACATTTAGACAAGTCAAATTGATGGGTTATTTATTGACAGTTCCTTAGTATATATAAAGAATGGCAGGTAGATAACATAATTTGCAGCAAAACCATATATATTTTTATAGAGCCTTTTATAATAGAAGGAAAAGAAAATATATGGAATCAAGAAATCTGCTTAAAAGATTGACAGTAGTAATTTTATCTGTAATACTATTTCTCGCAATGATACCAGTGCAGAATGTGCAGGCAGAAGAGCCGAATCTGCGGCTGTATGCAAAGGCAGCAGTGTTGATGGATGCCGATTCAGGGCGTGTTTTGTATGAACGCTGTGGAGATGAGCAGCTTGCTATGGCAAGCACAACGAAAATTATGACATTGATTGTCACGCTTGAGAACGCTGATTTGGAGGATACTGTAACAGTATCCTCCTATGCGGCGTCTATGCCAGAGGTAAAGCTGCATATTCGAGAGGGCGAGCAATATCGGCTGAAAGACTTAATTTTGTCGTTGATGCTGGAATCTCACAACGATTCTGCGGTTGCAATTGCGGAGCACGTAGGCGGCAGCGTGGAGCAATTTGCAGACAAAATGAATCAAAAAGCAGTAGAAATTGGCTGCAATCATACATATTTTATCACCCCGAATGGTTTGGATGCCACAAAAGGTGATAAATTTCATTCCACAACGGCAAAAGACCTGGCTACCATTATGTCTTATTGCATTACAAAATCCCCCAAAAAAGAACAATTTCTTGAAATTACACGCACACCTTCCCATACATTTGCAGATGTAAAGGGTAAGAGGAGCTTTGGCTGCGTAAATCATAATGCATTTTTAAGTATGATGTCTGGCGCATTAACAGGAAAAACAGGCTTTACCAATAAGGCTGGATACTGTTATGTTGGAGCACTGCGCCGCGATGGAAAAACATTTGTTGTGGCATTGTTGGCGTGTGGCTGGCCCAACCACAAAACCTATAAATGGAGCGATACGCGTTGTTTAATGGAGTATGGGCTGGAAAATTACCAGTTTCGTTCGTTTGACGAAGTAGAAATACCAACAGAGGTTTTTGAGGCAATACCAGTTGATGGCGCAAAAGGAGAGAAAATTAGCAGTAGAGAGTCTGTATCCGTGAAACTTTCGGAAACGGCAGAACCTGCCGTAGAAAAAGAATCCGCCATCGGCGATACCGCAAATAAAAATATTGTGCAGGATCAAACGCAAAACAATGGATTGCTGTTAAAAGAATCGGAGAAATTTACTGTTACGGTTCATAAAAAGAAAGAACTGATGGCGCCTGTAACAGCAGGGCAGAACGTGGGATATATTAGTTATCATGTTGGCAATGAGGAGTGGAAACGGGTTGCATTGGTTGCGGCAGAGGAAAAAGAGGCAATAGATTTCATATGGTGTCTACGCCAAGTAGTATTATATTGGGCATTTTGAAAATAAATGACAAATTTATGAAATTTTACTAGGCGAGAGCGGCAATCTATGTTATACTTAGACTGACGCAATTTTCAGAAAATTTTAAATTGCGTAAGAAAGTCCTTTTTTAAAGTATTTAATATAAAAGATGGAGGTCACAAAATGAGTACTACTTCAAGTTTGGCAAGTAAAAGAATTGAAACTTTACTTGATGAAAGCAGTTTCGTTGAGATCGGTGCTCTTGTTACGGCGAGAGCGACAGATTTCAATTTGAAACAGACTGAAACTCCTTCCGATGGTGTTGTAACCGGTTATGGAGTTATCAACGGCAATCTTGTGTATGTGTATAGCCAAGACGCTTCCGTTTTAAATGGTTCCGTCGGCGAGATGCATGCGAAAAAGATTATTCACCTCTATGACTTGGCGATGAAAACAGGTGCGCCTGTAATTGGTCTTATTGATTCTGCCGGTCTTAGATTACAGGAGGCAACAGATGCTCTGAATGCATTCGGCGAGATTTATCTCAAGCAGACGCTGGCTTCCGGCGTAGTTCCGCAGATTACGGCAGTGTTTGGAAGCTGTGGCGGTGGGCTGGCGCTGATTCCGGCACTCACAGATTTCACTTTTATGGAAAGCACCAAGGCAAAACTCTTTGTGAATTCTCCAAACGCGCTTGACGGCAACAATATTTCCAAATGCGATTCCTCATCAGCAGATTTTCAGAGTAAGGAAAGCGGTATGATTGATGCTGTAGCAGATGAGGCAGCAATTTATGCGAAAATCAGGGAACTCGTTACCATGCTTCCAGGAAATAATGAGGATGATGCTTCTGTAACAGAATGTACAGACAACTTAAACAGGGTTTGCGCAGACCTTGCAAACTGTGTAGGAGATACGTCTATCGCGCTCTCTACAATCGCAGACAATCAAATATTCTTTGAAACCAAGGAAAATTATGCAAAAGATATGGTAACAGGCTTTATCAAATTAAACGGTATAACGATCGGCTGTGTAGCAAATCGCACAGAAGTTTACAATGCAGATGGCGAGATTGGTGAGAAGTTTGCACCTGTATTATCTGTAAAAGGCTGTGAGAAGGCAGCAGATTTTATTCAGTTCTGTGATGCATTTCAAATTCCTGTTTTGTCACTTACTAATGTCAAAGGGTATGAGGCGACAGTTGACAGCGAGAAGCACATTGCAAAAGCTGTGGCAAAGCTTACGTATGCCTTTGCAAATGCAACCGTGCCCAAGGTAAATGTAGTGATTGGGAAAGCTTACGGAAGTGCATATGTTGCAATGAACTCCAAAGCGATTGGTGCAGATTTTACAATTGCATGGGCTGATGCAGAGATTGGTTCAATGGACGCGAACCTTGCTGCGAAGATTATGTATGATGGACAAGGCGCTGATGTAATTAAGGAAAAGGCAGCAGAATACGCTGCACTTCAGACAAGCGCTATGGGGGCTGCAAAGAGAGGTTATGTAGACCAGATTATTGAAGCCGCTGATACAAGAAAATATGTTATTGGCGCATTTGAAATGTTGTACACAAAAAGAGAGGCGCGCCCATCAAAAAAACATGGGACGGTCTAAGAAAGGGTGAACATTAATTTATGAAAAAATTCATGAAAACATTGTTCATGCTTACCTGTGTTTTGGGATTGACGGCTTGTGGAACCGAAAAGGAATTAACCGATTTTGAGCAGAGCAAGGTAAGTATGGCGGAATATCAGGCTGACGGTGTTGTTGGGGCGTTCATATCCATTGTGGAAAGCGGAACGGCAGATTCCATGCTGGAGAACTATAATAATGTAGAACTGTCCAAGCTGTTTGACGACAGTATGACATCCATGCTGTCACAGTATACGGGAACTTCCATGACTTTTTCCAGCGAAGGAACAGTAGTACGCAACGCAATTAATTCATTTACATCAGGCATTGAGGATATGGGTGGCATCTCCGATTTGGGAACGGTTACGTCCGTTTTAGATAAAGACACGATTACGGTAACAGTTCCGGTGACAGGAAATAGTAAGAATGGTTCTGTTGAGTTGATATTCACCAACGATATTTTTCTGACACTGACATCCTGTACGCTCAATTTAGACGAGTCATTAGGCACATTAATGGGCAGGGCAGGATTGAATACGCTCCTCGGTATGGGAACGGTATTTGTAGTATTAATCCTGATTAGTTTTATTATATCTGCCTTTAACTTGATTCCAAAGATGCAGGCTAAGTTTGCGAAGAATAATGAGCCGGAGATAGTTCCAGTACCGGCTGCTCCTGCACCGGTTGTAGAGGAAGTGGAAGAAGACCTCACGGACGATATGGAGCTTGTGGCGGTTATTGCAGCGGCAATTGCAGCATATGAAGGAACCACTACAGAGGGCTTCCAAGTAAGAAGCATTAAGAGAGCCAGCACCAGAAAGTGGCAGAAGGCGTAAAGAGTTTCCATTGGAAAACATTTGTTTTTATTAAATTGATAGTTTTAATTTTAGGAGGACGAACGAAATGAAAAATTATACAATTACCGTTAACGGCAACGTATATGATGTAGTGGTTGAGGAGGGTGCAGGCAGTGGTGCAGCGCCTGTAGCGGCGGCAGCTCCGAAGGCAGCGCCAAAAGCGGCTCCCAAAGCAGCAGCACCGAAAGCCGATGCAGGAGCAGCAGGCAGCATAAAGATTGAAGCAGGAGCAGCAGGAAAAGTTATTAAGATTGTAGCAAATGTCGGTCAGGCAGTAAAGAAGGGCGATGCAGTGATCCTTACGGAAGCCATGAAGATGGAAATTCCTGTTGTTGCTCCGCAGGATGGAACGGTGGCTAGCGTAAATGTGGCAGTTGGCGATTCTGTTGAAGCAGGTGCTTTGCTGGCAACGTTAAACTAGGCAGTGGAAGAACATTCTGCGCTTGGTAACAAATACAATAGGAGGTCAATAAAATGTCATATATAGCAGATACGCTGAACAATCTGATACACCAGACCGCGTTTTTTAATATAACAGGCGGAAATTTGCTGATGATTGTTATTGCTTGCGCATTTCTTTATCTTGCTATCGCGAAGGGGTTTGAGCCGCTTCTGTTAACACCGATAGCATTTGGTATGCTGCTGGTTAATATTTACCCCGACATTATCGCGCCGATTGGCGAAGACGGTACAGCCGGCGGTTTACTGTATTACTTTTATTTACTTGACGAGTGGGCAATCCTGCCATCTCTGATTTTTATGGGGGTCGGTGCCATGACAGACTTCGGCCCGCTGATTGCGAATCCGAAAAGCTTTTTGCTTGGCGCAGCGGCGCAGTTTGGTATTTTTGCGGCATATTTCGGCGCAATTGCATTTGGCTTTAATGATAAGGCAGCGGCGGCAGTTTCTATTATTGGCGGTGCAGACGGACCTACTTCCATTTTCCTTGCAAGTAAGCTTGGACAGACGGGATTACTTGGCCCGATAGCAGTTGCGGCATATTCTTATATGTCGTTGGTTCCGTTGATTCAGCCGCCTATTATGAAGCTGCTTACAACAGAGGAGGAGCGCAAGATTAAAATGGCGCAGCTTCGTCCTGTTTCAAAGCTTGAGAAAATTTTGTTCCCGATTGTTGTTACAATCGTTGTCTGCTTGATTCTTCCGACAACAGCGCCGCTTGTTGGTATGCTGATGTTGGGTAACTTGTTTAGAGAGTCTGGCGTGGTAAAACAGCTTCAGGAAACTGCGTCGAATGCATTAATGTATATCGTTGTTATTTTGCTGGGTACTTCGGTTGGCGCTACAACAAGTGCAGAAGCATTCTTGAACTGGGAAACGCTGAAAATCGTAGCATTAGGTCTTGCGGCATTCTGCTTTGGAACAGCGGCAGGGGTATTGTTTGGGAAAATTATGTGTGTAGCGACAAAGGGAAAAGTGAACCCGTTAATTGGTTCGGCAGGTGTTTCCGCAGTACCAATGGCAGCGCGTGTTTCCCAGAAGGTCGGCGCAGAGGCAGACCCTACCAACTTCCTGTTGATGCACGCTATGGGACCAAACGTAGCAGGCGTTATCGGAACGGCTGTTGCAGCAGGTACATTTATGGCGATTTTTGGGGTATTTTAAATTAAGAAATTAGGAGGATAATAGGAAATGTCAGATACAGTTAAAAAACCTGTTGGGATTACCGAAACAGTGCTTCGTGATTCCCATCAGTCCTTAATCGCAACAAGAATGCCGACCGAGTTTATGCTCCCTATCTTGGAAACAATGGATAAGGTTGGTTATCACTCTTTGGAGTGCTGGGGCGGCGCGACCTTTGATGCATCTTTGCGCTTCTTAAAGGAAGATCCATGGGAAAGACTGCGCAAAATTAGAGATAAAGTAAAAAATACAAAATTGCAGATGCTTTTCAGAGGACAGAATATCCTGGGATACCGCCATTACGCAGATGATGTGGTAACAGAGTTTGTGGAGAAGTCCATTGCAAATGGTATTGATATTATTCGTATTTTTGACTGCTTTAACGATTTGCGGAATTTGCAGTGCGCTGTTACCGCTGCGAATAATGTTAAGAAACGGGAAGGCAGAGGACATGCGCAGGTTGCGCTTTCCTACACATTAGGGGATGCCTATACTTTGGAATACTGGATGAAGATGGCTAAGGACATTGAAAATATGGGTGCAGATTCTATCTGTATTAAGGATATGGCAGGCTTGCTTGTTCCTTATAAGGCAGATGAGTTAATCCGTGCAATGAAGTCTTCGACCAAACTTCCGATTCAGCTTCATACGCACTATACGTCTGGCGTTGCGTCCATGACTTATTTAAAGGCAGTAGAGGCAGGTGTAGATGTAATTGACTGTGCAATCTCTCCATTTGCGCTAGGTACATCCCAGCCAGCGACAGAGGTTATGGTAGAAACCTTTAAGGGAACACCATATGATACAGGCTTTGATCAGAGTATATTGGCACAGATTGCGGATTACTTTAGACCGTATAGAGAGGAATGTTTAAAGAGCGGACTGCTGAATCCTAAGGTACTTGGTGTTGATATTAAGACATTGCTTTATCAAGTACCCGGCGGAATGCTTTCCAATATGGTTAGCCAGTTGAAAGAACAGAATGCAGAGGATAAATACTATGATGTGCTTCAGGAAATTCCAAGAGTGCGTAAAGATCTTGGTGAGCCGCCTCTAGTTACCCCATCATCACAGATTGTTGGAACACAGGCAGTGTTTAATGTGTTAATGGGCGAGCGTTATAAGATGGCAACAAAGGAAACAAAAGCTGTTCTTCATGGTGAATATGGACAGACAGTAAAGCCGTTTAATAAGGAGATACAAGATAAGGTACTATCTGCAGAAGAGAAGTCTTCTATTATTACTTGTCGTCCAGCGGATAAACTTCCGAATGAGTTAAAGAAGATTGAGGAAGAAATGAAAGAATGGAAACAGCAGGATGAGGATGTACTTTCCTATGCACTATTTCCACAGGTCGCTACGGATTTCTTTAAATACCGTCAAGCACAACAGCAGAAAGTCGATATGACACAGGCTGATACCAAGAACGGAGCATATCCAGTATAAGTTTTAAAATATCTGTGCGGTATCGGGTTAAGGATTTAGCCCGATACTGTTTTGATGCATACAGGTACTCAGAGGAATATGTCATCTAAAGGTTGATGGGTGCGCCGTGCACGGGTAGGAGAGAAGGTCAATTATATAATACAAGAAGGGCTGAGAAAGGAGCAAGGTTACACAAATGGCTAGAAAGGAACAAATAACGAAGGATAAAATTCTGGAAACGGCCTTTGATTTAGCCAAGACAGACGGGATAGAGTATGTGACAGCAAGAAAGCTGGCTGCACAGATAGGCTGCTCCACACAGCCAATTTTTAGAGTATATGCGAATATGAATGAGCTATATGCAGAAATTTACCAGAAAGCAATTGATGCGTTTGGCGATTATTACGAAAATTTCAAGTCCGAGGTAGAAACGCCTTTTATACACCTTGGACTTGCTTATATAAATTATGCCAGGGAAGAAAGCAGGCTGTTTACACTGCTGTTCCAGTCAGGAAACAGGGGAAATCGAAGTTTGTATGAGCTATTAAATGGAAAAACAGGATCTGTTAGCAAAGAGATTAACCGTGCAGCCGCATTAGGATGTCAGAATCCGAGCGGATTGTTTATGAAAATGTGGATATTTATTCATGGCTGTGCCTGTATGACACTGACCGGTGATTATGATTTGACACAGGAGGAAACCGTAGATTTATTGGAAGATATCTATAGAAGTTGTTCTTAATGGATTGACAATGTGAGGAATGACAATGGAGATAAAGCAGGATACTATATCAAGGATAAACGAAAAATTTTGTAAAATGAGCAAAGGGCAGAAGAAGATTGCAACGTTTATTATTGACCACTATGAACAGGCGGCTTTTATGACTGCGGCAAAGCTGGGCAAAAAAGTGGGTACCAGCGAGTCAACAGTTGTGCGTTTTGCTTATGCGCTTGGCTATGAGGGATATCCAGAGTTTCAGGAAGATTTGGCTGAATGGGTCAAAAGCAAATTAAACTCGGTGCAGAAGATGGGAGCAAAATATGGGAAAAGTACCCAGTCAGAGATATTAGCTTCTGTACTTAGTGCGGATATAGAAAAAATAGAAGATACCATTGAACATATTGACCCGCAGGCATTTGCAGCGGCAGTTGATACCATATTAACTGCGGAACATATTTATATTGTTGGTGTGCGCAGCTGTAAACCGCTTGCGGATTTGCTGCATTTTTATCTTAATATGATACGTGACGGAATTTGTTTGATTGGGTCAACAAATACATCAGAAATGTTCGAACAAATGATACGAATTAACAATAAAGATGCTGTGATTGGGATTAGTTTTCCGCGGTATTCCATGCGGACATTAAAAGCTATGGAGATGGCAAATGACAGAAATGCAAGAATTATTACGATTACAGACAGTATTCACTCGCCGATGTGTTTATATTCTTCTTGCAATTTAATGGCAAGAAGTGATATGGTATCCATTGTAGATTCACTGGTGGCACCTTTAAGCCTAATTAATGCACTGGTGGTAGCACTCTGCATGAAATGCCCGGAGGAGGTAAAGACGAACTTGGAAACACTGGAATATACATGGGATAATTACCAAGTATATTTAAAAGATGAAATTAATTTCTTTGATGAGGAAACGTTTCTGCTTCCCTTACAAAAAAAGAAATTGGAAGATAATCGTGATAATTTAGCACAGTAGTGTAATGAATGATACTGCAAAAAGCAAAAGGAGGCGTTCGTATGAAAAATATTGTTGTAATTGGAGGCGGCGCGTCTGGTATGATGGCGGCAGTTGCGGCAGCAAAAAAAGGCACCATGGACGGTTCTTGTAAAGTGATACTTGTCGAGAAAAATGAAAAATTGGGGAAAAAACTTTATATAACCGGAAAGGGCAGATGTAATGTTACGAATGCCTGTGAGGTGGAAACACTATTCGGAAATGTAATGGAGAACAGGAAATTTTTATACAGTGCCATTTATGGATTTGATAATCAGGCAGTAATGCGATTTTTTGAGGAAGCTGGCTGCCGTTTGAAAATTGAGCGGGGACAGCGCGTATTTCCAGATTCTGATCATAGTTCGGATATAATTAAGGCGCTTGTGAGAGAATTAGAGAAAGCAGGCGTAAAAGTGATGCTTAATGCAGAAGTGCGTAAAATTCACTGTGAGGCATTTGAAAATTTGAAAAATACTTCTGAAGACGTTCGAGAAGAACAAAATTCCAAAAAAAGTATAAAAAAGAAAAAAAATCAGAACGCAAAGGTTTTAAATATAGAGATATTTGACAAAACTAATGATAGGAAGGCTGTACTGCCTGCGGACAGCGTGATTGTGGCGACAGGCGGACTCTCTTACGTGCTTACAGGATCTACCGGTGACGGATACAAATTTGCAAGAAAATGCGGTCATACAATAACAACGCTTTCTCCGGCATTGGTACCGTTTACAATAAAGGAGTCGTGGTGCACGCAGCTACAGGGGTTGGCTTTAAAAAATATACAGGCGTCGCTCGAAGTAGATAATACCATTATTTATTCTGATTTTGGAGAGATGCTGTTTACGCATTATGGCGTAAGCGGACCATTGATATTAAGTGCAGGCAGTCATTATGTCCACTGTCTGCGCGGCAAAGATCAGATGGCTGCGAAACTGTATCTGGATTTAAAGCCTGCATTGACATGGGAACAGTTGGATAAGCGTATTGTCCGAGAATTTGATAGTCAAAAAAACAAGCAGTTTAAAAATGCAGTGAACAGTCTGTTTCCGGCAAAACTAATTCCTATAATGCCAATGCTGGTAGGAATTAACCCTGATAAAAAGGTACATGACATTACAAAGGAGGAGCGCGAACATTTTGTATCGGTTATAAAACATTTGGAATTGACAATTACAGGTATTCGGGATTATAATGAAGCAATTATAACAAAAGGCGGCGTCGCCACAAACGAAGTCAATCCCTCAACAATGGAGTCAAAGCTTGTAAAAGGTCTGTATTTTGCAGGAGAAGTGCTTGATTTGGATGCGCTGACAGGTGGATTTAATTTACAGATAGCATGGTCTACTGGATATCTGGCGGGTGTGAGTGCAGTATAGATCAATCATAGTCAAAATGTGCAAACGCCGTTACTATGAGTAGCTGGAAGTTGTGAATTGTAACATTGTAACAATAACGAATAAATATTAGCGGAAAAAGGATTGACAACTAAGGTAGAATTATAGTATAAATTTATATATTATGGTAGGAAAGGAAACAAGGGATAATGAGTTACAGTATTGCGATCGACGGGCCGGCGGGAGCGGGTAAAAGTACCATTGCTAAGCTGATTGCAAAGAAAAAAGGGTATATTTATATTGATACAGGTGCAATGTATCGTGCGATGGCGTTATATTTTATAGAAGCAGGCATTGGCGCTGAAGAACAGGATAAAATCAGTGCAGCGGTACAAGACGCCAATGTAACGATTACGTATGAAAACGGCGAACAGAACGTATGGCTCAATGGCAGGAATGTAAATGGTCTGATCCGCACGGAGAAAGTAAGTATGATGACTTCTCTAACCAGCGCAAACAAAGCAGTGCGTGAAAAACTGGTGGAATTGCAGCGAGCGCTTGCGCAAAAGGAAAACGTAGTAATGGACGGAAGGGATATTGGAACGTGCGTTTTGCCAAATGCGAATGTAAAAGTTTACCTAACAGCCAGCAGCCATGTGCGTGCACTGCGGCGATATCATGAATTGGAGCAAAAAGGCGAGTCCTGTGATCTGGTGGAGATAGAGAAGGACATTATTCAGCGGGATAAACAGGATATGAGCCGGGAGATTTCTCCACTAAAGCAGGCGGAGGATGCGGTGCCGATTGACTCATCGGATATGACGATTGAAGAAGTGGCAGATGCAATTATTGCGCTTTGCAAATAGAATAAAATGGAACAAAACAGGAGATTTAATATTTTTATATGGAAGTAGTAGTTGCAAAAACGGCAGGTTTTTGTTTTGGTGTGAAAAGAGCTGTTGAGGCAGTGTATGAGCAGTTGGAAACAGGGAAAACTATTCATACATATGGGCCGATTGTTCACAACGAGGAGGTTGTGCGGGAGTTAGAAGAAAAGGGTGTAAAGGTCATTGAAAATGAAAATGAACTTTGCAGTATGGATAGGGATAACCTTCAGGCAGATGAGGGAACTGTGATTGTACGCGCACATGGTGTTCCAAAGAAAACCTATGATTTGATAACAGAGAAGGGATTGGAATGCATTGATGCGACCTGTCCGTTTGTCAGTCATATTCATCGGCTTATAAATGGGGATAAAGCAAAGGGCAGGCATATTATTATTATAGGAAATGAACAGCACCCTGAGGTAATTGGAATAAAAGGGTGGGCAGATGGACCTGTAACGGTGATAGAAACGAAGGAGCAGGCGGAGCAATTTGAAGCGAAAAAAGACGAAAAATTCTTTATTGTGTCACAAACGACATTTAACTACAAGAAATTTAAAGATTTAGTTGAAATTTTTGCAAAAAAAGGTTATGATATAATTGTTGTGAATACTATTTGCAACGCTACAGAAGAACGTCAGAAGGAAGCAAGTGAACTTGCTGCTAAGGCGGACATTATGATTGTGATAGGTGGTACTCACAGTTCCAATACGCGTAAGCTATATGAACTTTGTAAAAATGAATGTGAGAATACTTACTATATACAAACACTGGCAGACCTGCAATTAGAATTACCTAATTCTGTTGAACTAGTGGGCATCACTGCGGGGGCTTCTACCCCAAACAAAATAATTGAGGAGGTTCAAAATTATGTCAGATTTAACTTTTGAACAAATGTTAGAAGAATCATTAAAAACTATTCATACAGGAGAGGTAATTGAAGGTACAATCATCGATGTAAAACCGGATGAAGCTATCTTAAACATCGGTTACAAGTCAGATGGTATTCTTACGCGTAACGAATATACCAACGAGCCGAATGTTGACCTTACAACGATCCTTTCTCCAGAAGATAAGATGGAAGTAAAAGTACTCAAAGTAAATGACGGTGAGGGACAAGTTCTTCTTACCTACAAAAGACTTGCTGCAGATAGAGGCAACAAAAGGATTGAAGAAGCATATAATAATAAGGAAGTTTTGACTGCAAAGGTATCACAGGTATTAGACGGCGGCTTAAGTGTTGTTGTTGACGAAGTGCGTATCTTTATTCCGGCAAGCCTTGTATCCGACACATATGAGAAGGATTTAAACAAGTATGCAGGGCAGGAGGTTGAATTTGTAATTAGCGAATACAATCCAAAGAGAAGAAGATATATCGGTGATCGTAAACAGCTTATTCTTGCTAGAAAAGCTGAGATGCAGAAGGAATTATTTGCAAAAATCAGTGTTGGCGATATCGTGGAAGGTACTGTTAAGAATGTAACCGATTTTGGTGCGTTTATTGATCTTGGCGGCGTAGATGGACTGCTTCATATTTCTGAGATGTCTTGGGGACGTGTTGAGAATCCAAAGAAGGTATTTAAAGTTGGGGAAGAATTAAAGGTATTGATCAAGGATATTGATGGTACTAAGGTAGCATTATCTCTTAAATTTGATGATTCTAACCCTTGGAAGAATGCGGCAACGAAATATGCTGTAGGAAATGAAGTAACAGGTAAAGTTGCTAGAATGACGGATTTTGGCGCATTTATAGAACTTGAGCCGGGGATTGATGCACTGCTGCATGTTTCTCAGATTGCTAAAGAGCATATCGAGAAGCCCTCAGATGTATTGTCTGTAGGTCAGGAGGTAACGGCAAAGGTTGTTGATTTTAATGAGGAAGGCAAGAAAATCAGCTTGAGCATTAAAGCATTGTTTACTTCGGAAGCAAAGGAAGCTCCTGTGGAGGAGGCTGCTGTTGAAGATGATGCAGATGTGGTATCTGTTGATATTGATGCAGTGATTGCAAAGCAGGCTGCAGAGGACAACGCAGAGTAAAAGCTTTTGATAAAGAACCAATATGCTCTAGGGATTTTTATTCCTAGAGCTATTTATACACATGGGTACCCAAAGGAAATGTCAAGAAAGAACCAGTGCAAGTTGAAATAGTCTTGCTATACTCACGAGCGATTAGATTTTCCTTTCTGCACAGCATATATTGCACGTTTATGCAATATGGGCTGTGCAGAAATTGGAAAATTTTAACGGTCGTTAGTATAATTATAGGGTAGAACCTTGATGGTGACATTTGGACAATGGCCAAGTCCCGAGAACCAAGGGTAAATGATATGGAATATGAAATAAAATCTAGGAAAGGAAAGCTATTTTGATGAACTCCAGTGTTAAGTCAATGAAAAGACTTTACTGGTAGGTACCGATTGTTTAGTCGGGAATTTACGACTGTGGAGTGTTATACTGACGACCGAAATCTAATCGTTCGTGAGGATAGACAAACGAAAGTAGTTGATTTTTAACAAAATCGGACACGTTGAAACAGTAACTATAATTCGTGAGAATATAGCAAATCATCTAGCATATATATTTGTATATGTTTTTAGTAGCAGGGAGTGTCAATGGCATACGATTATGAGTATTTCAAAAAAGAAGTTTTCGGGCTGACGAAGATTGACTTGAATGCTTACAAAGAAAAGCAGATGAAACGGCGTATTGACACGCTGATTGCGAAACATAAAGTAGTAGGGTATGATAAGTTTGTTGCAAAACTGCGTGATGATAAAACTGTTTTTGATGACTTTGTGAATTACCTTACAATTAATGTATCAGAGTTTTATCGAAATCCGGAACAGTGGCGGCTGCTGGATAAAGAAATTATTCCCGAATTAATTAGTAAGTTTGGCAAAAGCCTAAAGGTGTGGAGCGCGGCGTGTTCTACAGGTGATGAACCTTATTCCCTTGTTATGGCGTTGTCACGGCATATTCCATTAAACCAGATTAATATTACTGCGACAGATATAGATAAGCAGGTAATAGAGAAGGCGAAAGTGGGGCTGTACAATGAGAAAAGTATTGCAGCCGTGCCGGATGACTTTAAGAAGAAGTATTTTACGAAAGTGGGACCTTCTTATCAAATTGCCAATGAAATTAAGTCGCGGGTGCAGTTTAAACAACATAATTTGCTCAAGGATTCTTATCCTGATAGATGTGACTTAATTGTATGTAGAAATGTATTAATTTATTTTACAGAGGAAGCAAAGGATGCGGTGTTCCGCAAATTTAATAGTTCCCTAAAAAACGAAGGGATTCTGTTTATAGGAAGCACCGAGCAGATTATGAATTATAAAGAAATTAATTACGAGCGCAAAAACTCGTTCTTTTACGTACGGGCTAAATAAAGCCAGTTTATAAATTGTTTTTGTAAATGTCATAAAATTAAAAAGCCAGAACCTGTTTATGTAGCTTATTGGTTCTGGCTTTTTTATGCACACGGGCATCCAATAGAAATATGCGTAGAGAAAAGAGATTTTATTATATTTTATAGGATGCCATCATTTCTAAAATATGGTGTGCGTAGAGATTAAAAGTATCACGCTGTGTTTTCAGTTCGTCCGTCAATTCAAAAAATAAAGCTTTGTCATCGTAATTTCGCTTAAAAAATGGCGTAAATAAAATTTCCCACTGTGGTAGAAAAGAAGATACTTTGCGAGTGTAACAATTGTGTGCAGTTGCCTGTTTGCGGTATGCTTTGTCTACAAATGAAGCAACGGATTTATGGATTGCAGTGTCTTCTTTGGGAAGGTAGTAGTAGTCTTTGTAATTGGAATAAAAATATTTCATTTCTTCCTCAAAAATTGGGACACGCAGTTTGCCCTCTGTGCCGCCGCCGCTGAAATAGCAGTTATTTGCGCCGTAAGATAAATCAGTGGGAAGTGCAGTTGGCAGTTTTAGGTTCATAATAATTTCTGAACACTGCTTTTGCTGGATATCTTTGTAATAATTGGCATGTACTTTTGTAACCTTTACTGGCAGATGAAATAAGTCGGGAATAGCAAGTGCTGCGACAATTTCCAACATTCCACGGATATCGTCCTCATTGTGGAGCAGCAGGAAATGTTCTTTTTGAGGATCACCGTTCAAGACATATTCGTGGTAAACTTCAATTAATTCGCCGCCCGTATAAGTATCTTCGCGCGCCGTATTTAGGAAGCTTTCAATTGTTTTCTGTTTACAGTTGGGCAGTTTTAAAAAAGCTTTGTAGGGAGCAATGCGTCTGTAAATATCAATGCCTTCAAGTGCGTCAAAGGTAAAGTGAAGATAATACTGTTCAATTTTATTTTCTAGATAAGGAATATCAAACTGATTCCCATTAAAATGGATAAGATAGCGGTAAGGCTTTACAAATTCTAAAAAAGCTTTTAGAATTTGTTCTTCATCCTCGTAATTGGTTGCAAGCCACTGAATTGAACGCCATGTATATGGTTTGGTTTGGGTGTCATAGTAAGCGCAGCCGATTAGATACAGGCTGGAACTTCTAGCATAAAGCCCTGTGGTTTCTATATCAATAAATAACGTCTGATTGGGAATACATATATTTTCAAGGGGATATTGCGGAACTAATGTTCCTAGATTTTTCTGGATGCATTTCATATCGCGTTATCCTTTCTGTTTTTTCTTAGGAATTGTCAAAAAATAACTTGTTAATTTTACGCCGTATAAATGCTCAGCTGCAAAGAAGATAATCGCAGGCGTAGGAGGCAAAGGCATAAAGGGCAATGCCTTACGTCAAGATTATCTGATGCCGCAGATGGGCATTTGGACAAGTCAAATGGATGCGTTATTTATTGACGGTTCCTTACATTATTAAATTACCATATGTAAGCCAAAGTGTCAAAACATAATGCGGTTTTTGGGTTACTTTTTACACCCACGCCAAAGTAGTGGGAATTATGCGCCAAAATGCTTGCACTTTAGCATTTTGTGTGCAAAGTCTGTTATAATTCGCACCTCAGTAACCTATAAACTGATAAAGACTGGCATGGGTGTAAACGGTTATGTTTTTTGGTAACAGTTTAGGTAGGTCTGTGCATTTACTGCGCTGACCGTAATAAAATGTAGTGGTTGGAGGTATCCAGCCCATAGCGAAGCGATTTCCAATGGCTGGATACATAACAGTTCAATGGGTTATCTGAACTGTTACGTTTTTGGTGACATATTTATATAAATAAGTGGAAATAAGGTAGAAAAATTGTTAAAAATAGAGTATAGTAGTATATAGGGAATTGTCCGGCAGATTCAAATTACAAAAATAATCAAATTGTCAATTCCTGGCAAATAGTTGCAAATAATATGCAATTATTTTAAAGATAAAAATAAAGAGAGAGAGGGAGAGGTAATGGCAAAACTCACATTTCATGGTGGAGTGCATCCATATGACGGCAAGGATTTGTCGAAGGATAAGCCAATGAAAACAATTGTGCCGCAGGGTGAGATGGTGTATCCACTAAGTCAGCATATCGGTGCTCCAGCAGTGCCGATGGTGAAAAAAGGCGACAGAGTGCTTGTGGGGCAAAAAATCGCAGAAGCGGGCGGTTTTGTATCTGCACCAATTTATGCGACAGTGTCGGGAACAGTAAAAACAATTGAACCAAGGCGGGTGGTTACTGGTGATTTGGTCAATTCGATTATTGTTGACAATGACAAGCTTTTTGAGGAAGTAAAATTTACACCCCACGATGCTGCAAAGCTAAATAAGAAGGAAATTATTGAACTGATTCAGGAGGCAGGAATTGTTGGAATGGGCGGAGCAGGTTTTCCGACACATGTAAAGCTGTCACCAAAAGAACCAGAAAAAATTGATTATGTTATTGCAAATTGCGCGGAGTGTGAGCCATACTTAACATCAGATTACAGAAGAATGTTAGAGGAGCCGCAAAAACTTGTGGATGGTCTGAAAATTATCCTAAAACTATTTGACAATGCACAGGGAATCCTTGCAGTGGAGGATAATAAACCAGATTGTATTGAGGTGCTAAGTAAGCTGGTAGAGAATGAGGATAGGATAACGGTTAAGGCGTTAAAGACAAAATATCCGCAGGGAGCGGAGCGTCAGTTAATATATGCTGCAACGGGAAGGGCAATTCATTCAGCAATGCTTCCGGCAGATGCAGGCTGCGTCGTGGATAATGTTGATACGATTGTGGCAGTTTATCATGCAGTAACCGAGGGAAAACCACTTATGAACCGGATTGTTACAGTAACTGGTGATGCAGTAAATGACCCGCGTAATTTTTATGTTAGGATTGGCATGAATTACAAAGATTTAATTGAGGAAGCAGGCGGTTTTAAGACAGAGCCAGAAAAGGTGGTTTCAGGAGGCCCTATGATGGGGTTTGCATTGTTTGACTTAAATGTGCCAACAACAAAAACGGCTTCTGCATTGTTGTGTTTGACAAAAGATGAAGTATCTATGATGGAGCCAAGCCCTTGTATTAACTGTGGGAGATGCGTGGATGCTTGTCCCGGGAGAGTGGTGCCTCGGAAATTGGCAGTACTTGCCCAGCATCAGGATGAAGAAGCTTTTATTGCAAATGATGGAATGGAATGCTGCGAGTGCGGATGCTGTAGCTTTGTTTGTCCGGCAAAACGTCATCTTACACAGTCTATTAAATCTATGAGGAAAACAATTCTTGGGAAAAAGAAAAAATGATATAAGAAAATCAACGATAAAAGGATAATCATCCGGGCAAAAAAGAAAAATGATAAATAAAATAAACGATATTAGATAGGAGGAACGGAATGTGAGTTCTGTATTAAAAGTTTCGTCTAATCCGCATATCCGGTCGAAGGACACCACGGCACATATTATGCAGTATGTGGTGATAGCCTTGCTTCCGGCGACGGCTTTCGGCGTTTATAATTTTGGGCTGCATGCCTTGTTGGTGATACTAACAACTGTCGCCACAACGGTTTTGACAGAGTATCTCTATGACAAATGTATGAAAAAGAAAAACAGTATCAGCGATTTCTCGGCTGTTGTGACAGGGCTTTTATTGGCACTGAATTTGCCGCCGCAGGCACCGTTATGGCTTGGGATAATTGGTGGTATTTTTGCAATCATTGTAGTAAAAATGTTGTTTGGCGGATTGGGACAGAATTTTATGAATCCGGCGTTGGGCGCAAGATGTTTTTTAATTATTTCGTTTACATCTATAATGACCAATTTTGACTGTGATGCTTATACAGGTGCAACACCGCTGGCAGTAATCAAGAGCGGCGAGGGTTCTGTGGAGCTGCTTGATATGGTAATTGGTAGGATTTCGGGTACTATCGGTGAAACAAGCATGATTGCACTTTTAATTGGCGCAGTGTTTTTGTTGGTAATGGGCGTAATTGATTTGCGTATCCCTGGTTCTTATATTATAAGTTTTGCACTGTTTGTGCTGTTGTTTAGCGGACATGGTTTTGATATGGAATATCTTGTGTCACAGCTTGCAGGCGGCGGGTTAATGCTGGGGGCATTTTTTATGGCAACAGACTATGTAACACGTCCGATTACAAAGACAGGGCAGTACATATTTGGCATTTTCCTTGGCGTTATGACAGGGATTTTCCGGCTTTTTGGGCCATCAGCAGAGGGAGTATCCTATGCGATTATTCTTGGAAATCTGCTGGTGCCTTTAATTGAGAGGGTAACGAAGCCAAAGCCCTTTGGAAAAGGAGGGGAGCGCGCATGAATACGGAACAGAAAGCAATGCTCAAAGATGCATTGATCTTATTTGTGATAACGCTTGTGGCAGGTTTGCTGCTTGGTATTGTGTATAATGTAACAAAAGAGCCAATTGCAAATCAAAAAGCAAAGGCAAAGATCGAAGCAAGCAAAAACGTTTTTCCGGCAGCGGAGAACTTTGAAGAAATTACATGGTTTGATGAAACGAAAGCACTAGAAGCACAAGAATATTTAAGTACTGTGGGAATCAGCGGCGTAGATATTAATGAGATATCAGAATCGCTGGATGCTTCTGGAAATGTAATTGGATATGTGATTACCGTTACCGACCATGAGGGTTATGGCGGTGACATTCAGTTTTCTATGGGAATTGCAATGGATGGTACATTAAATGGAATTTCACTGTTAAGCATTTCGGAAACAGCGGGATTAGGCATGAAGGCAGGTGATATCCTTGTACCGCAGTTCGCAGATAAAAAGGTGGAGTCTTTTACCTATACAAAGTCTGGTGCGACCAATGACAGCGAGATTGATGCAATCAGTGGTGCGACAATTACAACAAAGGCGATTGTAAACGGTGTGAACGCGGGACTAGAATATTTTCGTTATACATTTGCCGATGCAGATGGAAAGGAGGCGCCATAAATGAGTGATTTGAATACAAATCAGGAAGAAAGAAAAAGCTCCATGGAGGTGCTGATAAACGGACTTATCAAGGAAAATCCGACATTTGTATTAATGCTTGGTATGTGTCCGACACTGGCAGTAACAACCTCAGCAATCAATGGTCTTGGCATGGGGCTTACAACGACAATTGTATTAGTGTTAAGCAATGTGATTATATCGCTTTTGCGGCATATTATACCAAACAGAGTGCGGATTCCTGCGTTTATTGTAATAATTGCTTCCTTTGTAACAATGGTGGAGCTGCTTTTAGAGGGTTTTATTCCAAGCTTGTATGCGGCGTTGGGGCTTTATATTCCGCTAATTGTTGTAAACTGTATTATCCTTGGGCGTGCAGAATCGTTTGCTTCCAAAAATGGAATGATTCCGTCATTCTTCGACGGTCTGGGTATGGGGCTTGGTTTTACGGTAGCATTGACGGCAATTGGTGCGGTGCGGGAGTTGATCGGCGCAGGCGAACTGTTTGGGATTCCTGTTATCAACAATGTTCTTGCAGGAATTGCATCCATTTTCGGTGCGGAGCCGATAGAATATGTGCCAGTTAGTATTTTTGTATTGGCACCTGGCGCATTTTTCGTATTGGCAGCACTGACAGCATTGCAAAACCGTGTCAAGCGCAAAATGCAGGAGCGGGGTGAAAATGCGGATAAAATCCAGTCAGGATGTAATTCGGACTGTGCAAGCTGTGGCGATAGCGGCTGCGCACGGCGGTTTATTGATACGGAAGCTGCTGGCGGCTCCGTAGCAGATGCAGACAAAAAATAAGGATTACAGGCATTAGCCTGTCCGAAATGGGGGAAAAGAATGTTTGATGTAGTAAAAGATTTATTGGTTTTGCTGATCGGCTCCTCATTGGTCAGTAATGTGGTATTAAGCCAATTTTTGGGGTTGTGCCCCTTCTTAGGTGTTTCTAAGAAAGTAGATACAGCGGTTGGCATGGGCGGCGCGGTTATCTTCGTTATTACGCTGGCGTCAGCAGTTGCCGCAGTGATTTATCGCGTTATTTTGGTGCCGTTTGATATTACATATTTGCAGACAATTGTATTTATTTTAGTAATTGCGGCGCTGGTACAGTTTGTTGAGATGTTTTTGAAGAAATATGTGCCTTCATTATATCAGGCGCTAGGCGTATATTTGCCGCTGATTACAACAAACTGTGCAGTTCTTGGAATTGCATTGACGAATGTGCAGAAAAATTATGGTATTGGATTTAGTATTGTCAGTGGTTTCTCTACCGCAGTTGGATTTTTGATTGCGATTGTGATACTGGCAGGAATACGGGAAAAAATTGCATATAATGATGTACCAGAGTCTTTTCAGGGAATGCCGATTGTACTGATTACAGCGGGGCTTATGGCGATTGCGTTCTGCGGATTTTCAGGACTTTTGTAGAGTGGGATAAAATCTGAAAACATAGGATATTGGGGGTATGAAAATGAATTTTTCAGCGATAATAATTGCCGTTGCAGTTGTGGGCGGCGTAGGCTTGTTCCTTGGAATTTTTCTGGGTATCGCAAGTATTGTGTTTAAAGTGGACGTAGACGAACGAGAAGAAGCAGTGCTTGGTGTTCTCCCTGGCAATAACTGTGGTGGATGCGGGTTTCCAGGCTGCTCTGGCCTTGCGGCAGCGATTGCAAAAGGAGAGGCGGCAGTGAATGCTTGTCCTGTCGGTGGCGAAGCGGTTGGCAAAAAGGTTGCGGCGATTATGGGTGTGGAAGCTGGAGAAACTGTGCGCATGACAGCGTTTGTAAAGTGTGCAGGGGACTGCAATAAGACAACACAGAATTATGCATATACCGGCGTAGAGGATTGCAGTATGGTAAAATATGTGCCGGACGGCGGCGCAAAATCTTGTAATTATGGCTGTCTTGGCTATGGAAACTGCGTAAAGGCGTGTCCGTTTGGGGCAATATCGGTTCAAAATGGAATTGCAGTGGTAGATAAGGAGAAGTGCAAGGCGTGTGGAAAGTGTATAGCAGCCTGTCCAAAGGGATTAATCGAATTAATTCCTTACAATGCAAAAACCGTGGTAGCTTGCAGCTCTAAGGATAAGGGGCCTGTAACAATGAAGGCTTGCCAAAGCGGCTGTATTGGGTGCAGCCTGTGCGTAAAAGTATGTCCAGAGGGTGCAATTACTGTAACAGATTTCCATGCACATATCGATCAGAGTAAATGTATGGGATGCGGTGCTTGCAAGGAGAAATGTCCGAAGAAAGCGATTCAGGATTTTGCATCATAAATATTTTATACTTAGGAACTGTTCAGAAATTACTTGTGATAAGTACGCCGTATAAACGTTCCTATGCAAATTACTTTGTAATTAGAAGAAAATCGCAGGCATGAGAGGCAAAGGCATAAAGAGCAATGCTTTATGTCAAGATTTTCTGATGCCGCAGATGGATATTTAGACAAGTAATTGTCATGAGTAAATTTATTAACAGTTCCTTAGCTTTCGTCAGTTTAACAAGGGTCTGAGCAGTCGGGCAGGGAAGATTTATCTGAAGATATATTTTCCCTGCCCACTGCCATTAGTCTGCTGATATATTTTTTTATTCAATTGTTTCCACAATATTTCCTTCACTATCCCGAATATTGGTAGGGATAACTTCTATCGTAAGCGGCATCGTCGTCATAGTGTATATTCCAATATGCGGTTTTAAAAGCTGGCAAAATTCATTTAGGGCATCCTTTGTCATTGCGATAACAAATACTCCATTATCCATGTCCATATAGAGCTTTGCTTCTTTGCTGCTTTCAAAACCGATAAGGGTATCACCGTTTTGCAGTAAAAATTTTCTGTCTTTGTCAAGTCTTGCCTTAATTAAAGTCACTACCTGAACAATATGTCCTGCGCCTAATATTAATGAACCTTTGTTGCCTTTTAGAGTAGCTTGTGCTTCCGAAAGATAGATAAGACTTGTTGAGGAGCCGTCACGTGCAACGCCTTGTTCCCACGCACTGCGAAAATCGGGCTGACACATTAGTGTAGTTCTTGATAAATCAGCGATTCCGTAGGGAATCTGTCGGCATAGTTCATTTAGAAAGTTTTCTCCTGACCAACACATCATGGCATCCATTTCGTCATGGGTAATTGCAACTGCCTCTAAGAAGACCATAGAACCATTAACGGTTTCTATAGTGCCAAATTCGGGGTCTGTTATAAAGCCAAGGCAGGTTAGTTGCGTGTTTGTATCTAAAGCCAATGGTCCGTTGCCGTTTAAATGGTGACCCGAAGCAAAAACATTGCCTGTTGAAAAAACATAACGTGCCAGATTTTGCAGCATATTCATAGGCCAGACGGGCGGCGTATTATTGTCTTCGGCACTGCGTTTCAGGCGGAATGTAAGCTCAAAACCGTAGCCGCTGCAGTCGTCATCAAAATCTTCACTATTATTATAATCATCGTTAAATTCGTCGTTATCTTCATAATTATCTTCGTCGTTATCTCTCAAACCTTCTTCGTCGTTAAAGTCGTCGTTATCCCTTGAATCATCCTCGTCGATAAAATCGTCATCCTCTTCATCATACAAATCTGTAAAACCGTAAGTAACATAAATCCAATGTGGGCAGCCTTTTTCGCTTTTCCACACGCCGATGCCGTCCAGTGGATCTTTGCCGCCTAAACGATAGGAGAGAATAGAAGCGTAATGCTGTTCCTGCTGATCGGGATAAAATTCTTTGACACGGTTTGATATGTAAGTAAAACCATCCATTGCTTCCATATTGTAATATACCTCGTTTCTGTAGTTTTTGGTAAAAAATGTAAAATATTTATGTTGGTTGTGCTTTATTTCTTAATTATAGCAGGAATTGGGGGGATAGTAAAGGAGAAGGTTACAATTCACACCAACGCCAGTCTTTATCCGCTTATAGGTTACGGAGGTGTGAATTATAACAGATTTTGCACACAAAATGCTAAAGTGCAAGCATTTTGGCGTGGGTGTGAAAAGTAACAGGAGAAGTTTCAAAATACATATTTCTACAGAAAACAATTGAAATTGTGTAAGTTATACGTTATAATACTTTTTGTAAAAGAGTTATGTAAATCGTATGCCTGATAAAACAGCCATCCGTAATATGGTACATAATCAATAATAGAAACTGTGGGCTGTGGGTTAGGTGGATTTGAATGGAGGAGTTATTTTATGAAATTGCATGATGATGATTACTTTGAGGAGGAACGTAGCGGTGGTACCAATATGACATTTGTGTATATGGCGCTGATTATGTCTACTGTGATTCTTGGAGTAACGGCACTTGTTTTCTGGTTGAATCAGTCGGGGAGCAGATCGGACGGAAGCGGATATGCTGCTGCGGTAGCGCAGAGAGAGGCACGCGCAATGGAGCAGAATAATGCACCAGCAGCAGACAGCACTGTTGACAGTGTGACTTCCAAGAACAAATTGACTTCTAATGAACTTGATATTTGGCAATTGCCGGATACAGGCAGGGAAACAAATACTACGAAGTCCAATCGTAATAATGGTACTGTTACCAATCAGACAACTGGTGAAACTGTGGTTGATGGTTCAGCTTCCGCTGACAAAAGCAATACAACAACTGTTACAGCGGACGAACTTGCATCGGGTAAAACTTCCGTTTATGATATGACGAACAAAGATGAGAAAAAGGACGACAAGAAAGACAGCGATTCCAATAAAAATAACAGTGACACTAAGGATAAGGACAAAGATGAAGACGAAGAAGATGAGGATGACGAAGAAGAAACACGCACGCGGATTGTTCATGCAGATGGAACGAAGGAATGGGTAGATATTAACAGCGATTTAGAGAAGAATAAGTATAATTTAGATAATTTCAAATACGACAAGCCGATTATGACCTATGAAGCTGATGGTAAAACGGCTTCATGGTTTGGTGTGGATATTTCTGCAAATCAAGGCGAAGTTGACTTTAGTAAACTAAAAAAAGCAGGCTGTGAGTTTGTAATGATAAAAGTTGGCGCACGCGGTTACAGCAGCGGTAATATTGTAATGGACGAAAATTTTGAAACCAATTTAAAAGATGCAAAGAAAGCAGGATTAAATATTGGCGTGTATTTCTGTTCGCAGGCAGTCACGAAGAGCGAGGCAAGAGAGGAAGCAGAGGTGCTTCTTGATGCGATTGAAAGTTATACGGTAAAGTATCCTGTCGTTTTTGTCATGGAAAATATTAACGATGATATGGCACGAATTGAGGCACTTGATATGCAGGAACGGACAGAGATAGCGAAGGTGTTTTTGGAGGAAATCGAGGATGCCGACTATACACCGATGCTTTATGGTGACAAGGAGTGGCTTATGACAATGATAAATCTGGAAAAGTTGGAAAAGTATGATATTTGGCTTGCGCAGGATGGTGACAAACCTGATTATCCATATCAGTTTGGTATGTGGCAGTATGACTCGGATGGCTCTATCAAAGGAATTTCCGGTGATGTTGCTATGAGTATTAGTTTTGTGGATTATGCAAAATAAATTGTAAGTGATAAAAGAAATAAAATGGGATTGAACAAAATGGAGTGGGCTGAGTGAAACATAGACTGCGATTGTTATTGAGTATAATAATGTCTGCACTTGTGGTTGTTATTGCATATATCTTTCTACATGAATCAGGACATTCGCTTGTAGCAGAGCTGTGTGGACAGGAGGCCGTTTTTCTGACGGAATAGTACTTGTCACAAGTAATTTCTGAACAGTTCCTTATATAAATTTGCAGTTTTTGACGGCACAGCAGGGCGAAACAATATTTTATTGTGATTTTTTGTTTTATTTGTTTTTCTTAAAGTATGATTGACATATATTCCAATATTTAGTAAAATATTTACTAAATATTGGAAATAGATGGGGGAATCATATGGCGACGATTAAGCAGGTAGCAGAGAAAGCGGGAGTATCTCCGGCAACAGTTTCAAGAGTATTAAATTATGATGAATCAATTTCTGTAAATGAGGAAACACGGCAGACGATTTTTGCGGCAGCAGAAGAATTGGGATATAAAAAAAAGGTCGTTAAGCCTAAAATTGAAAATGTAACATTGATTTATTGGGTGTATCAAGAGGAAGAATTAGAAGATATTTATTTTAAGGCGATATATGACACAATTCTGCAAAAAGCGGAGGAACGGAATGTAAGGCTGAATATTGTTACGAAGGAAGACGGAATTGAGGCGGTTAGCAAGCCAGTGACAGCGTTTATTGCGATTGGTTGGTTTAGCCGGAAGGAGTTAGATTATTTAGCGTCGATTTCAGCAAACGGGATCTTTATTGATACATCGCCAGACGAGAAGCGTTTTGATTCCGTGCGGCCGAATTTGGATTCTATGGTAACACAGATAGTAGATTATTTTGTGGAAAAAGGGCATCGAAGCTTGGGATTTATCGGTGGCAGCGATAGGAATGTCGATACATTGCTGAAATCAATGGATGTAAGAGAATGGTCGTTTCGGGGGAGCGCTCAATATCATCAATGTTTAAATGAAGCGAATATTTATATTGTGGAAAAGTTTTCTGTGAAAGAGGGATATCGGATTGGGAAGGAAATTGTAAAACAAAGACATTTGCCTACCGCGTTCTGTATTGCCAGCGATACATTGGCAATCGGCGTGCTTCAGGCTTTTAATGAAGCTGGGATACAGATACCAGAGGAAACGGCAGTATTTAGTATTAATGATGTAAATATTGCGCAGTATGTGTCCCCGCCTCTGACGACCTTTCGGATTGATATTCCTTTGCTGTGCGAATCGGCACTGGATTTATTGCAGGAGCGGGTGTTTCGGGGGAGAGTGATAACGAAAACAGTGTTTGTAAATGGAACACCCGTATTTCGGAAAAGCTGTTAAAATAGAATATAGGAAATTGTGGAAGAACTGCTGAATAAAAAATTGGCAGTTCTTTTTTTGCACACGGGCACTCAAAGGAAGATTGTCAGCATAAAACAGCACGATTTTTCTGCTTTTAACAGCGTGTTTTTGAATATATTTATACGCTTGATTTTGATGTTTTAAAATTTTTAGCAATTTTTTCGTAACTGCTCGATATGGGTTGTATATGTTTTTTTATGCGACAGCCCCGATTGCACACGAGTTTGTAAGTATTTATCTTATTACAAAACGATTATGAGTGTCTGGAATCCTTAATAGTTCAATGGGATGGCAGGGCTGTTACAACAAGTTTAACAAAAGAATGAATTAAATTACAATTTTTATTGACAATATGTTAGTAAAATGTTATATTGAAT
>VSNQ01000110.1 GCA_009774395.1 Lachnospiraceae bacterium
CTTGGACTGAAGGAGGAGGGAAAGCTGATTCTTATCATCAGTCATAACCGGGAGGACATCAACCTGCTCTGTGACAGCGTGTATGAGATGGATAGGGGAGTGCTGACACAAGTAAAGAACTGTTAAGAAATCAAACATGACAATTATAGTAAACGAATTATACCTTTGCGTTTTGCATCCAAATCTAATTGAATACACAGCAGCTACAAAAAGTCAAAACGCAGATACAAAATGCGTTTACTATACTTGTCTAAATGTCCATCTGCGGCATCAGAAAATCTTGACATAGCCCGCGATACCTGCGATTTTCCTCTTTGCAGCTGAATATTTATACGACGTACTTGTCACAAGTAATTTCTGAACAGTTCCTAAGGTAAAATTTGACGTATCCGTTTCAGCTTTTGGCATCACAAAAGAAATCCGTACAGGAGCATTCTTTTCAGTAGTGTATAACGATACCTTCAAAAAGTGAAAATTGTTAGAGATAAAAAATAAATAGTGTGTTACACTACCAAGACATTTGAAATCCTTTGGGATTGTAAAAAACGCAATCTGGCAAAGGCTTTTTAAAGTGTCTTTTTGCTTTGTAATTGCGTGGGGAGTGCCATGCAACAGCGATATCTAAGAGGGGATACCGGAACGGTTAAAAAATCTTAACAGACGAGGCTGTAGAGAATACTCTTAAAGGTAGTGTCAGGGATTACGAAGATGTAGCTATAATTTCATATTATGTGATAAAAGACGCCCGCAGGATTTGTACCTGTCCGGGCGTGTATTTTTAATTTCATTTTCGTCTTGTTCCTTGTTTTTTCCGCAAGCCGGGCAACGTGTCCATTCCATATTTTTTGATAATATTTCATCGTATTTTACATCATTGTATCATCCCGCAAAACCTCAGCTAAGTCGATTTTACGTATATTACGCCAACCAAGATAATATGCAAATGCCACAATCCCCCAGATAGACAGCATAAAAATCATAATCGGAATGAGCGGAGCTTCGGCAAGAAATGTCCCCACTTCAACATAGCTTAGCTTCAGCATATACCCCACTGTAACAACTGCAAGCGGAAGGGTGATTAAAATCGGACGCCCTGCTATGGTAAGCGCCTCCACGCAGAACATTTTTTTGATTTCACCCTGTGTCATTCCAACAGACATATACCTTGCAAATTCCCTTTTTCTCTGACGGACAAAGCCAAGCGTATTGGAAAACACATTTCCAATGCCGATCATCGCAAGCAGGACACAGAAACCCCCAAAGATTGTCATCATTCCCTGTATCTGTTTATCGTTCACTTCTGCTTCCTGAATACGGTTCTCACTTTCTGTCTTATAGTTTCCCGCAATCAGGCTGTCTACCTGCCCCTGCAGAGCATCCAATTCCTCTGCTGTCACATTTTCCCTGCCAAGCATACAGATATAGGTATCCTCCTCGCTGCCCCCAATCTGCCCCTTGATTTCTTTCCACAAAGATACGGGCATAAAATGCACCAGTTCATAATAATCAATCGTTGCATACTCCTCTCTTAAAACAGGCACTTTCTCCGTATAGGACAAAACCGGGATCTCCACGGAAACATCTGTTAAGTTTCCGTTGTCATTCTCTTCCTTGCCGGACTGTCTTAAAATACTTACTGCATTTTCCCCTTTCACATAGGGCATATATCGTGGATGCCTGAAATCCGGATTTGTAACATCACGTATCTGATTCCATATGACTGCCCCATTAAGCTGCGGTGCGATGCCAATCTGTTCACAGTATGCTAAAAAACTCGCATCATCCAGTATGACAATGGGAACATTTACAAGCCATCCCCCATCCGTCTTCCTCACATATTTATCCCCGGCTACAGCAAAACCGCCGAAGGACTTCATATCTTCGCTTATTTCATCCTCTGCAATGATTCTTTTTGCCATTGCTTTCTGATATACAATGGCACTTCTTATTCCGGAAATCGCCCGTAATTTTTGTGCCTCACTAAAAGAATCCACATCCGTGTCCTTTACTGTAACCATAATGTCCCAAACACTCTGATAACGTTCAAAATAAGTTTCCCTTGTACTGATTCCTGAAAGTGCAAAAAAGGACTGCATAATGGTAAAGGCAAGAAAAGAGAATACCAGACTAAGCGATGCTGTCCGTAAGGCTCTTTTCTGTGCTTTCAATGCTCCACCTGCCAATTCTCCTTCCAATCCAAAAAGGCAGGTAAGCAGCGGAGATTTTTTCTTACGCTTTAACTGTAATTCATCTGTATTTTTAATCGCTTCAAGCGGCGTCAGTCTGCTTAATTTTCTGGCTGGCATCCATGCGGAAATCCATATGGTCGCCACTGTCAAAAGAAGTGTCGCCGCTAAGACTAACGGATGATAGCCAAAGACTGCTTCATGCCTGCCTGCCACAACACTCCCCAGTAAATCATTCGCCATATGTATAATTCCCATACTGATTAGAATGCCAAGCAGATTCCCAATTAAAATCGGCAGAATACATAATGCAGCCGCTTCCTGCAAAAGACATGCGCGTATCTGTTTTGGTGTGGCTCCGATGCTGGAAAAAATACCAAACTGATGGATTCTTGCATTCATAGACACTGCAAAAGAATTATGGATTACTATAATTAACGAAAAAGATGCCATTCCGACTATCAGTATAAACAACGGAAAAAGCAGTCTTGGCGCAGTATCCTGCGGATCACGTATCATGTACATTGCCAGAAGCTCATGGTTATAAATAACCTTTTCCGATGAAACACCCAACACTCCGGCTATCTGCATCGTATCATCGAGGACGGCTCCCATGTCATCAAAATAAATATCTATCACAGGTTCCGGAATCTGCGCTCCTTTCTCACTGATGACGACATCTTTGACATTGGCAAAATTCTTTATGGATTCCATATCTTCCTGGGTAAATGCCCCGACAATCCTGCTCTGCCAGCCTCCTTCTTCCTGTTCAATGCTTTCAATTTCGTACTTCCATGCGTTATAAAATAACCCTAAGAGCAGCGATAACAGCAAAGCTGATATAAATGCCGCTATCATAACAGACATGCCCGATGAACGGTTATTTTTAATATAGCCTGATGAATAGTCTTTCCACATAGCTCATTACCTCCGCTTCTCATCGCTTATGATATGCCCGTCCTCTATGGTTATGATACGGTCTGCTTCTAAAGCCACCTTCTCATCATGGGTAATCAGCACAATCGTCTGTTCCAAATTACGATTCGATAATTTCAGCATATCAATAATTTCTTTGGAATTTTTCTGATCCAGATTTCCAGTCGGCTCATCCGCCAAAAGCAGAGCCGGGCGGTAAATCAAGGAACGCGCTATGGCAACCCTTTGCTGCTGCCCGCCTGATAACTGGTTTGGCAGGGCTTCAAGCCGTTCAGCAATTCCAAGCGAACGGACGATCTTTTCAAAATACTCTTCATTTGGTTTCTTCTTATCAAGGGCAAGCGGCATCAAAATGTTTTTTTTCACGGTAAGTGTCGGAATCAGGTTATAGAACTGATACACCAAACCCACTTTTCTTCTGCGGAAAATCGCTGCCTGTGTCTGATTCAGTTTTGACAAATCCGTTCCGTCTATTGTAACTTTTCCGCTTGTAGGTTTATCCACGCTTCCCAGAATATGTAACAATGTGGATTTGCCTGAACCGGACGCTCCGATAACCGCCACAAATTCTCCCTTGCCTACCGTCAGATCAATTCCATCCAGTGCAGCCACCTGATTGTTGCCGGAGCCATACATTTTGCGAACTCCCTCGCATGTTAAGATATTCATTTTTGTTTCCTCCTTTGGATGTTTGAATTTCTACGCTTGCAGCAAAGCTGCCCGTTAGCTTGTAAACTTTGTTCCTGCAGGCAAACTGTTTACAAGCTATACTATAAGAAGCAAGGGCAGCTTCTTATAGTCGGATGCACGGCGCAAAGAACGCGCCTTTCTGATAAGTATATTGTACCAAATGAAAGTTACAACTTAGTAACTGCAGCAGAATTGATAATAAATTTATTGCTTTGATTTTATTGCTTTGATATTATTGTTTATATAACCGGATTTCAAAACATGCACCGCCATTCGGCAGATTTTTAGCCCTTATTGTCCCATTTTGATGTTCTATAATCTCTTTTGACAATGCTAAGCCTATCCCAATACCGCTTCCACGGATATTACCGCCCGCATCTGCATTCTTTCCGCGATAAAACCGTTGAAAAAGATGCGGAATATCTTCTTTGGCAAATCCGTCCCCCTCATCCCAGATAAATATTTCTGTATATAGTGGATTCTGCCCATAAGAGCAATGGACTGTTCCACCCGCATTATGCTCCATACAGTTTTTCATTACATTTATAACTGCTTCCATAGTCCAGTTTAAATCAGCCGTCACTGCCATCTCCCCTGATTCCGGAATATCAATGAGAGTGCCGGAATCTGCAAATAATTCCTGCAAATTGTCTGCCGCAAGGACAAGCAAAGTAAAAACATCCACATCTTCTTTTTGAAACATCAATGTACCTGCATCAAGACGGGATAAAACAAGCAGGGATTCTTCTAAATAAATCAGTCTGTTTAACTGTTTCTTTATCTGTTCCATCCTGTCTTTTTCATATTCTTTTTTCAGCGGCATTTCAGATAATGTCTGCAGTGATAAAGAAATAGCGGTAATAGGCGTTTTTATCTGATGTGCAATATTGGATAGATTCTCGGCAAAATCATTTTTGGCCTGTACCGCCGCATCCTTTGTCTGATAAAGAAATGTCACAGTCTTATATATTTCATCTTCCAGTTTGGAAAAAAGATCTTCTCCTGAAGCAGAGAGGACAACCGCTTTTCCCATATTAACCTGCTCCAGATAGTCTGACAGCTCTTCTATTCGTTTCGCTTCTGTTTTGT
Source organism: Lachnospiraceae bacterium (assembly GCA_009774395.1). GTDB lineage: Bacteria > Bacillota > Clostridia > Lachnospirales > Lachnospiraceae > COE1. Next base: position 4,902 of record VSNQ01000110.1, read on the forward strand.
TACGGAATGCATAAGTAATAGCAAAGAGAAAAATTCCTGCCAGAAACCCTGTTGTTGCAAACATAATATCATATATAACGGAAGAATCAGAAAAATCAGATATGTCATATCCTAAAACGGACAATACATCCCCCGTTGCCACACCATCGGCATTTCCACCCGTATATTCTTTCAATGCAGCAGAAACGATATGCTTCATTTCCGGGTCTTGTTCCAGCACTTCGCCGCAGATCACATTTACCAAATCAAATTGAAGCCTGCTGTAACGGCAGGAAATCAGCATTGCCGTAACAGCAGAAGAAATCAGGCTAAAGGCTGCCACAAATCCAAAGAGAATCACTAAATTTTTTCGCCCGCTCATACGGTATCCTCCATACGGTATCCCACACTTCTGATTGTTTTTAAACAGGACGGTTGGTGCAGTTTGTCCCGGAGCCGTTTCATAGTCACTGTCAATGTATGATCATTCACGTAGTTTCCATTGACATCCCATACCTGTTCTAAGATTTTTTCTCTGGTAACAGTCTTTCCTTTATTCTGCAGGAGGTACAAAAGTAGCGCATACTCTGATACGCTTAAATCGATTTCTTCCGTGCCACAAGTAACTGTCCTGCGGTTTAAATCTATCCTGATCCCATCACAGGACAGGTACTGTACCGCCACATTGCCCGTTCTTCGAAGCACCGCCTGAATCCTTGAATACAATACGCTTAATTCAAAAGGCTTTACTACATAATCATCCGCACCATTTTGAAAACCTGAAACAATATCATGGGAATCATCCCGGACCGTAAGGAAAATAATCGGCAGTTCTTTCCATCTGGCACGTATCCATTGACAAAGACTAGCCCCACGGCCATCCGGCATATTCCAATCCAGCAAAATAACCGTTGGCACATGAATTTCCAAAGCTCGTCTGACCTCTGAAATTGTATGATATATTACTACCTTAAAGTTTTTCTGTTCCAAATATTTTTTTACAACATCTGCAATATGAGCGTCATCCTCAGCATAAAATAATTCGACCATTTTCAATAAACCACCTATTTTTTTGTTTTTATTATACCAGAAAAATGTTACAACTTCGTTACTCACTCCCCATACAATAAAAGTTCTTTTACTGCATCAAGGAATCCTGTTCCATACCGTATACTTTTATATTCCGGAAAACGAATCCAGTTTGTCAAGCTTCCAATATACCTGTGCAGCCTTTCTCCAACATCGGAGTGCCTTTAGCCAGTAAATACAGCTTTGTATTCAGCCATTCCTCCCACAAGCCTTCAAAGAATGCTGTGCTGTCCGTAAAAGTTATTGCATCCTCAAAACCATGCGGCAACTTCCGAGTGAGATTGCAAACCTGACGACGCGGCAATTCATTTCCTTAAATCCATCGACACTGTGCCCGAGTATGCCTCACAGTTTTTGGTCATTGCTGTTGTTCCCCATTTTGCCTGACTTATAATTACTCTGGTTGCCTGTCACAGAATTAACCGATATAATGATATGAGAACAGAGAAAGGAAAAGGTTCCAGGACACTAATCTTTTGCAGAGAACCGTGTCCTGAAACCATCATTAAAAACATGGTTATTATATCAAAATATGAAGTGAAATACAAGAGGGTGAAGATATTTTTAATTAACAGTAAAGAAGAATGCATCTGCCCATGCTGTAGAAGCACCTTAAATACAGGGACAGCAGGAAACACATGCACAGGATTGCGGGAGGCGGATAAGCATTATTCCCTTTGCGGCTACCGTCATAATCGTTAAATCCCGTGTACAAGATTGGTGAATTTTCTAAAATTACAGGGATGACCGTTAAAGCGTTATGATATTATGATGAACAAGAAATTTTAGTACCTTCCACAAGGTGCGAAAATAGTTATCGTATTTATAATGAACAGGATTTTGAAAAGGCAAGAATGATAAAATTATTGCGTTCTTTTGAGTTTTCTATATCAGAAATAAAAGATGTGTTGAGCGTTTGTAAAAGTATTGATGATTTATACTATGTGTTGCGTGAAAAGCAGGAAATGATTAAACAATATATTTTAGGTGAGAAGAAACGAATGAAGAATTAGAAAAGTATCTTTCTAACATCATCAAGAGAAATATATATACATGGTTCAGGAATGTTGTTTATAATAAATAATTCATATAGTGTTCATTTGCTATACTTGTATTCTTCGAGAAAGCGAAATATAATATAAAATATTATATTGAAGGTGCATTATGGATTATATGAGTTTAAACGGCAGGCGAAAAATGGGAACAGTTTGGTGGATACCAAAGGACGCTGAAAAACCCGTAGACGGAAGATTAAAAGAAAAGCGGGGGAATTTGAAATGAAACATATTTTGATTATTGATGATGATATTCATATCGGGAATATCATTAAAGAAGCACTTATCAAAGAGGACTATCAAGTATCACGGGCTTATTCGGGTACAGAAGCATTATATGTGCTGTCTGCGTCAAAACCCGACCTTATTCTGCTTGATTTAATGCTTCCCGGTCTTTCCGGTGAAGAAGTGTTGCCACAAATAAAGGACATACCTGTTATCGTTGTCAGTGCAAAGATTGATGTAGATGAAAAGGTTGAACTTTTACTTGGCGGTGCAGCAGACTATATTACGAAACCTTTTGAAATGAAAGAACTGCTTGCAAGAATTACCGTTGCACTCCGAAGTGGCGTAACTTCGGTTAATTCCAAGGAATGTCCTTCTTCCTTTTTATCTTTTGATAATCTGCGGCTGGACATAATGACGCATGAAGTCTTTACAGGACAGCAAGGAGTGAATTTAACGAGGACGGAATATGCCATCTTAAAAATTCTCATGCAGAACCCGTCACAAGTAATCGCGAAGTCTTTATTGCTTGAACGCATTAGCGAGGACACTCCCGATTGCACAGACAGTTCATTAAAAACGCATATCAGCCACTTGCGAAAAAAGTTACGGGATATTGGGGGAAAAGAATATATCGACGCAGTATGGGGTATTGGATTTAGATTGAAGTCGTAATAAATCTCAACGAAATCTCAACTATTTTCTTAACTGTTTTCTCAACCATTTCTTGCTATAATGCCAACATCTAGCACAAAATACCTGTGCAGAAAAGGAGGCTAAATTTATGGATTATGTCCTAACTACAAATGCCCTGTCTAAAAAGTATGGAGCATTCAAAGCGTTGAGCGCTGTTACCATGCACATTCCCAAAGGGGCTATCTATGGTTTTGTTGGAAAAAACGGTGCCGGCAAAACAACGCTGATTCGCTTAATCTGCGGATTGCAGACCGCTACTTCCGGCGAATACACGCTGTATGGGAGGAAAAACACGGATAAGGAAATTAACAAATCACGCAAGAGAATGGGGGCTGTTGTGGAAACGCCGTCTATTTATCTTGATATGACAGCGGAAGAAAATCTAAAAACGCAATATCGTATTCTCGGACTGCCCTCTTTTGACGGTCTGACAGAGTTGTTAAAGCTGGTTGGCCTTGAAAACACCGGGAAAAAGAAAGCGAATAATTTTTCTCTTGGTATGCGGCAACGGTTAGGGATTGCAGTTGCGCTTTGCGGTGATCCCGACTTTCTTGTGTTAGACGAGCCAGTAAATGGTCTTGATCCGCAAGGTATTATTGAAATGCGGGAACTAATTTTGAAACTTAACCGTGAACATCAGATAACGGTACTGATTTCCAGCCACATTCTCGATGAATTGGCAAAATTGGCAACACACTACGGCTTTATTGACAATGGAACGATTGTAAAAGAAGTAAGTGCAGCAGACTTGGAATCCACTTGCAGAAAATGTGTATTTATGGAAGTGAGCAGCACAAAAGCACTTGCCTGTGTACTTGACCGAATGGAAATCGAGTATAAGATTTTGTCTGATACGACTGCCAATGTGTTTACAAAAGTGAAAGCATCCCTGTTGGTTTCTGAACTGGGAAAAGAAAATTGTGATGTGATTTCCATACAGGAACGCACCGAAAGTTTGGAAAGCTTTTATATCAGTCTTGTTGGAGGTGAAAAACATGATGAAACTTTTAAAGGCTAATTTAGCAAGGCTTTGGAAAAATAAAGTGTTTTGGATGGCTTTTTTGGTGTTGAATGTTTTTTGCATTATACAAAAAATCGCTATTATCCAAGATACGGTAGAAGTACACTATTTAGAGGAAGCATTTTGGATACAGGCATATGTGATTGGTATTATTCTTTCCGTTTTTATCAGTCTTTTTGTAGGTGCTGAATATGAGTATGGCACAATCAGAAATAAAATTATTTCAGGTTATGACCGTTCAGACATTTATCTTGCAAATATATTTACTTGTATTATTGCGGGATGGATTATGTGCATGGGGTGTCTGATTTCTTCGCTTTTGGTTGGCGTTCCATTTTTGGGATTTTTCCACGCTGAACTTTCAGAGATTCTTATACAAGGGATTTGCGTGTTTGCCTTGAGTGCGGCTTATACGGCAATTTACTGTTTCTTTGTCATGGTAATCCCGAACCGTACCGTTGTAGCTGTTGTCTGCATTTTACTTTCATTTGCGCAATTATTTTTCGGTATTGTTGTAGGAAACCGGCTGGATGAAACAGAATATTATTATATTCCGGATGCGTCCTTGGGGATAGGTGAAATTGATGATGGGAGCAATTCTAAATGGATTCGTAATCCCGATTATTTAGAGGGGACAGAGCGGCGAATTTATGAAATTGCTTTTGAAGTAATTCCGGGAGGACAGTCCTTGCAGCTTAGTGGAATGTATTTTATTGAACACACCAGCTATATGGAGATGTTCTCGGCTTCAGCGGCGTGGATAATTTTATCATGCGGCTGTGGATTGATATTATTTCGCAGGAAAGATTTGAGATAGAGGGAGGTATGTTTATGCTTTTGCCGTGGGTTTTGTGTAGTATTCTGTATGCCATTGTTCTGATTCTCTGCGTGAAAATTCATACATTGAAGGTGAGCATGGAAGAAATACGGGTACAGCTTGCGGACTGGCTGAAAACAGATACGAATACCCTTATTTCTATATCTTCCAGCGACAGGCAGATACGATTACTGACATCTGACTTAAACAGGCAGCTTAGGCAGCTTCGCAGACAGCGCAGGCAATACCTTGACGGAGACAGGGAGTTGAAAGATGCCGTAATGAATATTTCACACGATTTGCGGACGCCTTTAACTGCAATTTGTGGATATTTGGATTTACTTCGGGATGAAGAAAAGTCCGAAAAAGTCACGCATTATGTCATGGCTATTCAAAACCGTGCAGAGGTATTAAAACAATTAACGGAAGAACTGTTCCGTTATTCGATTATCATGTCGGCGCAGGAGCCTATGCGGTTAGAGCCTTTATGTGTGAATGATATATTAGAACAAAGCGTTGTATCATTTTATGCTACATTGACGAAACGTGGTATTACTCCGCAAATAGATATTACTGAAAAAAAGATTATGCGTACTTTGAACAGAACGGCTTTCCTGCGTGTACTTGGCAACATTCTAAATAATGCGGTGAAATACAGCGACGGTGATTTGCATGTTTTGTTGTCTGAAACAGGGGAAATCATTTTCTCAAATACAGCGAAAAATCTAAATGATGTACAGGTTGGAAAACTGTTTAACCGTTTCTTTTCTGTAGAAACAGCAAGGAACTCAACGGGGTTGGGGTTAGCTATCGCAAAAACATTGGTTGAACAAATGCAGGGAACGATTACAGCACAATATTACGACAATGTATTAAGTGTTTGTTTAAATTTTCCGCAAACAAATCTTTGAATCCGTGTGGAGCATGGACAGCGAAAGCTGCCAGTCAAGCGTTACAAGTGTGATATGCAATCTGCGGAAAAAGATAGCGCCGGACAGCGAAAACCCCACCTGCATAAAGACTGTTTTGGGCATAGGCTAGAAGTTTGCTTCCGGCAGTGCAAGGTCTGCAGCAAATGTTTTCTGGCAAAGAGCCAGCCCGAAAGAATTTACGGGCTGGCTGTATCAGCAGAGTAATGTAATTGTGGAACTGACAGAATACTAAATTTTTTTCTCATTGTGAGGTTTCTGTGACATTTGGATGATACTATAAAAAGAAAAAGGATGTGATACTATGCGAATACTGGTTGTTGAAGATGACCGCCTTTTGAATCATACATTAAGCTACAATCTGTCTGCTGTCGGATATATCGTGGATGGGGCGCTGTCAAAGGCAGCTGCCCTGCAATTTCTTAAAAAGCAGGATTATGATTTAATTGTTTTAGATGTGAATCTGCCGGATGGTAATGGCTTTGATCTATGCCGTGAAATGAAAGAACGCCGCCCGGACACCGCTGTTATTTTCCTGACTGCAAACGATATGGAGAGCGATATGCTGAAGGGGTTTGAATTGGGTGCGGATGATTATGTGACAAAACCATTTCCAATGAGTTTTTTCCAGAGAAAAGTTGCTGCGTTGTTAAAACGTATTGCCACACAATCCGGCGGCGATTTTTTTGATGATGGGAACTTATATGTTAATTTTTCCGAACTTACATCTACTCTTGCCGGACAAACAATCACTTTCACACCGTTGGAATATCGTTTGCTGAAAATTCTGACAAAAAATCCTCAAATTGTCCTGACCCGGCAGGTGTTACTTGAAAAGCTGTGGGATATAGATGAAAATTATGTAGACGAACACGCTTTAACCACAGCTATCAGCCGGATTCGCGGCAAAATTGAAGCTGACAGGCATACCTACATCAAAACAGTGTATGGCATGGGCTATATGTGGATTGGGGGAACGCAGAAATGACTTCAAGAAAACTTTCCCTCAACAAAGCCTGTTTCATACTGGCGGCTATTATTTTGCTTATTTCTGTGATTATGCTTTCGGTGCTGTATGTACTGACCGAAAAAATATCTGTGATATGCTGCGGAAGCGTTTTTATATTCCTTATGTTACTTTGTATTGCTGCATTTGTAGCAGTAATCAGGCGAAAGCTGACTTTATTTTCTGATATGCTTTGCGATACTTTGGATGAGATGATGAACGGAGAACAACAGCCACCACAAATAACAGAAGAAGAAAGTTTGTTTTATAAAATCACTCACAGACTGATGCGGTTCTATGAGGTCATGCAGGAAAGTAAAAATAGTGTTGCCGGTGAACGAGCTGATTTGCAGGAATTGATTTCGGATATTTCTCATCAGGCAAAGACACCGATAGCAAACTTAAAAATGGTAAATTCAACCTTATTAGAACAGAATGTGTCAAAGGATAAGCAGCGGGAATTTTTGCTTGCCAGCGACACGCAGCTTGATAAATTGGACTTTCTCATGCAGGCTATGATTAAAACCTCCCGGCTGGAAACAGGCGTGATTTCTCTGGAGAAAAAAGAGCAGCCGATTTATGATACTCTTGCCATTGCTTTAGGGGGTATTTTGTTGAACGCTGAAAAAAAGCAAATCGGTGTTCAGGTGGATTGCCCTGAATATCTGACAGTTTCCCACGACCGTAAGTGGACGGGCGAAGCTCTGTTCAATATCTTAGACAACGCTGTAAAATATACACCGGACAGGGGCAAAATTCATGTGCGGGTTGAAGCTCTGGAAATGTACTTAAAGATAGATATTTCTGATACTGGTATTGGCATTCCAGAACAGCATCAGGGAACCATTTTCAAACGATTTTATCGAGAAAATACAGTACATGATACAGACGGCATTGGAATAGGCTTATATCTTGCCCGTGAAATTGTTACCATGCAAGGCGGCTATATCAAGGTTAAGTCAGAAGTTGGATGTGGAGCTACATTCTCGGTTTTTCTCCGAAGTGAAAACAACGGGTGACAGGCTCCACCAGCCATCCTTATGTTAAATAATATTTGAAATGTCACAGGATTGTGACATTTTAGGGCAAATTATTGTGTCTGCCGTGACATTTCTGTGAGGATTATCTTTTATGATAAAGCCATCAAAAGAAAGGATGGTATTCATTATGAGCATTTTACAAACAACTGATTTGAAGAAATATTACGGTGCAGCGCCGCATATCACAAAGGCATTAGACGGTGTGACGCTTTCTGTCGAACAGGGCGAATTTATTGCCATTGTCGGTACTTCCGGCAGCGGAAAATCTACCTTGCTGAACATGATCGGCGGCTTAGATGTCCCTACTACGGGCAAAGTTATTGTGGATGGAAAAGAACTGTCTAGGCTGAATGATGAACAGCTCACCATCTTCCGCAGACGGAAAATCGGCTTTATCTTTCAGAATTATAACCTTGTGCCAGTGTTGAATGTCTATGAAAATATTGTTCTGCCAGTGGAATTGGACGGAGACAATGTGGATAAGAAATTTATGGATAAAGTTGTTCGGATGCTGGGCTTGGAAGATAAGCAAAGCAGTATGCCGGGCAACCTTTCCGGCGGTCAGCAGCAGCGTGTAGCAATCGCTCGTGCCCTTGTTTCAAAACCGGCTATTGTTCTGGCTGATGAACCGACCGGCAATTTGGATAGCCGGACGAGTAACGATGTTTTGGGACTTCTGAAAGCTACCAGCCAGCAATTCCACCAGACCCTTGTAATGATTACCCACAATAACGAAATTGCCCAGCTTGCAGACCGCATTATCCGCATTGAAGATGGAAAAATTTATGAATAAGGGGGCATAGACGATGAATGATATTTTATTTGGAAATAACAATACAGCCATTATCAAAAAGCTGTCCTCTCGAAATTTTAAGGCGAATATAAAGCAGAATAAAATTATGATATTTTCTATTTTGCTTGTTACAGCCATGATTTTTTCTGTGTGCAGTGTTGGGTTGAGCTTTGTAGAAAATCTTAATTCTATGAATCTGCACTTGAAAGGAACTACCGCCAATGGATTGCTGACGGATTCCTCGGATAATCAGATTGGCGCTTTGAAACAATTAGATTATATATCTTCGGTTGGAGAACAGATTTATGCAGGAGCAATCGAAACGGAACACAAAGAGCAAATTGCTTTGACCTATTATGACAACACAGAATGGGAAAGCCATATTAGAAACACGGTAGATAACGTACATGGGTCTTTGCCACAGGCAGAAAATGAAATCATGCTGTCTGAGGATGCCCTTGCATTACTTTATATTTCTGACCCTGAAATTGGAATGGAAATAGAAGTGAGCATGAATCAAATGTCAAAAAAGGTCTTTACACTTTGCGGCTGGTACAAAGATTATGTATCCGTTTCTCGTCCCGGTGGTGGAATCAGCGGCAATGTTGCAGCCGCAGCTCTAAAAGGGTATCAGGCAGATGCCAATGCGATTGTTGCCAAAAGTTATGCTGAAAATCATTTTATTGCAAGTTTAATTTCTTTCAATGTGACAAATGATGTAGAAGATGTTGTAACGAGGCTGCAAACAGATTTATCCTTACCAACAACACACGCCATTATTCTTGTAGATACTCAAAGTGAAGCGGGCATGGAAAGCTCCTATGCCGTAATGGGTGTAGTGATTGTGGGAATATTCATAATGTTATGCGGCTATTTGCTGATTTACAATATCGCATATATATCTGTAACAAAAGACATTCATTTTTATGGAGTTCTCAAAACATTGGGAACTACCTATTCACAAATAAGGCAGTTAGTACGAAAACAGATTTTTCTATTTTCAGGAATCGCCATCCCTTTGGGAATCTTATTGGGAAGTGCCCTTTCTTTTGCTGTTGTGCCAATTTGCCTTAAAGCACTTTTATCCTCCGGCGGTCTGGCAGAAACGATGATTTATAAAGCATCATTTCATCCGCTTATCTATATAGTTGCTGTTTTGTTTTCCTTCATCACTGTTTATATTAGTTGCCGAAAACCTGCAAAAGAAGCCGGAAAAGTTTCTCCTATTGAAGCAGTCCGGTATATAGGAGTCAGCAGTTCTGTCAGAAAACAATATCAGGGAAAACGGGGAACAAAATTATCTGCAATGGCGTTTCGGAATGTTTTTCAAAATAAGAAAAGGGCTGTTTTAGTGTTCCTTTCCCTTTCTGTAGGACTGACGATATTTGTTATGGTATTTACCACATTTTCACATCCTGACTGGAGCTTAAAGGCTAAGATAGATATGCCTTTTGATTTCACAATGAGCGATAAGACGATATCAGGCATGGGCGAATCTTCTCAAAACCAGTTGGATGGTGACTTCTTGCGAGAATTATCTTCCATGAAAGGAATTGAAGAACAAGAGATTGTTTATGGCAGCATCTGCAAAATTGATACAGCGGAATCTGTTTGGACACAATATATTCAAGACCTTGCTGATATAAATTCGTCTGAATGGGATAAAATAGCACAAAATGCTTTGGTTGAAATTGATGGTATTTCTTCTCCGCTGCTTACAAAAATCGCTTTGGAAGTCGGAAGTTTTGATGAAAAAGCAATTTCTGATTTTGCCAGTGGGAATACGGTTTATTTAGCGCCAACGAGTTTAGGCAATATACAAAAAGACAAGATTGGAAGTGAAATATCTATAACCGATTCTTTTACCGGACAAACGGCTTCCTATGTTGTTGCGGGCATCTTTAATGAAAATGTAACCGCAGAACACATTAAAAACAACCAAATCAACTATAGAACGGTGGACGGTGTTTATACGGATGACCTTTCTTCGGATTTTGCTAATTATTCTGTTGGGAAGATTTACATGAGTGAAGAAGGCATGGAAAAACTGAACCATCATCCCTTTATAGGTCAAATTCTCTTAAATGTAGAACCGTCTATGGATAGTAATATCCATCAGCAGCTTAAAACAGCTTTGAAGGACAAAACAGGGGTTGCGTTGTTGTCACAAAGTGAATCCACACAGCTTTATAAAGAATCCTTGGGGTCTATCCTGCTGATAGGTACAGTTTTTTCGTTTTTATTGTTGTTTATCGGAATCATAAATTTTGTAAACACCATGACAACAACAATTTACGCACGAAAACATGAACTTACAATTTTAGAAAGTAT
>VSNQ01000111.1 GCA_009774395.1 Lachnospiraceae bacterium
ACTATTAAAGTTAAAATTAATAAAATTAAAATGGAGGTAAAATAAAATGGCAAAGTTAACGACAGCAGAATTTATTGATGCGATTAAAGAACTTACAGTTTTAGAGTTAAATGATTTGGTAAAGGCTTGTGAGGAGGAATTTGGTGTATCTGCAGCAGCAAGTGTAGCAGTTGTAGCATCAGACGGAGCAGCTTCCGCAGAAGCAGAGAAGGATGAGTTTGATGTAGAATTGACAGAGGTTGGCCCGAACAAGGTTAAGGTTATTAAAGTTGTTCGTGAAGTAACTGGACTTGGCTTGAAGGAAGCAAAGGATTTAGTTGACGGCGCACCTAAGATGGTGAAGGAAGCAGCTTCTAAGGCAGATGCTGACGATATTAAGGCTAAATTAGAAGCAGAAGGCGCTAAAGTTACTCTGAAATAAGACAATCTTGAAACCCAATATCTTTATAATCAAGTAACTTTAAAGTTATAGTAAACGCAAATTTTATCTGCGCCGACCGCATGCCGCAAAGCGGATCAATTCCTTATGCGGTCGTGTGCATGAAATATAGTAAAAGGCAAATGCTTTTGTCGCTTACTATAAATAGTTCTGAAATCCTATAACTTTAGGAATGAAGAAAGTTTCAATATCATAAGTTTGAGATAAATGAGCATAGAATGAAATAATGTTGCGAATTGAAACTAAACGAGTTTAGAGAAAGTCGGGATACCTTATCCCGACTTTTTTCCTATATACACGCCGATGCAGAGGAAATATGCCATTGCTTGGCGGATTGGCAGCGCGCAACGTCAAGATTATCTGATGCCGCAGAGGGACATTGATACAAGTCAAATTGATGAGTTATTGATTGACAGTTCCTGAAGAACAATATAATGTTTGACAGTTTGCAAATCTTTTGAAAATTTTAATTGACTTCCAAATTTTGTTGTGTTAATATGTAATGTGCACTATTGTGAAAAATTGTGCTCGTTTTGTGCCCAACGGCGTAAAGAAAATAGATGTATATCATGAAGAACGGGGTGAAATGTTATGGAAAAAAACAGAATACGTCCAGTTGTCACCGGAAAGACATTACGCATGAGCTATTCAAGACAAAAAGAAGTTTTGGATATGCCCAACTTGATTGAAGTACAGAAAGATTCCTATAATTGGTTTCTAAAAGAAGGCTTTCGGGAGGCGCTGGCAGATATCTCTCCAATTACCGATTACAGCGGACGATTGAGTCTGGAATTTGTGGATTACGTTTTAGCGGAAGACGAAATCAAACATACTATCGAGGAGTGTAAAGAAAGAGATTTGACTTATGAAGCCCCTGTAAAGATTAAAGTTCGTCTTCACAATAAGGAGAAGGAAGAAATCAGCGAACATGAAATTTTTATGGGTAATTTTCCACTGATGACAGAAACAGGTACCTTTGTTATTAACGGAGCGGAACGTGTTATTGTCAGCCAGCTAGTACGTTCACCGGGTATCTATTATGGTATTGCGCATGATAAAATTGGTAAGCGCTTATTTTCTTGTACTGTTATTCCAAACCGAGGAGCATGGCTGGAATATGAAACAGATTCTAATGATATTTTTTATGTGCGTGTAGATCGAACAAGAAAAGTACCAATTACTGTATTCATCCGTGCGCTGGGTGTGGGCACCAATGAAGAAATTCTTGAATTATTCGGCGATGAGCCTAAAATACATGCAAGTTTTACTAAAGATACTGCGGAGAATTATCAAGAGGGCTTAAAGGAATTATACAGCAAAATCCGTCCTGGTGAGCCTTTTAGTTTGGATAGTGCGGAAAACCTTGTTACAGCGATGTTTTTTGATCCCAAGAGATATGATTTAGCAAAAGTAGGACGTTATAAGTTTAACAAAAAACTTGCGCTGAAAAACAGAATCCGCAATCAAATTCTTGCTGAGGATGTAGTAGATCCGTTTAGCGGGGAAATCCTTGGTCAGAAGGGAGATAAAGTAACGGTTGAAATGGCAGAAATAATCCAAAATGCTGCCGTTCCTTTTGTATGGATTCAGACAGAGGAGAGAATTGTTAAGGTTCTTTCTAATATGATGGTAGACATAACGAATTTTGTTGATTGTGAGCCGAGAAGCTTAGGAATTACAGAACATGTGTACTTTCCTATGCTTCGCCAGATTTTGGAGGAGTATGCCGAAAATCCAGAGGAATTGGCTGATGCGATCACAAGAAATGTACATGAATTAATTCCAAAGCATATTACAAAGGAAGATATTTTGGCTTCTATTAATTACAATATGCATTTAGAGTATGGCCTTGGCAACAGCGATGATATTGACCATTTAGGAAACCGCCGCATCCGTTCGGTTGGTGAACTGCTGCAGAACCAGTACCGCATTGGTTTATCCAGAATGGAGCGCGTGGTGCGTGAGCGAATGACGACACATGATTCGGATGACGTATCACCGCAGGCTCTGATTAATATAAAACCTGTACAGGCTGCAATTAAGGAGTTCTTCGGATCTTCTCAGTTGTCGCAGTTTATGGATCAGAACAACCCGCTTGGCGAGTTGACACACAAAAGGCGTCTGTCTGCATTGGGTCCGGGCGGTTTGTCAAGAGATCGTGCCGGATTTGAGGTGCGTGATGTACACTATTCACACTATGGCAGAATGTGTCCCATTGAAACGCCAGAAGGTCCGAATATTGGTTTGATTAACTCGTTGGCTTCGTATGCACGCATTAATGAGTATGGATTCATTGAAGCACCATATCGTAAGATTGATAAATCCGATCCCAAAAATCCGCGTGTTACAGAGGAAGTTGTCTATATGACTGCTGACGAGGAGGATAATTATCATGTAGCGCAGGCAAATGAGGCGCTTGATGAGAATGGATATTTTGTGCGTAATTCAGTATCGGGTCGTTATTTGGATGAAACGCAGGAGTACCCCAAGGCAATGTTTGACTATATGGATGTATCGCCGAAAATGGTATTCTCTGTTGCGACAGCATTGATTCCTTTCCTTCAGAATGATGACGCGAATCGAGCACTGATGGGTTCTAATATGCAGCGTCAGGCAGTGCCGCTGCTCTTTACAGAAGCGCCAGTTGTTGGAACGGGTATGGAGGTTAAAACGGCTGTGGACTCTGGTGTCTGTGTGGTTGCGAAGAAGCCAGGCACAATTACTTATGTGTCATCGAAGTTAATTCGGATGACGTATGATGATGGAGAGCGTGCGGAGTTTCATTTATATAAATTTGTGCGAAGCAATCAGTCCAACTGCTATAATCAGAAACCGATTGTGGTAAAAGGCGATCATGTAGAAGCCGGACAGGTAATTGCGGATGGTCCGTCTACCAGTGGCGGAGAACTTGGACTTGGCAAGAATCCTTTGATTGGATTTATGACATGGGAGGGATATAATTACGAAGATGCAGTACTCCTGAGCGAACGGCTTGTGCAAGAGGATGTATATACGTCTATTCATATTGAAGAATATGAAACCGATGCACGTGATACGAAATTAGGTCCCGAGGAAATTACAAGGGATGTGCCAGGTGTCGGTGATGATGCTTTAAAGGATTTGGATGACAGAGGAATTATCCGTATTGGTGCAGAGGTGCGTGCAGGCGATATTCTTGTGGGAAAGGTAACACCGAAAGGGGAAACAGAGCTTACAGCAGAGGAACGTCTGTTGCGTGCGATTTTTGGTGAGAAGGCGCGTGAGGTGCGTGATACGTCGCTTAAAGTACCACATGGTGAGTATGGCGTTGTTGTTGATGCAAAAATGTTTTCAAGGGCAAATGGGGACACAGAGCTTGCACCAGGCGTAAATCAATCTGTTCGTATCTATATTGCACAGAAAAGAAAGATATCTGTAGGAGATAAAATGGCAGGTCGTCACGGAAACAAGGGTGTTGTTTCGCGTGTGCTGCCTGTTGAGGATATGCCGTATCTTCCAAATGGCAGACCATTGGATATTGTATTAAATCCGCTGGGTGTGCCTTCGCGTATGAATATTGGTCAGGTACTTGAGATTCATCTTTCGTTGGCAGCAAAGGCGTTAGGCTTTAATGTGGCGACACCAGTATTTGACGGTGCGAACGAAGAAGATATTATGGATACACTTGATCTTGCGAATGATTATGTAAATTTAGAGTGGGGGGAGTTTGAGGATAAGCATAAAGAAGAACTTTTGCCAGAAGTGCTGGAATATTTATCTAAAAACCGCGAACACAGAAAACTTTGGAAAGGTGTACCAATTTCAAGAGATGGAAAAGTGCGTCTGCGTGATGGCAGGACAGGAGAGTATTTTGACAGCCCTGTTACAATTGGGCATATGCATTATTTGAAACTGCATCACTTGGTTGATGATAAAATTCATGCGCGTTCTACAGGTCCGTATGGTATGGTAACGCAGCAGCCTCTTGGCGGTAAAGCACAGTTTGGCGGACAGCGTTTCGGTGAGATGGAAGTTTGGGCGTTGGAGGCATACGGCGCGTCGCATACACTGCAAGAGATTTTAACAGTAAAGTCGGATGATGTTGTAGGGCGTGTGAAAACGTATGAGGCGATTATAAAAGGTGAGAATATACCAGAACCGGGTATACCGGAGTCCTTTAAGGTACTGTTGAAAGAATTGCAGTCGCTTGGACTGGATGTAAAGGTTTATGACGAAGAACGCAATGAGGTGGAGATTATGGAGTCTGTTGACTATAGTGAGAGTGATTTCCGCGTTGAGATGGAGGGTGATAACAAATACGATAATCAGGAAAACTTGGAGGGGTATCAGCAGAAAGAATTTGATGCTGCAAGTGGTGATTTGGTTGATGCTGACGATACGGACGAGTTTGACGACGACGAGGATTATGCGGATGATGATTTTGATGACGACGAAGAAGATAATTACGAAGATGACTATGAGGAATAGGAAATTTATACAGCTACAGGCTTCGTGGCTGTAGCTGCGTGAAGGCTGTCAATAGACAATTGAATTGGAAGGAGTGCCAAAATGTCTGAAATAAAGAATGAATCATGCCAGACCATCACTTTTGACGCGATTAAAATTGGTCTTGCCTCTCCGGAAAGAATTAGGGAGTGGTCAAAGGGTGAGGTAACAAAGCCTGAAACAATCAATTACAGAACCTTAAAGCCTGAGCGTGACGGTTTGTACTGCGAAAAGATTTTTGGGCCCAGCAAGGATTGGGAATGCCACTGCGGAAAATATAAAAAAATTCGTTATAAAGGTGTTATCTGCGACCGCTGCGGTGTTGAAGTAACAAAGTCCAGCGTGCGAAGGGAACGTATGGGGCATATTGAACTTGCAGCTCCTGTATCACATATCTGGTATTTTAAAGGAATTCCCAGCCGTATGGGTTTAATTCTCGACCTAACGCCAAGAGTGCTTGAGAAGGTGCTGTACTTCGCGTCGTATATCGTATTGGATCCAATGGATACTGATTTGGAATATAAACAGGTATTGTCGGAGAAAGAGTATCAGGATAATCGTGAAAAATGGGGCAGCCGTTTTCGGGTTGGTATGGGAGCAGAAGCAATCCAAGAACTTTTGCACGCCATAGATCTTGAAAAAGACTGTGAGGAACTAAATGCCGAACTGAAAAACGAGAACACAAAAGGACAGAAGCGTGCTAAAATTGTAAAGCGTTTGGAAGTTGTCGAGTCCTTCCGGAATTCTGGAAATAAACCAGAATGGATGATTATGGATACGATTCCTGTTCTTCCACCTGACCTGCGTCCAATGGTTCAACTTGACGGTGGTAGATTTGCAACGTCAGACTTAAATGACTTGTACCGTCGGATTATTAATAGGAACAATCGTTTAAAACGGTTGTTGGAGCTTGGCGCACCAGATATTATTGTACGAAACGAGAAGAGAATGCTACAGGAAGCAGTGGATGCCCTGATAGATAATGGCAGACGCGGTCGTCCAGTTACAGGCCCCGGAAACAGGGCATTAAAATCCCTTTCTGATATGCTAAAGGGAAAATCGGGCCGATTCCGTCAGAATCTTCTTGGAAAGCGTGTGGATTATTCGGGTCGTTCTGTTATTGTCGTTGGGCCAGAATTGAAAATTTATCAGTGTGGTCTGCCCAAGGAAATGGCGATAGAGTTATTTAAACCGTTTGTTATGAAAGAACTTGTGGCAAGGCAGATTTCACAGAATATTAAACATGCAAAAAAGCTTGTGGAAAAACTGGATCATACCGTTTGGGACGTATTGGAGGAGGTTATTAAAGAACATCCTGTAATGCTCAACCGCGCACCGACACTACACAGACTTGGTATTCAGGCGTTTGAGCCTATCTTGGTAGAGGGTAAAGCGATTAAGCTGCATCCACTTGTTTGTACTGCATTTAACGCAGATTTTGATGGTGATCAGATGGCGGTACATCTGCCTTTATCCGTGGAAGCACAGGCAGAATGCCGGTTTTTACTGCTCTCACCCAATAACTTGCTAAAGCCTTCAGATGGTGGGCCAGTAGCAGTGCCTTCGCAGGATATGGTGCTCGGTATTTATTATTTGACACAGGAACGTCCGGGGGCAATCGGCGAAGGGAAATATTTTAAGAATGTAAATGAAGCGATTCTTGCCTATGAAAATGGTGCATGCACACTGCATTCAAGAATTAAGGTAAGAGTAGAAAAGACTCTTCCTACTGGTGAATTTGTTTCTGGAATTGTAGAGTCTACGCTCGGAAGATTTATCTTTAATGAAATACTTCCACAAGACTTAGAGTTTGTTGATAGAGTTACACCAGAAGATCAGCTTTTATTGGAAGTCGATTTTCATGTCGGTAAAAAGGGATTGAAGCAGATTCTGGAAAAGGTTATTAATATTCATGGTGCAACCAAAACAGCAGAAGTGCTTGACAGTATTAAGGCAATGGGATACAAATATTCTACGCGTGCGGCAATGACGGTTTCTATTTCGGATATGACTGTGCCTGCGGAAAAGCCGAAAATGCTTGCAGAGGCACAGAATACGGTTGACCGCATTACAATGAATTTCCGCCGTGGCTTAATGACAGAGGAAGAACGCTACAAGGCAGTTGTGGAAACATGGAAAGAAACGGATGATAAATTGACACAAACGCTGCTTGACGGTCTTGACCATTACAACAATATCTTTATGATGGCGGATTCGGGTGCCCGTGGCTCAAACCAGCAGATTAAGCAGCTTGCGGGAATGCGTGGTTTGATGGCTGATACAACAGGGCGTACAATTGAGCTGCCGATTAAGTCTAACTTCCGTGAGGGACTTGATGTATTGGAATACTTTATGTCTGCACATGGTGCACGGAAAGGATTGTCTGATACTGCACTGCGTACTGCTGACTCTGGTTATCTGACGCGCCGAATGGTTGATGTCTGTCAAGAGTTGATTATCCGTGAAGTGGACTGCTGTGAAGGGAAAGATTTTATTCCAGGCATGGAGGTTGCGGCCTTTATGGATGGAAAAGAAACGATAGAAGGGTTGAAAGACCGTATTACAGGAAGGTATTCTTGCGAGGATATTATGGATAAGGACGGCAATATCTTGGTTAAGAAAAACCATATGATAACGCCGAGCCGCGCTTCCAAAATATTAAGCAAGGGCGTAGATAAAAAAGGCGAACCAATTGAAAAAGTAAAAATCCGAAATATTCTTTGCTGTAAATCCCATGTTGGTATCTGCGCAAAATGTTATGGTGCAAATATGGCAACCGGTGAAGCCGTACAGATTGGCGAGGCAGTCGGCATAATTGCTGCACAGTCTATTGGTGAGCCAGGAACACAGCTTACGATGAGAACATTCCATACAGGCGGCGTTGCCGGTGATGATATTACACAAGGTCTTCCTCGTGTAGAGGAGCTTTTTGAGGCTAGAAAACCAAAAGGACTTGCGATTATTGCGGAGTTTGGCGGAACGGCAACGATTAAGGATACTAAGAAAAAGCGCGAGATTATCGTATCTGACGGTGTAAATGAGAAAACATACCTGATTCCGTATGGTTCCCGAATTAAAATCATGGATGGCGCAGTTTTAGAAGCTGGTGACGAGCTGACAGAAGGTAGTGTGAATCCACATGATTTGCTGGAAATTAAGAAAATTGATGCGGTACAGAATTATCTGCTGCGTGAAGTACAGCGTGTTTATCGTCTACAGGGCGTGGATATTGCCGATAAGCATATTGAGGTGATTGTGCGGCAGATGCTGAAAAAGAAGCGGATAGAAACAAGTGGAGATACAGAATTTCTCCCAGGAACATTGGTAGACGGTTTGGAGTTGGAGGAAATCAATGAGAAACTGTATGCCGAAGGTAAGTGTCCGGCAGAGGCAAAGGATATTATCCTAGGAATTACTAAGGCAGCTTTAGCAACAAATTCGTTTCTGTCAGCGGCTTCGTTCCAAGAAACAACAAAAGTCCTAACAGAAGCGGCTATCAAAGGCAAAATCGATCCGCTGGTCGGCTTGAAAGAGAATGTTATTATTGGAAAGCTGATTCCCGCTGGAACTGGTATGAGAAGATACCGCAATGTTAAACTTGATTGTGATAGAAGTCCGGAAGATATGTTGGACTTAGAGGATGAAATTGAGTTTGACTTAGAAGACGAGGACTTGGATAACCTAGAAGATATGGACGGCGAAGAACTGGATGATGAGGAGTTGGATGATTTCGACGACTTGGAAGACGACGATATGGATGACTTGGAGGACTTTGCCGACGACGATATCAACGATAATGACAATGAGGATTTTGAAACAGAAGCCCTCGAAGAGGATAAAGAATCACAGAATATTACAGAATCCGAAACAGAAAATACAGATGCTGATCGGAAAGAAGATGCTATGGAGAATACTGAGCAGGAGAAGACGCCTGTAGTAACAGAATAGCATGGTTGACAGCAAGGAAAATGATAATGCTTTCTGCTTGCGTAATAAAATAGAAATATGAATATATAATATCAAAAGGGCTGCTGAGAAATGGAGTTTGTAGATAACCATTTTTCGGAAGCCTTTTGATATTATACTAAGGAACTGTCAATAAATAACTCATCCATTTGACTTGTCTAAATGTTCATCTGCAGCATCAGATAATCTTGACGTAGCCCGCTACGCCTGCGATTATTTTCTTTCCAGCGGAACATTGATACAGCGTCAAATTAACAAGTTATTTATTTACAATTCCTAAGTGTCGAAAAGACTAACGTTTAGGGACTGTTATGAAATAACTTGCCAATAGTTCGCAGGATTTTTTTGATAGCATTGCTATAAAATCGGGCGCATAGTGGGCTATGTAACTGATTTTTTAACAGTGCTATCAAAGAAAAAGACCGGGAATAGGGTAAGTTATCTTGGGACAGTTTCTTAGTATAACAACTTATTTCGAGTAGTTCCATTGCCTTAAAATAACGAATGAATTAAAAAATATTAAAAATGTTATTTGAGAAATTGTGTAAAACAGCACGATTTTTCTGCTTTTAGCAGTGTATTTTTGGATATATTTACATTCTTGATTTTGATGCTTTAAAATTCTTTGGCAATTTTTTGTAACTGGTAGATATGGGTAACAATATGCACACAGTTGCTTAAAGGAGAACTGCCGCTTTGCGGCGTGTAGTATAGCAGTATATATGAATAGAATGATATTTTGGAAAGTCAGACAAATAATCTATTCATTTTATTTGTTTGTGTTTACGAAGATATATGGTATATCTGGCGTAGCAATTGCCATATTTTTTCCATTCCTTTCCAATCACAAACAAAACCTAAGAGAAACTTTCGCACTTTACAGTGCGCATTTTCTTTCACTCTTTTTCATTTAGGAGCAGATAAAAGCATGTATAAACAAATTAGCAAAAATATGGTTAAGAATGCCATGAATTTTTGCATAATAAAATAATAATTTTATATATTTATAAAAATTTAATAAATAAACAATTGACAAGTTCTTACAGTAAAAGTATAATAATCTAGCATGTGTGAAAATCGTATGTGTTTTTGGTATATTGTAATAATGCTAAGAGAGCATACGTCAGGCATTGATAGCAAACAAGCAGGAGGTGAAAAAGAATGCCAACATTTAACCAATTAGTAAGAAAAGGACGTCAGGAAACTGTTAAGAAGTCGACTGCACCAGCGTTGCAGAGAGGTTACAACTCTTTAAGAAAGAAAGTGACAGATACATCCGCTCCGCAAAAGAGAGGGGTATGTACCGCAGTAAAGACTGCAACACCAAAGAAGCCGAATTCGGCACTTAGAAAGATTGCCAGAGTACGTCTTTCCAACGGAATGGAAGTAACAAGTTATATTCCGGGAGAAGGTCACAACCTACAGGAGCATAGTGTTGTTCTTATCAGAGGCGGACGTGTTAAGGACTTACCAGGTACAAGGTACCATATTATCAGAGGTACGCTTGATACAGCGGGAGTTGCTAACAGAAAACAGGCACGCTCTAAGTATGGAGCCAAGAGGCCAAAAGCAGGTAAATAGAAGAAATAAATTGAATTTTAATTCCGTAGATTTACCTTGTACCACAAAAAACTAATTAGTGTTGGGATTCTGATTTAATACCTCATTTATATTAAAATAGAAAACCGCACGAACACAAGTTTTTAATAATGTGAGTACCGTTGATTTAATCAAATAGCGGCACAGCCGTTATGCATAATTAAGGAGGGAAGAACCGTGCCACGTAAAGGATATATTCAAAAAAGGGACGTTTTAGCAGACCCTATTTACAATAATAAAGTGGTTACTAAACTTATCAATAACGTTATGTTGGATGGTAAGAAGGGTATCGCACAGAAAATTGTATACGGTGCATTCGCAAGAGTTGAAGAAAAGGCACAGAAGCCTGCATTAGATGTATTTGAGTCAGCAATGAATAATATTATGCCATTGCTTGAATGTAAGGCGAGACGTATTGGAGGAGCTACCTATCAGGTACCCCTTGAAGTAAGACCAGATCGCCGTCAGGCATTAGGACTTCGCTGGTTGGTATTTTTTTCACGCAAGAGAGGCGAGAAAACAATGGAAGAGCGGCTTGCAAATGAGATTCTTGACGCATCAAACAATACTGGCGCAGCCGTTAAGAGAAAAGAAGATATGCACAAGATGGCAGAGGCAAACAAAGCGTTTGCGCACTACAGATTTTAAGCAGATTTGTTTTGAAAATTTATAAGGAGGAAGAACCTTGGCTGGAAGAGAATATCCTTTAGAGAGGACTAGAAACATTGGTATTATGGCGCATATTGATGCGGGTAAGACCACTCTTACAGAGCGTATCTTATATTATACCGGTGTGAATTATAAGATTGGTGATACCCATGAAGGTACTGCGACTATGGACTGGATGGCACAGGAGCAGGAGAGAGGTATTACAATTACATCGGCCGCTACGACGTGCCATTGGACACATCAGGAGAATGGAAAGGTTCAGCCAGATGCCTTGGAGCATCGTATTAATATCATTGATACTCCGGGTCACGTTGACTTTACTGTAGAAGTTGAGCGTTCTCTGCGTGTACTAGATGGTGCCGTAGGTGTTTTCTGTGCAAAGGGTGGTGTTGAACCGCAGTCAGAAAACGTTTGGCGTCAGGCTGATACCTACAATGTACCCAGAATGGCATTTATTAATAAAATGGATATTTTGGGCGCGAATTTTTATGGCGCTGTAGATCAGATTAGAACGAGATTGGGTAAAAATGCCATTATTCTTCAGCTGCCTATCGGCAAGGAAGATGAATTTAAAGGCATTGTCGACCTAATGGAAATGAAAGCATATATCTATAATGATGACAAGGGTGATGATATTTCTATCGTCGAAGTCCCAGCAGATATGGCTGATGATGCAGAACTTTATCATTCTGAAATGGTGGAGAAAATCTGCGAGTTAGATGATGACTTAACAATGATGTATCTTGAGGGTGAGGAACCTTCGATAGAGCAGTTAAAGGCTGTTCTTAGAAAGGGTACATGTGAATGTACAGCAGTTCCTGTATGTTGTGGTTCTGCATATAGAAACAAAGGGGTTCAGAAACTTCTTGATGCAATCCTTGATTTTATGCCGGCTCCTACAGATATTCCGGCGATTAAGGGCGTTGATTTAGCAGGAAATGAAATTGAACGGCATTCATCTGATGAGGAACCGTTTTCAGCGCTTGCATTTAAGATAATGGCTGACCCATTTGTTGGCAAACTTGCATTCTTTAGAGTTTATTCCGGCACAATGAATTCTGGTTCTTATGTGCTGAATGCAACAAAGGATAAGAAGGAACGTGTTGGACGTATTTTGCAGATGCATGCAAATAAAAGGCAGGAATTGGACAAAGTGTATTCCGGTGATATTGCGGCTGCGGTAGGCTTTAAGTTTACAACAACAGGTGATACTATCTGTGATGAACAGCATCCAGTTATTTTGGAATCAATGGAATTCCCAGAGCCTGTTATTGAGCTTGCGATTGAGCCAAAAACAAAGGCAGGACAGGGTAAGATGGGTGAGGCACTCGCAAAACTTGCGGAGGAAGACCCTACATTCCGGGCACATACCAATCCGGAAACAGGTCAGACAATTATTGCAGGTATGGGTGAACTTCATCTTGAGATTATTGTTGACAGGCTTTTGCGTGAATATAAAGTAGAGGCAAATGTTGGTGCACCACAAGTTGCATATAAGGAAGCAATCACAAAAGAAGTGGAAGTGGATTCTAAGTATGCGAAACAGTCTGGTGGTCGTGGTCAGTATGGACACTGCAAGGTAAAATTTGCACCTATGGATGCAAACGGCGAAGAATTATTTAAATTTGAGTCTACCGTTGTCGGTGGTGCGATTCCTAAGGAATATATTCCGGCAGTTGGCGAAGGTATTGAGGAAGCAACACACGCAGGTATCTTAGGCGGTTTCCCTGTAGTTGGCGTTTATGCAAATGTATATGATGGATCCTATCATGAAGTGGACTCTTCAGAATTAGCATTCCATATTGCAGGTTCGCTCGCATTTAAGGAAGCAATGCAGAAAGGTGCTCCTGTGCTTCTTGAGCCGATTATGAAGGTAGAAGTAACAATGCCAGAGGAATATATGGGTGATGTTATTGGCGATATAAATTCACGTCGTGGACGTATCGAAGGCATGGAAGATATTGGCGGTGGTAAAATGGTAAAGGGCTATGTACCACTTGCAGAAATGTTCGGTTATTCTACAGACTTGCGTTCTAAGACGCAGGGACGCGGAAATTATTCTATGTTTTTTGAAAAATATGAGCAAGTTCCGAAGTCCGTTCAGGATAAAGTGCTTGCCGCAAGATCAAAATAAAGACATTTTGCAAATAATGCTTGAAAAAACCAATATTTTCTAATATAATCAAGCTAGTTGGATAATGTTTTATGCAAATAAAACAGTATTATTATTAATCGTTTTATAAGGAGGATTAAAAAAATGGCTAAAGCTAAATTCGACAGAACCAAGACCCATTGTAATATTGGTACCATCGGTCACGTTGATCATGGTAAAACAACTTTGACAGCAGCAATTACAAAGGTATTGGCTGAGCGCGTTGCAGGAAATGAGGCAACAGACTTCGAGAACATTGACAAAGCTCCAGAAGAAAGAGAAAGAGGTATCACAATCTCTACAGCTCACGTTGAGTATTCAACAGAGAACAGACACTATGCACACGTTGACTGTCCGGGCCATGCTGACTATGTAAAGAATATGATTACAGGTGCAGCACAGATGGACGGTGCTATCTTAGTAGTTGCAGCAACAGATGGTGTTATGGCGCAGACAAAGGAGCATATCCTTCTTTCTCGTCAGGTAGGTGTACCTTATATTGTTGTATTTTTGAATAAGTGCGATATGGTAGATGATCCTGAGTTAATCGAGTTAGTTGAAATGGAAGTAACAGAGCAGCTTGAGGAGTATGGTTTTAATGACTGCCCAATTATCAAGGGTTCTGCATTAAGAGCACTTGAAGATCCTAAGAGCGAGTGGGGCGACAAGATTATGGAATTAATGGATACAGTTGATTCTTATATTCCTGATCCTGAGAGAGCAACAGATAAGCCGTTCCTTATGCCTATTGAGGATATTTTCACAATTACTGGACGTGGTACAGTTGCAACTGGTAGAGTTGAGCGTGGCGTTCTCCACATCAATGAGGAAGTTGAAATCGTTGGTATCAGCGAGGAAACAAAGAAGACGGTTGTTACAGGTATTGAGATGTTCCGTAAACTTCTTGATGAGGCTCAGGCTGGTGACAACATTGGTGCATTACTTCGTGGTATTCAGAGAACTGAAATTCAAAGAGGACAGGTTCTTGCAAAACCAGGTACTGTTAAATGCCATAAGAAGTTTACCGCACAGGTTTACGTATTGACAAAGGACGAGGGTGGACGTCATACACCGTTCTTCAATAACTATAGACCGCAGTTCTATTTTAGAACAACGGATGTAACAGGTGTTTGCGAATTACCTGCTGGTACAGATATGTGTATGCCTGGCGATAATGTAGAGATGACAATCGAGTTGATTCATCCAATCGCTATGGAGCAGGGACTTACATTCGCTATCCGTGAGGGTGGACGTACAGTGGGTTCTGGTCGTGTGGCTACTATCATCGAGTAATTACAATTTATTCAGTAAAATCAAGGCTTTCGGAGATTTCTCCGAAAGCCTTTTTACGTGATGAAACAGCTAAAAATTCTCTTGTGGTTCTAATATGGTTCTAAAAGATTTGCTCATCAGGAAAATATATGAAAATATTTACTAATAGTTCTCTACCGGAATGTTAAATGAGTTCATCAGACTGTCTATCCATATGTTGTATTCGTCACTGTCAATTTTTTCAGTCTCCAGTTCCTTGTTCAATTCATTCCAGCGAGATACAAGAGATGCAATCTGTGGACTTTCTATGTTGATAGATGCCACTAAACGTCTTGTAGCCGTATTGACGGAGGTGGAACATTCTACAGGAATACCTGCTCTTATTAATTCCATGATTACCTTTAAAATATCTGAATATGTGTTAATGCTCAACTCTTCGTTGGGTTTAATCGTATATCCAAAAAATAATTCCTCTTTAATACCAATAATAGAACAGAATTTTTGTATTACTTCCATAGGCGGTTCACTATAACCGTTTTCGTAATTAGAATAAGTCGGAACAGACAGTTCCAATTTCGCAGCCATTTCTTTTTGGGACATATCAGCCCCTATACGGAATGACTTTAAACGCTTGTCTACATGTAAATAATGCGCTATTCGCATATTCTCACCTCACATTGGATTTTTAATTATTATACCACAATTTTAATGAAAATAAATAGAAATATTCAAATTTTAATATTTTTGCTTGCCAT
>VSNQ01000112.1 GCA_009774395.1 Lachnospiraceae bacterium
GATAGAGTTGTGGGGATTGAACGTGCAGACGGATGTGGAGGCTAAAAAAAACTTCGCCCAACTGAGCGGGAAATGACAACGCCGCTGTTCCTTCTGCGGTGTGTACAGCTAGGGCTTTCGATAGCAGACTTGGAGCTGCTCTCCATCGGGCTTATCAATGATATGTACTGCGAGAGCAGGAATGACTCATTTTCCTACGCTGTACTTGGCGATCAGGCCGCAATGGACGCATTTTGATTGAAAAAACAGCCTTTTTCTGCTATGATTGGTAGTGGAAAAGGGCTGTAAGTATGACTTACAAGTCGCAATTTATCGGAGGAAAACATTCATGAAAAAGATTACTTCAATGATTGGTATTATAATTTTTTTATTCCTTATAACATCATGTAACCATAAAGATGTTGAAGATATTTCTGCTGATACAACTCAGCAGGTAGAAGAAACTAAAAATCAACATATTGAATCGCAGGAAATTATTGAAACAGATTCTTTGAGTTGGCTTGAAATTACAGAGGATGGAGTTAATGAGGAACTTTATTTGGAAAATTTAGATGCAGAAGTATTAGAAGCAGTTGCTACGAAACTTCGAGCATTAGTTGAAGAAGAAGTCGAAGCAGAGCGGGAAAATCCAGAAATAGTGATAACTGAAGGTTGGACAAGGGTATTTGACAGTGAACAATATAATGAAGTGCTGAATATGGGTGAGTCGGCTATGAAGCCGTTATATTGGATTATCTACAAAAGTCCGAATGCGGGAATGTATGAATATATTTGTGCAACTGCATTATATGAATTGTCTGGTTATGATTTCACAAATGAGGATGGGAGTCTTACATGGGTCAATTCCAAAGAATTTCTTGATAGATTCAATGAAAAAATTTTAAGCGATAGAAAAAGATAACTTCCAGTTTGTGGAATTATAGCCGGCTAAAAACTGAATAACCGCCGTTGCAAGAGCGGCACACCAAGACAGGAAAGGAAGCCCTTGACGGGAAACGCCGCAGACAGGAAATCGAACTCTATTACTCTTTTGTCGGCAAGGTAGAATTGCCCGACTAAAGCCCGACCAGTCCTACAGTCAGACGGGCAAAGAACGGCAAAATTTTTTACACTTCTTTTACTTCTTTATCTCACACGAGCAAAAGACCAACGGTTATAAACTGATAATTTTTTCAAAAGCCTAATTAAAATATCCCAAAATAAGGGTTGACATCTTAAGACTATTATGATAGTCTATTATCACAGACTATTTCAATAGTCTTCTAAACTATGGAGATTGAACCACCCCATATTTTCCCATATTTAGACGATTATACTCATCCAGAAAGGAGCTTTGATTTCACAATGAAACTATTTGATTCCGAACTAAAAGTGATGGAAGTCTTGTGGGAACAAGGCGATAAGCCTGCCCGCGAAATTGTGGATGTACTGTCAGAACGTATTGGCTGGAATAAAAATACCACCTATACCGTGATTAAAAAGTGCATTGAAAAAGGCGCGATTGCACGCGAGGAGCCAAACTTCCTGTGCAAGCCGCTGATTACCAAAGATGAAGTTGCGCAGAGCGAAACTGAACAGCTTATCGACAAAATGTTCGGCGGCTCCAGTGAACTGTTTTTCTCATCATTTCTAAAAAACCAAGGGATTTCGGAAGCGGATGCTGCCCGTCTTTCCCAAATGATTAAGGAGGCAAAATAATATGCTGCATTTCACAATGAAAATGCCGTTTTCTCTAATGGCATTCTATGGAAGTATTATGATACTGATTGTTCTGCTGCTGCGCGGTTTACTAAAAAACAAACTGCCAAAATTTGTATTTCCTGTACTTTGGTGTGTAGTGCTTGTGCGCCTGCTTGTGCCGTTTTCTTTAAGCAGCCCATTAAGCATTAAATTAACCGAAGATTCTCCGCTGTGGCTGCCCGTTCAGTTTGCCAACAGACTGTTAGAGCAATATGAAACAAACGAAGCATTTAGCATAGCTGCTCTAACCCAAGGCACAAGTGTTGCTGACTCTGTTATGGAAGCCGCTGTTGTAGAGGACATTGCAAGCACGGCTAAACAAGGCACAAGCGCTGCTGACTCTGTTATGGAAACCGCTGTTGTAGAGGACATTGCAAGCACGGCTGAAAATACGAAAACCATTCTTGTTTCTGAAAGTGAAACAGGCGCTTCGATTTTTCCGCGGTATATTCCACTGATTCCAATTTATTTTATTGGGATTTTTGTCACTGTTGGAATTTTATTATTGCAAAAATACCGCTACAGTGCCAAGCTAAAAAACCGTCTGTTAATCGAACATAACAACACAATTAACACCCTTCTGCACGAAATGCAGATGGGGCATATTCTTGTATTTTCAAATGATGAAATTGCTTCCCCACTGGTCTGCGGACTGCTGACGCCTTGCATTTATCTGCCCACGCGCATGGACTTCCAAAATACAGAATTGCTGCGCCATATTTTTACGCACGAAACCATGCACATCAAACGCAAGGATAACTGGATAAAAGCAGTTATGCTGCTTGCACTCTGCCTAAACTGGTATAATCCGCTTGTCTGGATGATGTCCAAATGCCTTTCTGCGGATTTAGAAGCCGCGTGCGATGAAGCGGTGCTTCGACTGTATCCGGATGAAGATCAGCGAAAAAGTTATGCGTTCAGCCTGCTTGCTATGGCAATTACTGGAAATCGTCCCACGCTATTGTATAGTGCTTTTTCCAAAACGGAAGTGGAAAAGCGGATTCAAAGCATTTTGCAGTATAAAAAGGCATCATCCCTATTGCTGATCACGGCAGTCCTTTTTGTAGCTGGCAGCACTACCGCCTTTGCAACCAGTATACAGGCGCCATTTTCCACCCGTTTAAGCGGATACTGTGCAAGCGGCTATTCTCGCTGGGCTGTTACCGTAGAGCTTACCCGCGATATTGCTTTAGGTCAAGATCCGCAGAAGCGTGCAACGGATATCGTTTTTGATATTCTGCGAGCAGATACCACTGATGATCCAGACATCATTAGACCACAAATACAAACTGCCTTGTCCAATGCTTTTCACGTAGAAAAAAGCGCGTTCCGTGTCGAATTCAGCCTTTCGCTCAGCGATGAGGAACGGGAACAGGAATATATCACATGGAATCTCTCAAAAGATCAACAGGGCTGCTTCCTATATAAAGGGGAACCTGTCCGCATCTATATAGACGAAATGATCGGTTTCTATCAGTCAAGGGAAGAAGGCACAATTGATATTATTGTGCGCCGTGACCGATTGGGAAAAATTACGGATATTTTAGTACAGCGTCAAGGCGATGCGGATTTCGGGCTACGTCAAGATTATCCGAAGCTGCAGATGGACATTTAAACAAGTAATTGTCATGAGTAATTTATTAACAGTTCCTAAGTAGAACTTCATTGCGAAACTATCACTAAATACCCATTACTGCACTGCAAAAAATACTTCTGCAAGTTTTACAAGATATTCGATATCCTGCGTTCCAGCAGTTTCATAAGCAGAATGCATCGCAAGCTGTGGAAGCCCGATATCTGCGGCGGGCATAGATACCTGCGCCATTGCAAGATTGCCAAGCGTAGAACCGCCTTGAATATCCGAGTGATTTGCATAGGTTTGTAATGGAATATTATTTTGTCTGCATAATTGTTTTATATATGCCGCCGAACACGCGTCGGTGGCATATTTCTGCCCGCCGTGATACTTTAATACAACGCCTTGATTAATATATGGACGATTTGTCGGGTCTGCTTTTCCGCTTTGGTTAGGATGACAGGCGTGCGCATTATCCGCACTTAACATAAAACTTCCCGCTTTCCATGTACGGGCTGTATTTGCTGATACACCAAGCCCATCTGCAATATTCTCCAAAGTATCCCGAAACAATGTCGAATCTGCTCCCTGTCTGGTAAGACTTCCAACCTCCTCATTATCAAATACTGCAAGCACATCAATAAAATGCTTCGACTCTGCGTTTAAAATTCCTTTCATTCCGGCAAAAACACAAGCAAGATCATCATAGCGCGCAGACATAATCAGTTCATTCTTTCTGCCTGCCAGCACTGCCTTCTCACTATTTTCCACAAAAAGATCGGAAGCAAGAATATCCTCTGCTGTATATGCTTCTCCCGTTTCCTGTGTTAATGCCTGTGCAAGCAGTTCTTGAAGGATTCCTGTCGTTTTCTCCTTTTCATGGTCTAGCAGCGTAAGCAATGGAATCATATTTGTCTGTGCTTTCAATACACCGCCGTTATTTTGCTCTCTATCCATATGAATCGCAAGATTGGGAATAATGCAGAGATTATCCTTTAACCGAATAGGATAAGAAACGATTTCTCCGTTTTGTTCCACACATACCCTGCCGGCAATGGTAAGCGGGCGATCCATCCACGTAGAGAGAATCATGCCGCCGTATTTTTCTGTATTTACGCAGACGTAAATCCCCTCTTTTGTCATCTCTGGATTTTCTTTGACTTTAAATGCCGGCGAGTCGGAGTGTGCCGCAAATACATGGAATCCTTGTATTTCCGACACGCTGCAATTCGGAATCCGAAACGCCATAATTGAGGAATCGTTGCGCACGCAGTAATACGCTTTCCCAGATTCAAGCTGCCAAATACTGGTTTCCTTTACTTCTTGAAAGCCCGCTACCTGCAAGCAGTTCCTAACATTTGCAACAGCATGGAAACTGGTTAAGCTGTTGTCAAGAAATTGCATGAGTTCATTGATTATTTGTGTCATGATGATGTTTGTTCCTTTCTTAACCTAAAATTCTCTTATATTCAAAAACGATTAGATTTTCCTTTCTACACAACACATATTGTCCGCTTGTGCAAAATGGGTTGTATAGAAACTGGAAAATCTTAACGTTTTTCAGTATACTTTACATATTTCGCCGGATTTTTGTAATTGGTGGATAATAGACAGCATTTTTGCTATACTGTCACAGATTTCTGTTTCATTAATCGGAGGGTTAAAGACAACGTCCTCCATTATAATATTTTTTGTTCGTTTACTAATATTATCCAGTAGTTTGCTTTGCATTTTGCAATGCTTTTCCCCTTTTAAAGCATATACGCAAACCGCCCAAGTACGGTTATCTATGTCGCGCGCTATCCGTTGTATTGATGGATTGGGATACATTTGCAACTGATTTTCTAAATCGGATATGCTTTTCAGCGTATTTTCAGAACTAAATTGGGTGGAAATATTCGAGAATTTTTCTGTTATTGCGTTCTCGTAGCGAATATGAGATTGCTTTTCTCTTATTGCATTCTCGTAGCGTATTTGGGATTTCTTTTCTCTCTCGTCTGCCCATGCTTTATATTCTTCACACACCTCTATTGGTATTAGACTAAGTAATATTTTTTCTAATAACTTAGGATGCTCTCCGGACTGTATTCCCAATATCCCTCTTAGATATATATAATATATCATAGCCTGCACATCCTCTGGCGCATCTGTCCAGTATTTATTTGTCGCAATCTCCGCAATGATAACAGGATCTGTTCCATCTATCATCAATGTAATCAGTTGTTTTGCGTAGTCGGATTCTATATTTTCTACTATTTCCTCCAATGCCAGCAAGCCTCTCTGCCGTGCGGTTTCAGCAAGCATTATAATCTGTTCTGCGGATTGTAGCAGTTTGTTTTTGGTATCTGTTGCTTTCTTTAACTTCGCAATAGCGTCACGGCGCACATCATCTATTATTTTTTCCATTTTGCTTTTACCTCCTTCCACAGTTTATAGGCTTTTCAATAGTTTATTATGTTTAATAAACACAAAAATTACTTCCTCCGATTCTCAAAATAAATAAACGCATCAATCGCCTCTAAAATATCCGCAAAATCCTCTTTCGGCGCAAGCTGAATATAGTGTTCTAATAGCGGCGTTTCCTGCGCTTTCAGCCGTCCGTAGAACAAATCGAAAAGATTATGTCCCCGCATATAAACTTTAATTTCCTCCATATGCGCTTTTACGTCCTCCACGGTTTCCAAGTCACCACCAAGCACCTCCATTAAATGTTTTCCACTCTTAAGTTTATGTAAATATTCTTTCCATTTTTCCAGAAAAAACGTGTAAAAATACTCCTCAGATGGTATAATCCCAAGGGCATACATTACTTTTGGATTCAGAAAATAATTTTCAAATGAATAATAATGCAGGATTAACACGTTCTTTGGCAGAACCCGCGGCAATTTATCCACGTCTTCTTTGTTACGCTGCTCATAATACTGACAAAGCTGGCTGCGCAGTTCCTCTGGATTTTTCCCATCCCCGTCACGAATCATTAAGAAATGATCTTTAATATAAATCTGATTCATATATTTTAAATTGGCATAGGTTTTTATATTCGTACAACTGTTTGTTGTTATAATCGCCACACGCGACAAATCACCCTGTGCATTATACATTTCAGAATAATAATGGCGCAGCAAAAGCGGAAGCCTGCTCTTATCCTGCTTGCCCTCCACAATAAACACAAAATCGACATTCATTAAGTCGTTTGCTGTATATCCTAAATCCTCTAAAATCACACTAATATCTGTTTTTTCCCGCACAGCAGAAAAACCACTTGTGTCTTGCACAATCTGCCGTATCTGCCGGCTGTTGAAATTGGGCAGCAAATTCGGAGAATGCGTTGAAAAAATCACTTGGTTTTTCTTTGACAAACGATATAAAATATCTCCCGACGTTTTTTGCAGGGTCGGATGAAGGAAAATTCCGGGTTCTTCAATCATAATCAGACAAGGTATCTGATTTTCATTTTCCAGACAGACCTCAAGAAACGATAACATATAGATACTGCGCATTCCTTTGCTCATTTTATCCAAAGGTCTTGTCACTTGCTGTAAAGGGTGCAGAATCTCTGTCGTCACGGTCAGCATACTCTCCACATTTCGGTTCATAGAAAACAAAATATATTCCTGACCGCCATTTTTGCGGAAATTGCGGTTTATTTTTCTGGAAAATTCATCCAGATTCAACTGATATAACTTATAATCAAGCAATTTTGCCGTTTCAAATACCGTTAGTTCCTGCGGCGTTTTTTTGTCGATCAGTCCAATGCACGAAAAACAGTGGTTGCATTTTTTCGCCTGTTCAAATAAACAGCAGTCTGTACGCATTTTCTTTAACAGCGCATCCTCCTGCAAAAGCAAAATATCATTCTGAAGCTGGGTTAGATTGCGCTCTGCGTCCACATAATAGATTTTCGGAAAAACTTCCTTAATATATGGATTATTCTTGTGATATCCGTCGTCATAACGTACTTTGCCGTCACGGTTTGCAATAAAAACAAAATGCAGCACGCCATCATAATAGGAGGGCAGCTTTTTGCAAAACTCTTTTTTCCACGCTTCCATACGACGGTATTTGCTTATTATGCCGTTTTGCTGCATTTGAATAAAGTCCTTATCGAAAAAAGCAATCGACATCGCAATCTCAATATTCGCTCCATCCCTGTCATAATCCTCTGGCTTCATCTGATAAACACCGCCTACCGCACGAACTGCGTCTAAAATTGTCGTTTTACCTGTATTATTCTGCCCGACAAGAATCAGAGCATTTTCAATATCCTTAATATGCATTTCCTTTATAGACTTAAAATGACTGATTCTCATATCTATAATCCGCATGGCTTTCCTCCTATTGTTCCTAAGAAACTGCCCTATGGCTGGTACACTTCTTCTACAATATTATCAATGAACTGCTCATCTACATCAGGATATTTTTCCATAACAGCCTCTTTTGCTGCAAAACAATCCTGACTGAATTTATAATAAGTTTCTACCATATTTTTAATGCCTTTCTTCCGCTCCTCTGCCCGTTCTTCTGCCCGTTCTTCTGCCACGTATTCATCAAATAAAGTCGCCATAATCTTAACTCCTTCCTTCTCATGCTTAAAATAATTTACTCTCTCACATAATTTTGCAAACTTCTCATTCATTCCAACACTTGTTTTAAAAAATTGCATTAACTCTGCTATCTGTGTTCTATCATTAACAGCAGTATTGGCATAAATTTCATGAACTCCATTCTCTACTTCAATCCCCGTTTCACGAATCACCCTATCTATATGATAAACAGTTCTTCCATATCCAAATATATCAAATCTGGAAATAAATATCATATAAACATCTGGAAGTTCCTCATATTTAATACCTTTTTCTGTGAACACGGTGTCTATATTGGACTGGTTAAAACGTACCCTTTTCTGATGGTTATCATCGTCCGCTTTCTGCACCTCAATATTTGCCACAGCACCGTCATCTACTTCACACAAGGCATCTAATATCACCGAATGTGCACCATTATTCCTTAAAAAACGCTGCACCTGACATTGTATCACCTTTAATTTGGGCTTTTCTAAAATAATGCGCAGTATCTCCTCACAAACTTCTGGGTCTTCAGCAATTTTGTGAAAAAATATATCATCTATTACATTTAGGCTCTGAATTAGAGCCATCTGTTCTACTAGTGTCTTCATATTTTTCTCCCCTTTATTATACATATTTTCGATTCCTGATACAACCTACAATAATTTAGAAATGTTTCAATATGGAATCATTATGTATTACATTCAATATTACTACATTGTATCTCCATCCCTGTTACGATTATATCACTTTTAGGCTTGTAGTCAAAGTCACAGCCTGAAAAATAACCAACATTTATTCCTTCTTTCCACCTAATCTTTTAAGATAATATAACCATACTTTTCAAGATATATTTCCTTTGCTGCTTTGTCGTCTGGAAAAACGCTGCTATTTTGTAACTGCTTTGGCAATGGCATTTGTACTGATTCGCCGGAAAAATTCATAATAAAATAATATTCCTCCGTTTCGGTTCTGCGCACTGCAAGATCTATCCCCTCCGGCAGAATGCCCCACAAGAGTTCCATTCCCTGTTCTTGGGCAATCTGTTGATATAATGTATCAAGGTACTTCTGCTCTGGTCTTGTTGCGATATAGAAACAAGCACCCGCTTTCCATTGATTGCGCGTTACAGCCGCTTTTCCCGCATAGAAATCATCTGTATAAAATGCAAGCACTTCACAGCCCTCTTTCGGATAGATTAGTTCACAATAACTGTCTGCTTGATATATTTTATTATTTTCTGATAAACGGATTTCGTTGTATTCGCCGTCGCACAACACATCCATTTCCTCTGCGCGCAGTCCCGCAAGCTCCATCAATCCCTCTGCTGGAAAGCCGCCCAAATAGCAAAGATCATTTTCATTGACTTCGCCTGTCCCATAGGTAAGAATCAGGCTTCCGCCCTTTGCTGCAAACTGTTTTAAGCGCTCGGCAATCCCGCTTCGCAGCATATACAGCATCGGTGCTGCCACAATGCGATACTTGTCTAATGGCGTTTCCTCATCAATCACATCTACATTAATTCCCAATTTCCGAAGTGCTTTATAATGCTGGTAAACGGTTTCTAAATACAGCCGCGGACTGCGCCAGCCTTGCAGGTCTTCGATTGCCCAGCTATTTTCCCAGTCATACAGCACAGCCGCCTTAGAATCCGTATCACTGCCTGCAATTGTCTGCATTTTTCCTAGAAGTTCACCAACACGGCTTACCTCCTGAAAAACTCTTGTATCTTCCTTTCCATAATGGTCTATGACTGCACCATGCAGTTTTTCCCCCTCGCCGCGGCACTTTCTCCATTGAAAATACTGTATGCTGTCCGCACCATGCGCTATTGCCTGCACTACAGATAATTCATGCATTCCGGGACGTTTTAACTTATTAATGGTTCTCCAATTAATCAGACTGGGCGTGCTTTCCATTACTAAAAATGGCTGCATTTTCATAGAGCGGAAACGGTCATGGCAAAAAGATGCTTCAATCGCAGCATCCATATCCTGCTGCCGCCCCATACTCCATTCTGGATAGGAATCCCACGACATAATATCCATATACGGCGCAAGCTTCCACTGGTTAAAGTCCATATTTTGCCCCATAAAATTCGTCGTAATCGGAATATCCGGCGTAAGTTCTCGCAGCGGTACACACTCACTTTGAAAAAAATCCAGTGTTTCCTCCGTTACAAACCGCCTCCAATCCAAATTCATTCCATGAATTAAATGCTCTCCCCGGTTCGAAGGCGATTCAATCTCATCAAAACTCCCGAATCCGTGACTCCATACATCGGTACACCACTCATGATTCAGCAGTTTCATATCGTTGTGATATTTTTTCCGCAGCCAATCCCGAAAAGCTTTCTGACAAAGGTCACAGTGACACTCTCCTTGGTATTCATTACTAATATGCCACATAAAAAGCGCTGGATGCTTCCCGTAACGCTCTGCTAAAATCTGGTTTATTTGCTGTGTTTTCCTTCTATAATATGGGGACTGCCAGCAGTGATTATGGCGTATTCCATGCAAGTTACGCACTCTTTCTGACGATACACGCAGGATTTCCGGATACTTCTTATCCATCCATGCTGGACGCGCACCTGAAGGCGTAGCAAGAATTACTTTCATTTTGGCATCTGCCATGCGATCCATTATCTGATCCAGCCATGCAAAGTTGTACTGTTCTTCCTGCGGTTCAAACTTATTCCACGAAAAAATGCCAATCGTTGCGCTGTTCATGCCCGCCGGCACCAACAACCGAAAATCTTCCTCTATAATATCAGGCATATCCAGCCATTGGTCTGGATTATAGTCTGCACCATGTATGAATTCTGACACTCTAAATTTTCTATCTTTCATTTCAATCTCCTATTTTGTTGATTCTTTTAAAATTACATTATAGCCAAGTGTGCGTTTTTGAACGGCTTCTTTTCCTAGAAGCATATCCAAAAGCGTTTTTGACGCTACTGCCCCAAGTTCTTTAATATTAAAATCCACGCAGCTAATCGGCGGATAATAAGCATTTAAAACCTGACTGTTATAAAACGACGCTATCTTAATATCCTTCGGCACTTGAACACCGTTTTTACGCAGAATATTCAACACGCTGATACAGATATTGTCATCCATACATATAATACATTCCGCGCCGCGCTTTAACATATCCTCTGTAATCCGCTCCACGACAAACGGATTTTCCACATGGTCAAAAACCATAGACGGATTAAAGTCCAGTCCATTTTCCTCATACGCCTGCAAAAATCCTTTCATTCTGCCCTTTGTCACCATATGGGTCATATCCGCGCAAAATAACGCAATATCCCTTATCCCCATACGCAGCAGCACAGAAGTTAAGTCACGGCATCCTGCCTGTTGATCGACATCCACTTGATATACACTGTGATCATCATAACTGCCAATTGCCACAAACGGCACTTTCTTTTCTTTTAGATATTTAATATCCTGTGCATTAGAAAAAATTCTTGTAAGGATAACCCCGTCCGCCTTATGCTGTTCCACAACTTTCTTTAGTGCGCTGATATCATCCTCTTTGGTCTTTGCATATAATATCTGATAATCATACACAGAAAAATAATCGTATATGCTGGAAATTGTTTCATTAAAAAAAGGCAACAAAGCAAAATCATGTTCCTGTGGTACTGTTACAAGAATATTACCTGTCTTTTTTATCGCGCTCTCCCTACGTCGAATATTCGGTTCAATGCCGTTTGCTATAATATACTCTCGAATCCGCCGCTTCGTATCCTCTGACACGCGCCCTTTTCCCGAAAGTGCCCTTGACGCTGTAGTTGGTGATATTTCTAAGGCACTCGCTATTTCCTTAATTCTTGTTTTCTCCATAACTGCACCTCCTAAGGAACTGTTAATTTGCGCATTTCAAATTGCCTGCAGCAAGGCGCAAATGCTTGCGTAATCTACTGTACTGGGTCGTAAATGCGCAGTTCGACTGTGAATAGTAACAATTTCTAAACAGCTTCTAACCGAAATCCTTGACCGAAATAAAACGGATTCAACGCACTTTTTCCAATCGAATTTCCTTTATTTTAACAAAAATAGGCGGCGCAATTATCCGAATGCCGAAGGTTAATTCTCCTTTATCGCAATGGATTTCGTCCATTTCATAAGCTGTCCATTCCTCGTCTGTGGGATGTATCATAATATCCTGATACTGTTTCGGCGTTTCCATAAATATTCTAACATCTACGCCTGTCGTATCCACACCACGGCAAAGTATCCTGCATTGATATACGCCCGCTTCTTCCAGCGAAATTGTCTGTGATAATGTAAAACGGAAATTCATCGGCGACGT
This sequence comes from Lachnospiraceae bacterium, assembly GCA_009774395.1. Taxonomy (GTDB): domain Bacteria; phylum Bacillota; class Clostridia; order Lachnospirales; family Lachnospiraceae; genus COE1. Next base: position 12,202 of record VSNQ01000112.1, read on the forward strand.
AATGGTCAGCACAGGTAATTACTTTTGGCTGGTAAATCTTTGCGATCTTATTAGGGCACGCCTGTTCTCTGGTAAACAGAAATGATTTTACCGCTTCCATAACAGTACCGTCCTCTGCCAAAATTCCCATACTTTCATTCCAGCCGCTTTGTCCGTCCGGCACACACAAAGGCTCCCAATAGTACACCCCTTGTCCCATTTCTTCAGGAAGTGACGCAACGATATTCATTACAATATCCACCACTTGCTTTTGCCCCTCCGGTGTAGCCGGAAATCCCGCAATTTTTTCCTGTTCTTCATCAATAAAGCCCATACTGCTTTTTCTCCAAGCGTGTGCGGTTTCCACTACCATAATCGGCTTATGAAAATCTTGTATCAACCGCTGTGCCGTTTCCTTTAAATCCATAAACGTGCCATGCCAAAATGGATAGTATGACAATCCAATGATATCAAAATCCATAAGCCCTTGCTCTAATGCCTGATCAAACCAGTCTTTTAGAAATTGATACCTTCCCCCTTGATCCAGATGAATCATTACTTTCAGCCGCTCTTTGTCCGCCACCGACCGCGCGCCGTGTATTCCTGCATTGATAAGCCCTGCCATTGTTTGATAATCTGGAACCGCCCCGTCAGGAAACAGCATCCCGCTTCTAATCTCATTGCCAATCTGCACAATATCCGGAAGCACATCCTCTTTTTCAAGCTGTAACAGAACTTCCCTTGTGTACGTATAAACCGCTTCCTCCAATGCCTGCCCATGAAGTTCTTTCCATGCCAAAGGCTTTGTCTGGTTGCCCGGATCTGCCCAAAAGTCCGAATAATGGAAATCCAGCATAAAATGCATCTCGTATCGTTTGATTTCCTTTGCCATATTCACTGTATGCGGTAAATTGCAGTATCCTTTCGCTTCTGGAACGTTTTCGGGCTGATTCCATATCCGAAGCCTTACCGCATTGACACCATATTTCTTTGCCAAAGCCAACGGTGCTATCCTTGTGCCATCAAAATCTTTTACTTTCATTCCCTCCGCAATCCCTTGGGGGAGCGAGGATAAATCCATTCCTTTATAAAAATCTGCCATATTAATCTCCATGCCGCTTTAGCAGCTCAAATAGATAGGAAAAACGCTGTCCTTCGCGTTTTTCCTGTGTGAACCTTAATACTTCTTAGGCAGTGTCTTTTGCTGCCTTAGAAGTATTTTTCACACTACTTCCTCTTACAATTTTCATTTATTTATACTCACAAACGATTAGATTTTCCTGTATATATTTATTGCAACAACAGGGCTGCTATTTGTATTGTAACATACCGCAGCCCTGCCTTGAAATACATTTTACTTTATATTTTTCGTGAATACACTGATTTGAATGCTTAATGTTACAGTTCACTCAAGGGCTGTCGCAATAAGCTTTGATTATACAAGATATGGTATAAAATGCAGTACAGTATTATAATATCTTGTATATGTTTCCCTTAATGCGACAGCCCCGTGCGAAAACGCATCGGTGCCAAGTAAAAATCCATCACCGTATGTGATTTTACATGAATTTTTACCCGTTACTGGAACGCAGTGAACAGTAACTGCTTGATTCCTATTCTATTTGGAAGCTACGTACTCTGCCGCCTGCTTTTCTAACTCTTTTATAATATCCTGCATTCCTGCCTGATCCAGCACCTTGCCCAGTTCTGCAATCGTTGCATCCACATCATCTACCATACCATTGATAAGCGGCGAATAATATGTTCCCAGCGCTGCCTCCACGGCTGCAACCTGTGTCTGTACTGGTGCTGTATTAAAGCTGAAACCATCATACACGTGTTCTGCTTTTACATTGTTGTCCCACGCTACTACCATTGCATCATAAGTATCATCCACTTCTGTTCTGTCCTCTATAAATTCTGTTCTGTTAATATCCGCATTTTTCCAGCCCCAGTTGCAATTGCTGTCCGCACCAAAATTTGTTTCATCAATAATCTTGTACTGGTCGCTGCCGACTGCCTCCCAATGTTTGCCCTCAATACCAAGCATTGCTAAATCATATACTGCCGGATTGGTGTAGAACTCATTCAGCACCATCATGGCTCTTTCAGGATTTTTGCTGTTAATATTAATTGCAACACCATTATTAATATAAGAATTTACCTTTTTCGGCTGATTGGATACACAGTCACAAATTGTCGCTTTCCACTCTGGATGCTCTTTGTTTGCCTGCTTTGCATAGCCAAGACAGCTTCCTCGATTCCATATCATCGCAGCAGCATTTCCATTTAAGAAACCGGTTTGGCGCTCCTCTGTGGAATTGAGCACATCCCTTGACCAACAGCCTGCATCTGCCATTTCCTTCGCCTGCATACAATACTCGCGGAATCCATCCCATTCAACAATATATGTAAATTCCAGATTTTCTGGATTTTGTGTATTATAGAGAATTAACTCACCATTATTGGGTGTACCACCTGCGCCGTACATTCCTTTATTGTGAAAATACTGATACCACGGCCCGCCTTGGCTTGCATAGATGCCATCTTCCTTTTCTGCAATTGTCATATAGAAATTTCTTAAGTCGTCCCAAGTAGCAATATCCTCAAAACCATACTTTTCCATTAAATCGCCGCGTACTGCCATAATATCTTGTCCAAACTCATTCTGATAATTAGGCACCATATAGATCGTATTATCCACTTTTGCCTGATTCCAAGCCATTTCTGGTACGACGTTCCAGATATCCGGCGCATAGGTCTGGATAAACTCCTCCGATAAGGCATAAAATCCGCCTAGAGATACTGTCTGCTCATAATGTGCCCAGCCCGACGCCGTGAAAATAAGATCAAACGGCTCTTGTGAAGAAAACAGCAAGGAATACTTTGTATCATGTTCTCCCCATGACAGAAAATCCACAGATATCGAACAATTCACCGCCGAAAGGCCCAACCACCAGCTCAGCTGGTGGAATGGGATAGCCCCCCCCTGGGGCAAAACCTTTGCATTTCCGCCTAAAGGCGGTCTAGCAAACCGTTCTTTCTTTACTGGTAGTCCGCT
>VSNQ01000113.1 GCA_009774395.1 Lachnospiraceae bacterium
ACCCAACTGTATAAATATCTGTAAGTTGTTTTCCAATGATTGATGATACCATTTTTATCTCCTTCTGAACAAACGTACTATATCAGTTGAATCACTGCCTCTAATTTTTCATTATTTTCACACGCCTCTTTTAATTTCAATACAAATTTCATCAACAGCTCTCTGTTGTCAGTATATGCACAAAATAAATCTGATTCGGAATCAAAATATATTTCGCCATCTAAATCTGCTTCCTGACGCAGTATACTTGCTACCTTCTCCCAGTCATACCCACTCCCCATAATTCCTTCATCCATTCTTTTCATAAACAGTTCTTTTTTGTACAATGAAGTATCCAAAGATACGGACATCATACCACTTTCTATCTTCATCATATGAAATGGCAAAATATGCTCCTGATTCTCTCGATTTACATCCGTCCCAGTCAATTCTGATGTTTCAAACGTATCAGCATTCTCATAAAAAGTATCCAAAATAACTAATTTACCCTTTGAAGACATATAGCCTTTATCATACATATCCTCTACTGCCCACTCCGTAAGATCTTCATAAAACTCGTCACCCTCTTGAGGATACACGCTATTATTCTCATTTGTGAATAAATGTTTTTTATTGTGTTTGGGATTTGTCATAAGCTCTTCGATCACTTCCTCATAACCTCTTGCCTCGTTTAAGTCCACAAATGAATCAATCAGAAACAGCTTTTTATAATTCTTTCCATTCATCTGATGCTGTTTCAAACGATCCTCTAATGGCAATGCTGTCACTCCTACGTAAGATAAAAACATTTCATCAGAAGATGTATACTCCATCGCAACATAAACCTGATGGCTTTTTCTTATTTCCAGCCAGACACGTTCCATTGTACTCAAATCCTCTGTCACCCGCTTTAATTCCAGCGCAAACTTTTCCAGCACTTCAATCTGTTCAGAATAGATGCAAAACATTCCTGATTCTGAATCCGATTCAATATCCTTTGTCATTTCGGGAAAACATTTTCTCACATAACTTTCCGCGAAAAGTTCCCAATCATATCCACAACCATAATAAGTTTCGAAATCGTCATATTTCTGAAAAAAGTCAGTTCTATATTCACCTTCATTTAAACAAACAGTTGCAATTCCATCTTCCATACAAGAAAAATCAAATGGCTCAATCTTATTATTTATCAAAATAAACCCTCCTAAAAATTTACGTTCCTGTCTGCTCTGGTCCGTTTTCATTGTAAGCCAAAGCAGGAGACAGCCTGTTTGGGCAGTACACATATCCCCTACAAAAATAGTATACTGTACTTTACGGACAAAAGAAATACCTAAGTCATAAAATCTGCCAGTCTTCTTAAAACAAATAAAAGCATCTGCCACCTATACAACTGGCAAATGCTCCTACCGCTTACAAAAAATTTTCCGATCGGAAACTCATCAACTCAAATACCATTTATTTGTCCTTTAAAGTTTTGAATGTTCCAAAAATCACATCATATGCATTTTCATAATCAATATCGACCAATAATGACACCTTGCACACCTCTCTTTTCACGCCCCAGTATTTCTGTGTCATTTCCTCTGGCATTTCCGCCACGAGTATTTCATCTTCTATTTCTTCATAATCCACATCATACAACGGATCTGCAAAATAATAATAACTTGCCGCCGAGACGCCCGGGGAAAAGTGTTTGATATCTTCGTACTCAAACTTTGCCATTTCCACTCTCGGCTCATTTGTCTCATAATATCCATCGGGGTCGTACAATAAAATTTCAAGGACATAGATTGGTCCATCCCTCCACCCGTTTTCAAGCATATAATGGCGAATTAAATGTAAAAAATCAGAAAGGAAAAGCACAGTCCAGACGGAAACGGCTAAGTCAAGAAATATTTGTGAAATTACAAGAATGATGTTATAATAAAAGCCAGGCTTTAAGGCTTATTTAAAAATATTCCCGACAGTGGAGAAAGGCAGGGAAACAAATATGCACATCAGCTACAAACCGCTCTGGCATACACTGGTGGAGCGTGACATGAGGAAAGAGGATTTAAGGCTTGCCGCCGGTCTGACTACAAACATGATTGCCAACATGGGTAAGGAAGGGAAAAATATCAGCATGGATACATTAGTTCGTATTTGTGAAACACTGGACTGCGGCATACTGGATGTGATTGAATTAGCCAGTGACGAGCCTTCCGTTACAGAAAAGAGAAAACAACAGAAAGAATAATTAAGAAGTGGGAATAAGCAGATACCCGAACGGGATAATCGACAGATATTGATATTTTACGGAGAATTTTTGTGAAAACTTATTCCATCTGGAAAGACAATGTAATATAATAGAGCCAGCGAAAAATGGGGATTAGGAGGAGTGAATACAATGATAAGGCATATATGTATGTTTACATTAAAAGAGGATAATAGGGAAAAGAATATTATTGAATTTTTTGAAAGAGCTGAAAAGTTAAGAGAATTAGAGATAATAAAACAATTTAATATAGTTAGAAATGCAGAAAGAACACCAGTTTCTAATTATGATGTTGCTTTAATTTTTGACTTCGATACGGTAGAAACATTAGATGAATACCAAAAATCACAACTGCACATGGAATTTGGAGAATTTGTATATTCCATTAGAGTTGATAGAGCTTGTATTGATTATGAAATTTGATTTAGCTAAAGAGAGATATGGTAACATACTAAAATTTTCAATGAAATCTTTTAATTGGGAGGGTGGTAATGTACGAGAGAATGCTGAATAGGCAGGCTGTTCCAACCGTAGAGGAAATGACAGAGTATTGTTCGGAAAATGCAGAACGCTTTTCTATGATAAATGACTGGCTGGCTGCTACGTTTCATACAGAGCAGAAAGTGGTTTTCCCTTATGGCAATAAATACGGCTGGGGAATCGGACATTATAAGAAGAAAAAACTTATGTGTAATATCTTTGCTGAAGCTGGCGCATTTACAGTTATGATGAGATTGGCAGATGCGCAATATGAAACGGTTTATGGGGAACTGAAAAAGTACACCCAAGAACAAATTGATAATAAATATCCCTGTGGTGACGGCGGCTGGATACATTATCGGGTTCTCTGCCAAGAACATTATGAAGATATCAAGAAACTGTTGGAGGTAAAATGTAGAGGATAAAGTATGTTGCTTTCATTGAACGCAATAACTTTCATCTTATCGGAATCAAAAAATGAGGAACAATACAATGGATATAAGGCATCCGCAAGAAAATATCATTAAAACTTATGACTACAACGGAATTGCTGTTGATTTGGTTGAGTGGAGCGATTCTGTCTGGTGCGGAAAAGTCGGTTATGCAGGCAATAATACGGATGAACCGAATGTTGAAAAAATTATGGAGGATTTTATGTCGCTCTCCGCATCACCAAACAGCCGTGAAGATAATTGGGATATCTGCATGAGTCTGAATTATCTTTCGTGCGAACGTCCCAGCGGCGTGATGTTTGGTTTTTTTGTCGCAACCGATGTTCAGCCTGCTTCCTATGACATTTGCAAAATTCCCGCCGCAAAATTTTTACGGATAAGAATGTGTGATGAAACCGCAAGAGCACTCGGACATGAACCGTGGGCGGGCGGCGTTCCGCCATATCATTGGATTGGAGAGCAGATTGCCCCCAAACTCGGCTACACTTATGGCAATGACACGCTGCCAATCATTGAATATTATGGTTTCTTCAAACCGGAAGAAGGCACACACGAATATTGTTACTTATATGTTCCGGTACAGGAAAATAATGCTATCTAAAAATAAATTCTCTGTCTGTTGAAAAATCAAGTATAAAGGCAAACAGGGATTTGGTAAAGGAGGCTTTATTTATGAGATTGGACGGATATGGATTGTTTGTCAAAGATATGGGAACAATGATTCAGTTTTACCGGGACGTACTTAGTTTTGAAATCAAAGAGAATGAGGACACGGACATTGTGTATCTGTTGAAAGATGGAACATTATTCTTTTTGTACAGAAGAAGAGATTTTGAAAAATTAACGGATAGGAAATATGAATATCTCAAAGGAGTAAACGGTCATTCCGAAATGGCTTTGTATGTAGATACCTACGAGGAAGTAGATGTGCAGTATCAGAACGCTGTTGCACATGGAGCTACATCTTTGTTAGAACCAACAACCGAACCGTGGGGGCAGCGGACTTGCTTTATTGCCGACCCGGAGGGAAATATCATTGAGATAGGTTCTTGGAATAAACCATATGAGGAAAAAGATTTGTAAATTTGCCAGCTTTTTGCTTGTAGAGTTGTAGCAAACATACTGAAAATTGAATAACCGCCGCTATATAGAAACGGCACACCAAGACAGGAAATCAAGAAAAGGTTTCCTGTTTTTTTGCGCCCATTTTTGGCATTTTCGAAAATCGCTAGTATTATGCCGTGCAAAGGGGGGATAGAGAGAAATCCCCTCTCCCATTTGGCAAATCCACAGACTGTCCGTGGAGGACGAGTGAAAAGAAATTTTCACAAATTCCCGCCTATTCCGGCTTGTGCGGTTTTGTAAGGAATAGAGGAAAATTTCCGCAAGTCTCCGTCATTTTTGCTTTGCGTGGTGTGGGTCAGCATTTTGTACTTCATCGAGGATAGGGTCAGGGGCTTGCCGTTTAGGGAAGCCGCCTGCTCCGAGAAGTCCAGAAACAGCCGCCCGTCGTCGTAAATGTCCTTGGCCGGTTTGTGGTGTTCCAGCATGGCGAACATGGCTTTGATTTTCCGCTGCAAGGCCCCGATCACAAAGGGCTTTGTGATGTAGTCCACCGCGCCCACCTCATAGCCCCGTATCTGGTCGCTCTCCTGATCGTTGGCGGTCAGGAAAATTACAATGGTGTCCGGGTGCTGGGGCTTTATCAGTTTGCACAGCTCAAAACCATTCCCGTCCGGCAGGTTGATGTCCAGCAGCACTAAATCAAATTCCCGCTGGCGGATGGCGTCGGCTGCGGTTCTGGCATTTAGGGCAGAAGTCACGCCGTAGCCGTCTGCGGTCAGGTTATAGGCCAACATCTTATTCAAAAAACTGTCGTCCTCGACAATTAAAATCTGCTTCATATCCTCACTTCCTTTACTTTTTGCAGATAGTATAACAGGCAAATGTCCGCGAAATGTTACAGTGGACGGATGTTTGAAAATCTATCAGCAAAACATGGCTCTATTAATCTATTAAAAAGCAGCACCGAAGAAGATACTTTCATATTCTTCTCGGCGCTGTTTATAAATTATTTCAGTTTATCCTTATTATTTTCTTGTTTCTTTTTATCCCGATATTTCCGTATGCGTTTATTACGGATAGGAACACCAACACCGATCAAAAGCACAACTGCTAAAATTGTGAAATCCATACAATCACCTCACATTTCTTTCTTCTTCATAATCCGAATGGACAAGATGATGGAAACCGCATACATCACGACAATAGCAAAAACTGCAAGAAAAACAAGAAGTATCGGTGAAGATTCAATGACTAAAATAATTGAGTTTCCGATAGCCGGCATTTTAGAGAGAAGAAGTAAAGTCACCAAAAAACCGACCAACTTCATCTGCATACCTTTGGAAAGTTCTTTTACCTTTTTGGTGGGTGCAATATGAAATTTCCGCAACATATCCGCAAATTTCTGCCTGTTCCAATTTGGATAAAATACCGAAATGGATTTTTCAACCTGCAGCACTTTCCAATCATCACTGAAATAATTTGTATCGAAAACAACGCCCAGCTCTGATTTTACTTTTTGTTCTTCTGTGATATTATCCAGCCCCATCACTTTGACTGTGCCGCCGGTGCGCCCCAGCATATTCAAAATCAGTTTGATTGTCGTCGTTTTGCCAGAACCATTCGGACCGATCAAGCCCATAATATAGCCCTTTGGCAAAGTAAAGCTGATATTGTGAAGCTGAAAAGAATCAAAAGATTTTGAAAGGTTCGTTACCTCTAAATAATTAGTCATCTGTTTTTACCTCCGTTAAAATGTCCAAAAGGCGATGTAATTCCTCTGTGGATAGATTTGCCATTTTTGCTGCTTTTATTGCTTCGGTAAGATTGTTTTCTACTTTGCAAATAAGCTGCTCCTTAATCAGTTCTGAACCAGACCCCATTACGAAACATCCGCGTCCCTGCACATTTTTAACAAAACCCTCTTGTTCTAATTCTGTGTATGCCTTTGTCACGGTTAAGACACTGATTTTTAAGTCTTTGGCAAGTGTTCTAAGAGAGGGCAAAGTTTCTTCGGCTTGAAGCTCGCCAGATAAAATAGCCGCCTTGATCTGCTGTTTAATCTGCTCGTATATGGGGACGCCAGATACATTTGAAATAATCAGTTTCATTGCTGCATCCTCCATGTTTTTCAACTGTTATGCTGTTATGCATAACACATCGCTTTTCAAAAAGCAACATGGCTCAAGAAAAATTCACAATAGAAAAAAATGATCGGGACAATAAATTTACTGTCCTGAATGATTTTCTCTCAAAAGAAAGCATCTATTCTGTCCACAAATTTTCCATACTATTAGCATCGTAACATAGATCACCAAGGATACAAATAAGCCTTCTCTATTCCTTTTATAATCAGTATAATCAAACCTATCGACCGACATAATAAGGTTATTCCTTTGTGCAAATCGGCACGATAGAATATACTCGAGGTGAATGATTATGCCGATTGATGATTTAAACGCTTTGGGTCAAAAAATGTGGGAAACCCGAAAAAGAAAAGACCTGACACAGCAGATATTACATACAATGAACTATATTCTCTCCATGTGAAATTTGTTGACGAATTTAATCAATGGGTTGACAAATACAAGGCAATTTATAAAAGTCCAAGAAAAAGCAAACCTGATTCATAATATAACCGCATTATTTGGTGATATCTTCGCTATGTGTTATCTCAGTTACTTCTCACAAGTTCAGAACAAAGTGCCGAAACCCTAATGGTTGTCATAGAATATATTTTCTGTTATAATGAACTTATACTTCCAAATATGCCTTTTACAGCGTTGCATGATTAAAGCGTCAAAAGGGTTAATTAAGAAAAATGACCACAATATATAGAATATGAATATCTGTCCAAATTACAATATATTGTACCATTCTTTTGAAAAATACCCTTTTGACGGGCTAATCATTACATACAATCTATGGAAAGCGCGTATCTTGAAATAGTGCACGATTAACTACTAAAAGTATTTACAATATTTCAAATAACTTAAAGAATAACTACATTTCACAAAGCAGGGGGATTCATAAACATATTATTAACATCCACAGGCTTAGAAACAAGTACAATCAAAGAGTATTTTACAGAAATATCAATTATTAAACCAAGAATCGAGGTAACTCTATGACTCCCAAGAAAAAGAAATGCCCTATTTGCGGCACAAAAATGAAGTATGAAAATGGCGACGCAGTCTGCGGCGGATGCGGATACCGCGCTTCCTTTAGTGCCTCGGGCTATACTGTTAACACCACCAATTCAAATTATAATAGCCCTAACAGAACAAATCCGCGCAGTTATACCTCCACACAATCCGAAGAAACCGCAAAAAAGATTTACCGCTTTATCGCTTATGCTTTAATTATCTTTTTTGGCGTAACGTTTTTCAGACTGGCATTGTATCATTTTATTATCATACCCATCACAAAAGAAATAAAGCCAACTGAACAGGCTGATAATACGGATTCCAATTTTGATGATGATATCACAGCATACTCCCGTGAGCCGGAGGAAGAAACTAGCCCGCGCGCCAAACATTCCTCAAAAACATCCATAAAAAAACTGCGCTTGCCAGAATCTGAATTGTTTCAGCAGTTTCTTGCCAAGCTATTTGAGAAGGATTATCAAAAAGTAACCGCAAAAGAATTAGCGCAAGTTACAGCGCTGCATTTATATGAAAAAGAAGGATATCTTATTATTGCTTATACGTTAAATGGCGACAGCACAGGTTCCTTTTACTTCAATCAAAATTCTCTAAATTCGACTGATTTTGCCTGCTTTCCGCAATTGCAAAGCCTCGAAATACATAACAGTCTATCCACAGGAGCGCTTGACGGGCTTACCAAACTGACAAAACTTTCCTGCCGCAATTCGCCGCAGGAACTGTTATCGATTATCGATCCGTTACAACTTACGGAATTAGAAATTGACAATGATTTGTTTCTTCAGGGCATAGAGAATATTGAAGCGTTTTCCAATGTCGAGCATCTGCGTTTAGAATCTGTCCACGCAAAAGATTTAAGCCCTTTGCTGAAATTAGAACATTTAACGACTTTAGAACTTATTGACTGTGAACGTGTAGAAGACTTCTCTGCACTCTATCAAATGCCGCAGTTAGAATCTCTAACGGTTGATTCCAATAAACTGCGTGATATCAGTTTTGTGTCCAATATGCCAAATTTAAAAGAGCTGTCTATCCAAAACAGCCTTGTTATAAAGCTGGATGCGCTTGCAGATTGTGCGGATACCCTGCAAAAACTTGATTTAAGTAGCAATTATAAAGTTGCCGACCGCAATTATACCGTTGTATCTCAACTGACAAATTTAACACAACTAACACTGACTGCTTCCTATGACCACGAAGATCCGCCATTTCTGCCGCAGCTTGCCAATATGCCTAAATTAACGCAGTTGTCTATACAAGGATATGACGACTTTTCACCGATTGCCGACGCTCCCTTGTTAGAAAAAGTGACACTGACGAGATGTTATGCAAATGATTATTCTGCGTTAGAATCGCTTCCGCATTTAACGAGTTTATGCCTAAATGATATCTCAATTATGGAAAACACTTTAGAAACCGTTGGAAAACTTACATCGTTGGAGCAGCTCTATTTAGATGATGATTTTATCTGGGGGGATTGCAATGCCTTGTTAAACCTGCCGAATCTCAAGGAATATTCAATGAAAGACTGTACCACTGGCTTTGATGTAAACAATATCCAATTAAATGAAAACTTAAAAATACTCTATCTTAGCCATATCACGACAAAGGCACTGGTCGATGGTAAATGGGATTATCAAAGCAATAATGAAAATAATTTTTACTTGGCGGATTATGCTGATATTTTTCAAAACTATCCTAATTTAGAGGAATTATATCTTGCAGAAAATACATTATCGGATGTAACGTTCGCGAAAGAATTAAAACATTTAAAAGTGTTTGATATCACCGATAACTATGTTACCGATTTATCGCCGCTGTCAGAGCTTGCAGAATTGAAATCCATTCTATGCGCCCACAATGCGGTCGTTAATGATGGCGGACTTAGAACAGATATTATATTAAAGAATTAAACCCTTTGTTATTTTATTACTACAGCGTACATTACTTAATATCCTGCGTTAATTTTTTATCATATTTTAAACGTAATACTAAAAAATAAGCGCAGGATATTTCTTTGCGAACATCAATCAACCCTATTAACCATTAGCAGGCTACAAATCAATAGATATGGAAAGTTCTTCTCTATCAAACCAGCCAAGACTTCCCATGTTCTACCGCAATTTCTCTAGCATTGCCATAATATCTGGCTGGGTCGGTGTGAATCGTATACCGCGCTTAAGCATACCCATTACTTTCCTTGCTTTTTGCTCAATTGTTTTTACACTATGCTCGCTTGTCAACATCAGATGATTGCCAGCAATTGTATATTCCCGTTCAATATAGTTCTCCGTAATTGGAAACATATCCTGTATTAAAAACGCACTCTCCCGACTGTTATCCAGCTTTACAATATGAATAATATCACAAGGCTTTCCCGCCCGTTCCTTTTTCTCCACAATCCGCCGATATTTTTCGATACGGCTAGACAGTGGTATCATCCAATATATCCCCGCACTTGTATCCTCAAAGCAATAATAATGCGGTCGATTTCCTTCTTTATTCCCTTTTAGGAAGGCGTCTGACATATCTGTAAAAAACTTGTCCTTAATAATATAAAATCCTGTTTTTTTCATTTACTACGTCCTCGCAAATCGGATAGGTGGATGCAAGGGTCTGTGCAATCGAGTGGAGAAGATTTATCTTCCCTACTCATAGGATTCCCTACTCGTGCGACAGGCGTCCGACAGCTTCTGCTGACATATTTCTTTGGACACCCGTGTGCATAAAAAGAATCCTCCGCCTACTGGCGAAGGACTAACCAAACTTACAACCCAACCATTTATATACCGCGTATTGGTCAGCGGTAAACTTACAACCCGACGATTTATATACCACCTATCGGTCAGTGGTAAACTTACTTTATGGTAACATTCTAACAAACGCTGGGAAGAAAGTCAATAGTTACTTTCCATAAAAATTCCACCAATATGGGCTGTGCAGAAATTGAAAAACTTAGCGTTCGTCAATCCATACAATACAAGCGCAAAACATTTTTGTTTTTAAAGATTATTTTTCAAGACATACTTTGTCCAGATTCTGAATAGTATGAATTAAGGTTACAGACGAGCCGGCAGTCTGAATTGTATCCCATCAGAAAATGAACTGCATACCAGTATCGCTTATCTTGATTGGAAAAGACAGAAAACCATTACAAGCATTGCAAAATGGATTGTTAATGCATCATTTTAAATTTTGTAAAACAGGAGGATTTATAAATGCCAAAATATAAATTAAATATTTAAATTTCGGAGAAAGATTTGCAGATACTCTATCGCGCCAAAGAAAAAATTGTGATTGTAAAACATACTGCTGAAAGTACGGATACACAAGTAGCATGGGTAACTTTCGGACCTTTTATGAACAATACCATTGAGTGGGAAACGCAGTTTGCATTGTACGCTTCCAATACTGAGATACAAAACGGTGCTTATATCAACAAACTTTCTGATATCGCTGCAAGCACCCAGACACTCTATCAATTTGAGGAGGGCATCTTCCAGAAACCTGTATCCGACAGCAGCATCAGTCCCAATACATATGCTCTGAAACATGAAATGACCGGTTATCCTGTTCTTACTTTCGGACTGGCACAAAATGTTGTTGTAAACGGTGAGGGTTTTCCAAACCATCCCATCAACGCAATTTATGTACCTTTCGGACAGGCCGCTACTATGACACCTATTGAGCGTATTGATATTTACCTAAAAAATGATATAACCACATCTACGATAGTCAGCCATATTATGAGCGACAAACTTACTGTATCTTATACCGAAGAAAACGAATACACTGTAGCGTACAACGTTTTATCAATGGTTTCTTACACAATATACACAGTAAGATAAGAACGTATTACTTGCACAGTGGGAGCATTTTATTGAGCAGGCATTGGAAATTCAAACAAATGTTTAGTAAATATAAAGGGGGACATCAGAAAAATGAAATTTCCACAATATATAAAAATTTCATTTCCGACGCCCCCTTTTTTACAGTTCGTACATCATGTATGAATTTTTAAAAAAGCACCAACAGCAAAACCAGCACGACACACACGCCTGCAAATATCAGCAGACGCAGCCACCAGCGGTCTGCAGTATATGGAACAAGCGTTAGTACAAGATATAAGACCGTAAATCCAATAAACAGCCATAATGGTATCAGCTTTCCAAAAAAGCTGCTTTTCAACAATAACGTACAAACTGTCATGCATACAGCAGCACCGATTAATACTGCGACCGCCAAAATGGGAACGCCAGCGCCCTCTTGTCGGCTGAATTTTCTTTTAAATTCTTCGCGAATTTTTGTTATCATACATGCTCCTATCTGGAACTGCTGACAGAAAGTGAAACTCCCACTTCCAAGGTTCCTAAATATTTCTTTATTTCCGACAAAACTTCCTCATTTCCCCAAAATTCCCCGTGTTCGATATCATCTATTGTTACAAAGTTACAGCCCTTTTTATACGCCTGAAACAGCGCAGCAGCACTTTCATAGGGAACATCTTTATCAGCTTGTGAAGCCAAAATCAATGGTTTTAAATTGACTTTTTCTGCAAATTTATCTGCACGCATAGAAAAAGATACCAGCATTTTAAGCGGCCCATAAAAAATATTTAGATAATTGTTATACAGATCGTATCCGTTAGCATACGGTGCCATCAGTATCATACCTGCTGGCTGCCTTTGGCTTGCCACATAATTTGCAACACCTGTTCCCAAGCTGTATCCCATAACAACAATATTGCTGACATCCTCCCTGGCAATTAAATTATCATATACTGCAAGTCCATACTGTTTTAAGCTTTTCTCAGACGCTGTGCCGCTGCTGGTTCCATAGCTTGGATAGTCGATATAGGCAAAATGATAACCTTCAAATATCGAATATATATTCTCCTGTTCTGGCTCCATCAACCATTTTATCCTTCTCGAAGCATTCTCGCCGTTTCCACCAAAATACAACACAAGTGGTGCATTCTTTTTTGTATGGTGTACAAACCAGCCGGTAAATGTGCCATGTTCGGATTCAATCGCAAGCTCCTCTGCCTGCTCGATTTCAAGAAGCGACTGATACGCTTTTTTGTCTGTGTTCGGCAAAAACAAAAGTGCTGCGCCAAGCGCACTAATTGTTGCCGCAGCAAATGCAAGAACTGCAAATACAATAAACAGTCCATCTGCCAATTTCATATTACTGCACTTTATCCTATCCATAACAAGATTAAACAGCAGCTTTAATATTAAAATCACAACCGATGTGCTTAGAATTACAAATGCCAACATCCGCGTGCCAACACTTTCAAAGAAAAACCACGCTGACGTAACAACAATACTAAACAGCAGCCCCACAAGCAACGCATTTTTCATAAACGAAATAAGATTTTTTTTGTCTTTTCTGTCTGCTATCATAGCCTATCCTCTTTTTTACATGACGCTTTATACGCGAATCACTAGATTTTCAACCAATTTTGCAGAATGTGCTGCTGCCGCGCGTTCAAATTCTGGATAATCCATATGCGCGCTGCCATCCGCCTTGTCCGAAATCGCGCGGATAACAACGTATGGTATTTTATTTAAAAATGCCGCATGGGCAACGGCTGCGCCTTCCATCTCCGCACAATATCCATCGAAAGTTGCCGTTAAGCGATCTTTCACCGCACCATCTGAAATAAATTGGTCGCCGCTGACTACTCGTCCCTCATAAACGGCTATATCCGAATTTACCTCTGCACATACTGCTTTGGCTGCGTCCACAAGCGTTCTGTCTGCCGGAAAAAATGAAGTTTCCATCTGTGGAATAATACCCGGCTCATAGCCAAGTCCTCTTACATCCATATCATGTTCACAAGAGTCGCTGGATACCACGATATCCCCGATATTAATTTCTGACCGTAGTGAACCAGCTACTCCTGTATTAATCACTGCATCCACTTGGAATATATCCGCTAAAATCTGCACGCAGATGCCAGCATTTACCTTGCCGATACCACACTGCACAATTACAACTTCTTTACCATTTAAGACACCCTCATGAAATTTCATTCCTGCACGCTCTATCACTTGCTTTTCCTGCATCTTTAATTTTAACTGCGCAACCTCTAATTCCATTGCACCAATAATTCCAATTTTGTTCATTTTATTTTTCTCCATTCTTTCATTTATTATAGTAACCGCAAATAAACCCCATCCTCTATAACCAACCGAAATTCGTCAGCCTTATCTTAACGGTAATCACTTACATTATGCGGTAAATGTAATACATTTATACTACAAATTATACTATATTTTTACAGTTTAGTGCTTACACCAAGAATAACATTTTTTTGCAGAGTCTATTCAGGATAGATCAATCTGTCCTCTGTAATATGGTATAAAACATTATCTAAGAACCGCTTTGCCAAATAATTCGCCATGCCAAGATTCATGTCCAAATAATTTCCACAGTCCTTAGGGCTTGCGCCGGGCACTTCGTCTTTAAAATCACGGATAAATTCATATAATTCCACCATTAACGGCACAATCTCCTTCGATGTATAGTCGCCCGCCAAAAGCAAATAAAATCCTGTCCGACAGCCCATTGGCCCGAAGTAAATAGTCTTATCCTTATAATCCTTGTGATTGCGCAAAAATGTTGCCGCTAAATGTTCAATCGTATGCACTTCCGCCGTGTTCATAACTGGCTCCTCGTTCGGGGAAGTCATTCTTAAGTCGAAGGTAGTAATTGTATTTTCCCCTACCTTATCTTTCCTCGAAACATAAACGCCTGGCTGCAGTTTGATATGGTCGATAGTAAAACTTGTTATTTTTTCCATTTTTTTGTCCTTTCTTTCTCAAGGTTATTCGTGAAACGGGGCTGTCGCAATAAGCTTTGATGCTACTAGATATGGTATAAATTTTAGCACAGAGTCAAAATATCTTGTATCCGTTTGTCTTAATGCGACAGCCCCATTCCTCTATTTTCGGTAATAGCTGCCGTTTAGTCTTATCGAGCTATAACCATCTATATCCTAGTTTACCGATCCTTTTGGTAAAAAGCAATATATTTCTTTATTTCTTTTCTGCGTCTGACCGACTACTTCTTTTTGCCATTATACTTGGCATTGAGTTCCGGCTTATAGCTTATGGTGACATTTTCTTTGGTAAGTTCTCTTTTTACAATCTTAAACGGAATGGTAAACTTACTTGCTTTTTCATAGTTTCCACATATTTGCCCTTTTCATCTTCGCCATCCAAACTAACGCCTGTAAGCTTATCTCCAACTACAATTGTCATATTACTGCTTGTTCCATCTGGATAGTGCAATGTTACGATAAGGTTTCAATACTAGTACACCGTTTTTTTTATTCTCCCACATGGGGTGGTGCATGGTTTACGGTTACTGTTTTCAGTCCGATTCTATCTCATATTCATATGGATAATAATTTTGTAATTCATCTATAGCTATTTCTTTTCCCGCATACGTCTTAAACCAGTTTTCATAGTTGGAGTTATTCCAAACTGTGCCATCTTCAAAAACAACTTGCTTTAAGCAAAACAATGAATATGCAACCTGATTCGCTTCACCATTCCCAACTTTCGGAAAAACCTCCATGATTTCACCGTCATACAGTGACCAGCCGCCACGGTATTGTTCGGTTTGATTGGGTAAAATGTTTGTCTTTGTCCGGACAATATTTTCAAAGCTGCTTTCCGCACTGCTGTCAAGGAAATTCCAATATAGCTTTAGTGGCGAACCATTTTCGTTATAAGCCAGCATACAATATTGGGTTTCTACAATGGTACTGTCGGTATTGTTTGTAAGTATATCGTGAATATAAGGTGCGCCATCTT
>VSNQ01000114.1 GCA_009774395.1 Lachnospiraceae bacterium
ATACTGATCGGATTCAATAAAAATGCTGTCTGATATATTAATTTTTGTATTGGATAGATAAGTTTAAGCATTTTTCATTCTCCTTGGCTGCTGAATATATCAGCAATAGCTTGTATGGTTTCCTGCACTTTTGTTATAATATCACATTAGTAAACACGTTTCAAGAATAATTTGTAATTATTTGTAATAGAAGAAAATTAGTTGTAACGCAGTGCAAAGTCCTAGACTAAACTGTAACTTTAGTTTACCATATATTGGAAATGTGACTTGCCAATTTGCAAAAAGAGCATTATAATACTTAGGTATGTATCATGATTGCACCATCGTTTTTGCGGGTGCAGAAGGGAGATTTGTTATGAAAAAAAGAAAATCGGCGGCGATATTGTTAGCGGGCGTCTTGACGGCGTCGTTGCTTACAGGCTGTGGAGAGAAGGAAAAGGGGTCGTTAAA
Source organism: Lachnospiraceae bacterium (assembly GCA_009774395.1). GTDB lineage: Bacteria > Bacillota > Clostridia > Lachnospirales > Lachnospiraceae > COE1. The sequence goes on from VSNQ01000114.1 coordinate 451, forward strand.
CCTTTATACATGGGACGGTATGTTTCCGCAGGAGATATTGGACGGCTTTGAGCAGGAAACGGGCTATAAGATTTATTACAGCAATTTTGATTATGATGAGGATATGCTGGCAAAGCTGGAAGAAACAAAAGGCGGCGAGTATGATTATGTAATTGCGGATGATTATATTCTTGAGATGGTAATACAAGAAGGGCTGGCAAAACGGCTGGATCGTACCAAGATTTCCACATGGGATGAGATAAATCCACTTTATCAAGAGCAGTTTTATGATCCTGAGGACGCATATACCATTCCATATGGAGCAGGCATTCCGTTAATTGTATACAATCCAGAGCAAGTGGATATGGAGATTACGGGGTATGCGGACTTATGGGATAAAAGTTTGGAAGACAGCATTGCAATTATCGGCAATTACAGGGTAATTGATGGCATTGTGCTGAAAACAATGGGAAAGTCTTTTAATACCAATGATTTGGAGGATATCGCGGCAGCAGGAGAAAAATTGCTGGAATTGGCGCCAAATATCCGTGTAATCAGCGATTCCAACACGCAGGATTACTTGTTAAATGGAGAGGTTTCTACAGCGTTTTTGTATACTTCGCAAGTCGTGGCTGCATTGTCTGCGAATCCTGATTTAAAGGTAGTTTATCCCAAGGAGGGACTTGGTTTTGGCATTATGGCAGGGTTTATTCCTTCACAGGCACCGAATGAAGAAGCGGCATATGCCTTTGCGGAATATCTTAACCAGCCAGAAATCGCTGCGAAATGTTTTGAATATATCGGGTATTATTGTACCAATAAAGGCGCAGAAACGTATATTTCCGATGCAATGAAAACGGCAATAGTAGCTCCAGCAGATATTGAAAAGGGTGAAATTGTGCAGAATATTTCACAGGAAGCAGAAGATTTGCACAGCCAGAATTGGAATTTATTTCGAACAGCATGTGAGTAAGGTGAATAAAATATGAGAATCAGGGCAGGAAAATGCCACGCATTGAAGCGTGGCACATCCCCCCTTTAATGGTTTTATTATTTGCAGGAACAAGATGCCGTGGAAGAGAATGTTTGTATTGCGTCACGGATTTTCTTCTCGTCGGCTGCGGGAGTGGGATAATATCCACGTGTGTGCATAATTTCAAATAAATCCTGCTGAATATCATGTTCCTGTTCCAGACAGTGTAATATAGTGTGCCTTACAGATTGATGGACACATTCATTGGAAAAAGCGTTATAATTTGCCGTTGTAGCTTTTTCGGTGTTTAATGCATCGGAAAGGATTTCCTTATCGGAAAAATTGGAAAAATCTGATGTCATAGCGGTTGCCTCCTATTTATTTAAGTTGTGCATAGAGTGCGTTAAAGTGGCCTTGATGCTTGTTGGAAATCTCTTGGAATTTATCCTTGATTTCCTGATCGGAAGTATGATCCGCAAGCATTTTGAATTTCTTAATGAGTAGCTGCTCCTCAGATAAAAGGCTGTGAAGCGAGGATAATTCTTTTTCGGATAATTGTGTCATATGCTTTACCTCATTTCTGTGTTGGTTAATGGTTTGAAACGGCAGGCTTTTTATGCACACGCCGACGCAGAGGAAATATGCCATTGTATGGCGTATCGGCGGCGCACAAGTAGGGAAGAAGAATCTTCTCTACTCGATTTTTGCGCTGCGGTTTCTTACGGGAAATAGTTTGTGTGGAAATACGGAAAATATTCTGTTTTAATCTGGAAAAAAGATATGGCGTATAAACGGAAATAACTTGGGAAAAATAAAGTTACGGGAAACAGGGAAATAAAGATTGAAATGAAAAAAGGAGAACAAAAAATGAAAAAGAAATGGACAATACTTTTGGCATCGGCTGTGTTGGCAGCTTCACTATTGACAGGCTGCGGAAACAGTAACCGCAATTCTGATGAAGCGGGCCCAGAAGGATCACAGGATACATCTGGAATGGTACATCTTGAAGGGGCAGACGAGGTATCTGCCTTTATAGATGAAGTGTATCAGGGAGTGGGGGAAGACTTGCTCCCTTATGAGGTGACAACGACAGAACTGGACTTAAATGACAAGGACATGATTGCGTATCATACAGGTCTTGAGGATTTAAGTGGAATTGAAGGAATTTATTTATCAGAATCTATGATGACCTCGACAGCTTACAGTGCTGTATATATACGGACGAATGACGAGGCAGACGCAGAAGCAGTCCGCAAGCAGTTAATGGATAAAATCAATCCAGCAAAGTGGATTTGCGTGACAGCCGAGAAGCAAATTGCAGTGACAGTCGGAAAAGATGTATTCCTTGTAATGGGCTTTCCGGAAACAGCGGACGCAGTTTATACGAATGTAAAGAAAGCGGCTGAAAGCAGAAATATGACTGTTTCAGACGCGATAGAAAAAACGAATTCGATTTAACCCAAGAAATCCGATAGGAGCGCAGTTATGCTTTTTTCCAGTATTACATTTTTGTATATATTCCTGCCGTTGGTTCTGCTATTATATGCTTTTGTACCGGAACAGGGCAGGAATCTTGTTTTGTTATTAATGTCGTTGTTGTTTTATGCATGGGGAGAGCCCATATATGTTCTTTTAATGCTGGCGCAAATCGGCATTGTATATGTACTTAGCGGTTTCAAAGGGAGAATTTTCTTTCTTTTATCCGTTCTTGTTCCCTTTGCTGCGTTATTTTATTTTAAATTTTCCAATACATTTCCTATTGGCATTTCGTTCTATACCTTTCAGCTTGCAAGTTATAGCATTGATGTATATCGGGGACAAGTGGCACGCCAGAGAAATTTTATTGTATTGGCGGCATATGTAACACTTTTTCCACAATTGGTGGCTGGGCCGATTGTTCGTTATAGCGATGTGGAAAACACATTGGCAAACAAGCGCAATGTTGCAGATAGGTATGCAAATTTAGAATATGGCATTGTACGCTTTGCTATTGGCTTAGGAAAAAAGGTTCTGATTGCAAATGTAATTGGCGAATTTGTGACGGAAGTGTCACAATTATCCGGAAGAACACTTGCATTATCGTGGGGCTATGCAATTGCAGTTGCACTTCAGATTTATTTTGATTTTTCGGGCTATTCGGATATGGCAATTGGTCTTGGCAGAATGATGGGATTTTATTTTCCAGAGAATTTCCGCTATCCTTTTATATCGGGAAGCATCAGCGAGTTTTGGCGTAGATGGCATATTACGCTGGGATCATGGTTTCGGGATTATATGTATATTCCAATGGGCGGAAATCGTGTCGGTATGGTGCACTGGATTTTTAATATTTTTGTTGTATGGGGATTTACAGGGTTATGGCACGGTGCAGAATGGAATTTTATCCTTTGGGGTCTGCTGTTTGCCGTGTTGCTGATTTTTGAAAAAATTTGTAAGCTAATAAATCAGAAATTTATGCCTTCGATTGGCAGTAAAGAGTGCGGTAAATGGATACTTTCGATAGTACGGCATGGGTATGTTGTGTTTTTTATCCTGATAAGCTTTCTGATTTTCCATAATACAGATTTAGAAAGGGCAGCAACAGATATTGTAAGTCTTTGGAACAACAATGTTTTAGCAATCACAGATACTTCACAGAAGTTGGTATGTGATTATATGCTTCGTAATCGAATTGTAATTTTGGCAATTGGTCTAGTGGCAGCAACGCCGCTTCCTGTGATTTTATGGGGGCGGTTTCAGAAATGGCTGCGTATGCATCGTGGCGGAGATACAGCAGTGCATTTGCTGCGGGCGGTGTCATCTGTGGCGCTGCTGCTTTTATGTACAGCATATATAATTGACGGATCGTTTAATCCGTTTTTGTATTTTCGGTTTTAATTGTATGATTTATGCTAGTTAAGGTATTTAACGTGGATTATATTGGTGAACACATAAATTTGCCAATAACGCTGACGCCTAAGCATAAATATTTAGAGTGATATGGTAAAAATTTATCGCGTGTGAGTATAAAAGAGAATAGGAGTAGAATGAAATCCGATAAATGGAAGCAAAGAATTACAATATATAGTTTTTTTATCTGTCTTGTAGGGTTGACGGCGGCGTTTGTGATTTTGCCAAAGCAGTCTGTTTCCAAGGCAGAGCGCAGGCGTCTTGCAGCAAAACCTGAACTGACATTTGAGAAAATTATCAAAGAGGATTTTATGGATGATTTAGAAACATATCTCCTCGATCATTTTCCGTTTCGGGATGGGCTGCGCAAAATAAAGGCGTACTTTGCTTATGATGTGCTACAGCAAAAGGAAAACAATGATATTTATGTTACAGAAGGCCATGCGGCAAAGCTGGAATATCCTTTAAACGAATCCGAAACAATACGTGCCGCAGAAAAAATGAAGTCTGTAAAAGCCAAATATTTTCCACAGGCACAGGTGTATTATGCTGTGATTCCCGACAAAAACTTTTTTTTAGCACAGAAAAATAACTTTCCTTCGCTTGATTATGCCAAAATGCTTGAAATTTTGCATAAAAATTTGGCAACGGATTCTTTTGTGTATATAGATATTATGGAAGGGCTGACAATTGACGACTATTATAAAACCGATACGCATTGGCGGCAGGAGAGGATTTTAGAAACCGCAAAACGTCTTGTAGATGGTCTTGGGGTGTCTGATGCTGCGGCGTTTGATTTGGCAGCGTATCAAATTCAGGAAATCCCTGATTTTTATGGTGTGTACTATGGACAGTCGGCACTCCCAATGGTAGCAGATACCATCTGTTATTTAACCAACGAAGTGATTGACAGTGCACAGGTTTGGAATATGGAAACTGGCAAAACGAATCCTGTATATGAATTGGATAAGCTGGAATCTGAAAAAAGCATGGATAAATATGATATTTTTCTAGGCGGTGCAGTACCATTGCAAATTATTGACAGTCCGAAAGCAAAAACAGACAAAAGACTAATAATATTTCGTGATTCTTACACGAGCAGCCTTGCGCCGTTGCTGTTGGAAACATATAAAGAAGTAACACTGGTGGATCTGCGATATATTAGTTCGGAATTAATTGGAGAATATGTTGATTTTGAGGAGGCAGATATCTTGTTTCTATATAACACTGTAGTACTGAATCATAGTAGTATGTTGAAGTAATTATGTATGTTTATGGAAGGGGAAAGTGTGTAAAGATTTTCTAAGCTGCCAAAATACGCCAGCTAAGAAAATCTTTACACACATTGATTGTTGGTGCCGCCCATGGTGGCATGACCTGGAAGTGTAAAAGTGTTTTTCAGGTTTTGTTTGTGAAGGGAAAGAAAGGTGAAAAATATGAATTGGATGGAAGAAAGCAAAGTAGATATACGACAGTATAATGGCGAATCGCTTTGTGAAATGCTTGCAGATAAAATTTGGGATTATCATAGGGAAGAGTGGCTTAAATGTCCTGAATTTATTCAAAACGCCTGTTTTTTAATTGATTTTGATACAGAATTAAATATGGAAGGAATTTTGACTATATTAAAAAATACTGCTGCGGAGTATTTGCCGCATATTATCAAAGCGTTTCGGGCAATCGGAGATAGTCAGGACGCCGAGATATTAGCAGAAATAAGCCGCTGTAAGCCGTCAGAACCAGTGGAGAAAATTGTGGAACTTGAACAGCAGTTATATTTGAACAGGGATTTTGATATTTGGGAACTGCTGTATCAATATTTAGACAAAGAGATTGAAAAACTAAAGTAAAATATAAAAATAGTACATAAACGATAGCAGTTTAGCCGCAAGCTGGGCTGCTTTTGTTTATACACATTTTACAAAAAATTTTAAGTGATATTGGTAAAAAATACAATTTGAAACAAAACTGCGAAAAAAGGATTATATAATCTGTATGGTTTCGAACAACAATTCATAGCAGAGTATACAATCTTTTTCTTATAACGGAAATGTATACAGAATTATATAAAAATTCTCGAAAACAACATATTGCACCATTCGACAAAATACAGTAAAATGATATTGATAAGTAAATCTAAAAATCACGAAATGTTCAGCCAGCCATATCTAAAAATGAATGAAGATCGTTTTTTTGCAGCCTTTCAAGGGCACTCATTGATAGGTAATAAGTTTTATGATTGCATTAAAATATTACTATACATAGGATTTATTGCAGAGTATATATTGTGAAATTCCTATAAAATCAAAATAATAATTAAAAATAAAAAAATAAAATATTATTTTAAGGGGGTTATGTGATGCATAAAGGGTCACTATTGGGAAATCAGCGTTACGCGCCGATACATGAAATCAACGGCTATCGGGTAAAGCCGGGGAAGTATCTTCGGAATGGTGCGACGATTGTTGAGGGCGGAGTCAATTTTACTATTCATTCAAATGGTGCAACATCCTGCAATCTATGTCTGTTTCACAGGTATGAAGATGAACCGTTTGCAATCCTGCCGTTTCCAGAAGCATACCGCATTGGAAACATGTATTCAATGGTGGTTTATGGGCTTGACCCAAAGGAATTTGAATATGCATATCAATTTGATGGCGAATATGATGTGCACAAGGGCTTAATATTTGATAAGACAAAGTATATATTAGATCCTTATGCGCGGGCAGTTAGTGACCAAGGCACATGGGGAGGACGCCGCAGCCAAAAAGAGCACTTTTATAAGGCAAGAGTTGTTGCAGACGAAGAAAACTACGATTGGGGATACTTTGTGCAGCCGAACTTAGAGCCAAAGGATATGATAATCTATGAAATGCACGTTAGGGGCTTTACAATGGACAAATCGTCCGGTGTGGAGGTAGGGCACCGCGGTACTTTTGAGGGAATTAAGGAAAAAATTCCTTATCTGCTGGAACTTGGTGTAAATGCAGTGGAGTTAATGCCAATATTTGAATTTGATGAGTTAGAGGACGTAAGAGAGTATGATGGCGAGAAACTCTATAATTACTGGGGATACAGCCCTGTATGTTTTTTTGCACCAAATACGGCTTATGCTTCCAAGCGTGAATACAATATGGAGGGAACAGAACTGCGTGAATTAATCCGTGAGTTAAACCGCAACGGAATTGAAGTTATTTTGGATGTGGTGTTTAACCATACCGCAGAAGGCAATGAAAAAGGCCCGTTTTTCTCCTTTAAAGGGATTGACAACAATATTTACTATATGCTGACACCTGACGGAAAATATTATAATTTCAGCGGCTGCGGCAATGTAATGAACTGCAATCACCCGATTGTGCAGCAGTTTATTTTGGAATGTCTGCGTCACTGGGTAGTTTCCTATAGGGTTGATGGATTTCGTTTTGACCTTGCATCGATTATGGGACGCAATGAGGATGGTTCACCGATGAGCAAACCGCCGCTTCTGCAGAGTTTGGCATTTGACCCGATTTTAGGAAAAGTAAAATTAATTGCCGAGGCATGGGACGCAGGCGGATTGTATCAAGTTGGCAGTTTTCCGGCGTGGAACCGCTGGGCAGAGTGGAATGGCAGATACCGCGACGATATGCGCTGTTTCTTAAAAGGGGATTATGGTATGGCGCAGGCGGCAATCAACCGCATTACTGGATCGCTTGATTTGTACGGCAAGGAAAACCGTGGCGAGAATGCGACTGTTAATTTCTTAAACTGCCATGATGGATTTACATTGTATGATATGTATGCCTATAACTATAAACACAATGAAAAAAATGGCTGGGACAATACGGACGGCGCCAATGATAACAATAGCTGGAATTGTGGTGTAGAGGGCGAAACAAATGATCCGGAAGTATTGAAACTTCGCAACCGTCTGCGCAAAAATGCATTTGCGATTTTAATGTGCAGCCGTGGTTCTGCAATGTTTCTGGCAGGTGATGAATTTTGCAATACGCAGTTTGGCAATAATAATGCTTATTGTCAGGATAATCTTGTTTCATGGCTGGATTGGACGCGCAAAGAGCAATACAGTGAGATGTTTGAGTTCTGTAAGTTTATGATTCATTTCCGCAAGGCACATCCAATATTAAGAGGACGTTCCGGCCCTAGCGGTTGTGGATTCCCAGAGGTAACGGTTCACAACAATGGTGTTGCATGGAACAGCGAATGCAAGCCGGATACGCGCACCATTGGTATTATGTTTGCAGGACGTACAGAGGAAAATATTGAGGACGATATTATCTATATTGGTGTCAATGCATTTTGGGAAGATCAGAGTGTACAACTACCGAAATTGCCGCTTGGTAGAAAATGGCGTGTGATAATGAATACAGAATTTGAGCATACACCAAATACAGATTATCATAAATTAACAAGATGGACAGGAACAGATACATTAATGATGTATCCAAGATCTGTTTTAATAGCAGCAGTAGATAAGTACCATAAAGGGAAGTTCTAATTGTTTTTGCGTATTTTTTCCGCAGCATAGCAGTAGGGGAATATCTTTTCCCCTACGCGTGTGCCGAGTTACTGTTTACTCTGTTCCCGTAACGGGTAAAAATCCATGCAAAAATCGCATTACGAACTGCGTTCGTTTTACAAATGGATTTTTATTTGCCAGTACAAAATATGGTTAGAATATAAAAAATTTTATTGACAATGTGTTCGTTCTATGATAATATAGTCTTCGGTGATAGAAGTCGGGATATTGCTGGAACAAGCTGCTATAGCACAGTCGGTAGTGCGCAACATTGGTAGTGTTGAGGTCACCAGTTCGATTCTGGTTAGCAGCTCTGAATAATTGGAAAAAGACTTTTCAAGGGATTAGGCTTTGAAAAGTCTTTTTTTATACATTAATTATTTATCAGAAACAAAAATATTCCCCTACCCAATTGCATCGCCTTACATAGAGGTACTTAATTGGGTAGGGGAAATTGTTTTTTTATTCACAATATTATTCGGTTTCTGCTGCTGGTGTTTCTGGAACAGCAGGCGGCGGGTTTTGTGCTGCCTGCTGCATCTGCTGTAATTGCAGAGCTTGCTGCTGGATTACTTCCTGCGCATTTGGTGCGGCAAAGAAAACATTGTTATGCGGGCACATCTGCGATGGGTCTGTCGCTGCTGGATCAGTGGTGTTAACACCTGTGGAATCGGGTATTGCCTGCCCTTTTAGCGCACTTGCAAGAGAAGTATCCTGTAATCGCATAGGAATATGCTCGGAGATAGAGGTCTGTCGGAAAGGACATAATTCCGTTGCTGTCAGTCCCGTATATGCACATATATTGGAAGTATAGTGTACATCACACGTTTCGGTAGGAACAGTACCCTCTGCAAAATATTCTGTTCGTACACAGCCATCGCATATACCTGCAATCGGAAGCCTTCCAGATTTTGAACAAACAGAGGCTGTCACAATACCACTGCAGGAAGGGAAGGACTTGTACTCCAAATTTTCATGAATTTTGGACATTACTTCACGCCAGAGGTTTTTAGCAAGGTTTTTTTCTTCAGCACTTATAAGGTTTGCGTTGTTGTCATAGCCTGCCCATGTAGTAGCAGTGTAATATGGCGTGTATCCACAGAACCAAACATCTTTGTAATCAGAAGTAGTTCCCGTCTTTCCTGCAATTGCCATATTAGGGAAACGGCATCTGCCACCAGTACCAGAATTAATAACGTCTTCCATTGCGTCTGTTAAAAGCCATGCGGTAGTTTCTTTAATAACTTGTGTTGTTTCTGGAACAGTGTTGTCAATAAGCACGTTTCCGTCATGATCTACGATTTTCGTATAAAGTTTTGGCTTAATATATGCGCCTTGGTTTGCGATTGCAGCATAACCTGCGTTTAATTCCATATTCGTTACGCCGTCGGTAATGCCGCCAAGTGCAAGAGGTTGACCAATATCAGAAAGAACGGTTCCGTCTTTCATTACACGGCGTTCTACCAGTGTGTTAAAGCCGAAATTCTGTAAATAGTCAAAACCAAGCTGCGGTGTAATCTGTGTCAATGCCTTAACTGTAACAACATTTGCCGACCATGTAATTGCATAGCGGTACGAGAGAAGTCCTCTATATGTTTTGCCCCAGTGGTTTGCAATGGGTCTGCCGTTTGCATAGCTGTAAGGTGCGTCATTTTGAACAGAAGCAAGCGTTGCGCCTGCGCTGTCGAGTGCTGGTGCATAGGTGGATAACACTTTAAAGGTCGAACCGGGCTGTCTGGTTGCATTGGATGCGCGGTTAAAGGTGCGGCTTGCTTCCTTGGTGCCGCGTCCGCCAATCATAGCGACAACATAGCCTGTCGATTGATCTTCTATTGTTAAAGATACTTGCGGTTGTGGAGTAAGTGTGACTTTTTCGCTTTCTACTTCATCGCCTTCAGACATTACTGCGGCTTTGTAGGCTTCAATTGCTTCGTAAGCTTCCTCCTGTGATTTATACAGCAGATTAAAAGAAGCATTCTGCTGCCTGTAATACGTTCGGAACATTTCAGTGCTGTGATTTTCCTTTTCTCCATTCGCTTTTACAATAGTAAGTGCATAATTAAGATACCATTTGGTATTGGCAGGATAATTTTCTTCATTATTGAAAACGGAGTCACAGATCGCCTGAATATCAGGGTCTTGAGTGGTATAAATGCTCAGCCCGCTTCGATAAACCAAATTGTTTGCCTGCGTTTCATTATAGCCTTTGATTTCCATTAAATCCTGCAAAACTTGTTCTGTTACGGCATCTACAAAGTATGTATAAACCGTATTATTTTCTTTCGACAGATTAACTGTAGCAATTCTGCTATAGACATCATCTGCCATTGCTTCGTCATATTCTGCCTGCGTAATATATTCCATATCCAGCATATTGTTTAATGCTTTATCACGGCGTCTTTTATTATTTTCTGGGTAAGATATGGGATTGTTTCCCGCAGGGTTTTGAGTAATGGCGGCTATTACAGCGCATTCAGACAGCGTAAGCTGATAGGTTGGCTTATTAAAGTACCGTGCAGCGGCTGCCTTTACACCTAATGTGTTTTGCCCAAGGTTAATGGTGTTCATATATGCTTCCAGAATCTGCTCTTTCGACCATTTTTTCTCAAGTTCCATTGCTAAATACTGCTCCTGAACTTTTCGTCTGATTTTCTGGATTTCTTCTTCGTTTACCCAGTCTTCAAAAACATTGTTCTTAATAAGCTGCTGCGTAATCGTTGAAGCGCCTTGAGATAATTTCCCTGTTTCTAAAACATGAAAGCCCGCGCGGATAATACCTTTAAAATCAATACCATTGTGTGTATAAAAGCGTTCGTCTTCAAGTGCGACAAAGGCATCTGCAAGATATTGAGGAATTTGTTCCATTTTTTCATAACTTCGGTTAGAATCTGAGGCAACTAGCTTTGTTGTTTCATTTCCCTTTGCGTCATAGATGACGGTTGCATAGTGTGAAGGCATTACGGACACCACATCAATATCTGGTGCAGAATAAAGGATTCCTTTAAATGCACCAATTGCAAAACATGCGCCGGTAATGCCAATTGAAATTACGACAACAAGCAGTAATTTCAAGGCAGAAATAAAACATAGCTTTTTGAGCTTTATTGTTTTTGAAGTTAGGGATTTCTGGATTTTATGTATTCCTTTTCTCCCGTAATTCATAAATTCACCTCCAAATAAAATGCAAAAATAAAATTGTAAATTTGTTTTGTTACAGTATAGCCAGAACTTTGGGCTTTCCTATTATAACAAATTATGGGTGGTAATGAAAGTTATTTTATTAAAAAATAATAAGTTTTATGGTAAACAACAAAGGATGACACGGATTCTCTATTTATAATTTTGGACAGGGAGGTTACTTTTTATGCGTTTTTGTGGTAAAATCAGGATATTATAAGTGATAAAGGAGGCTCTGATGGCTAAGGAGAAAAAGAACCAATCCGAAATGGAACAATACGAGGAATATATACTGCTGAAAAAAGGGGCAGAGGCAGAACTGGTTGAAAAAAAATCGCGCTTTATCGCTACAATACGTCCTGTATCGACAGAAGATGAAGCGGCGGCTTTTATTGAGGAAATAAAAAAGAAATATTATGATGCAAGACATAACTGTTCTGCATTTGTAATTGGAAGTAAGGCACAGCTAACCAGAAGCAGCGACGATGGTGAACCAAGCGGAACGGCGGGCAGACCAATGCTGGAGGTACTGCTTGGCAGTGAAATCCGCAATATTGCAGTCGTTGTAACACGTTATTTTGGTGGAACTCTGTTAGGTACTGGAGGTTTGGTGCGGGCGTATTCCGGCGCAGTAAAACTGGCGTTAGAGCAATGCGAAACAGCAAGGCAGCGTTTTGGTATTAAACTCCAAATCAAAACAGATTATAATTATGTAGGGAAAATTCAATATCTGCTGGCTGATAGGAAAATTGAAATGATAGATAGCGTATACGCTCAAGATGTTGAAATGACGGTCATTGTTCCGATTGAGGAATATGACCGCCTTTGTAAAGATTTGACAGAAGCCACAAGTGCAAAAGCAGAACTTGTGGAATTGGAAAGATTGTATTATGAAAGTATCAGCCCGGTTCAGAAATCCGGCTGACACCTACAAAGATTTCAGAAATTTTGTACCATGTGGGATAATCTACAATCCCATTTGCAGGTAATCCGAACACGCGTTGGAAAACACGCACAGCATCGGCTGTTCCGCTGCCAAAGATGCCATCTTCAGAAATTTTGGGTATTGCTGGATAGTTCTGTGCTATACGGTTAAGCTGCTGTTGAAGCTGCAATACCTTTTGACCAGACGAGCCAATGGTTAAGTCGTATCCCGGCCATGAGGAAGGGACACCGGAAACATATTGTGTTGAATTAATATACATATCATTTCCATAATAATATCGTATAATTTCAATTGGTGTGTATCCTTGCTCGCCCAGATATTTGCTTCCCCATTGTGAAAGCCCCTTGCAGGTAACACGGTCACCGTCACAGTAGGCAGTGAAAATTGGCTGTCGTACACCAGGGCGGGAAAGGTAGTTGGAGAATATTGAATCTACAATTCGGCTGACATTTTCATAAATATTTCTGCCATAAATCCATTTCTGATCATAGGCTGTGGAGGAAGTAATCGTGAAATTGTAGCCTTGGTTCCGATACGGCGGAACCAGCATATTTTAATGTGCAGCCATTTTATGGTAATTGAAAAGTAGAAGTATGTATGGTAAAATTATCTATAAAAAATAGAAGAAATAGAAACAGGGTATTCTAGGAGAAAAGGGACTTGCAGAAAGGCTGGAGGGGATGCAAAAAGAAATGGACAAAATATCGTTATTGTGTCAATTAAGAGAGGAAAAGAAAATACGGTTAAAGGGTGGAATATACCATCAAACGCAGATAAAACTTGCATATAACTCCAATCATATAGAAGGAAGTAAATTAACAGAAGAACAGACAAGATATATTTATGAAACAAACACAATTGGATTGGGTAAAGAACCTGTCAATGTAGATGATATTATAGAAACGGTAAATCATTTTCAGTGTTTTGACTATATTTTAGATTGCGCTGAAGATATTTTGTCAGAAAATATAGTAAAGAAATTACATTTTATGCTGAAATCAAATACATCAGACAGCCGTTTGGAATGGTTTCGTGTGGGGGATTATAAGCAGCGTCCCAATATGGTTGGCGATTCTAAAACAACACCACCTGGAAAAGTTAAGAAAGAAATACAACAGCTTTTATTTAAGTATCAACAAAAAAGTAGTATTTCTTTTTATGATATTGTGGAATTTCATTACTATTTTGAGAGAATTCATCCATTTCAAGATGGGAATGGAAGGGTAGGACGTTTGATAATGTTTAAGGAATGTCTGAAACATAATATAATTCCTTTTATTATTGATGAAAGACATAAATTGTACTATTACAGAGGGTTAAAAGAATTTGAAAATGAAAAAGGATATTTAACAGACACTTGTTCATCTGCACAAGATGAATATGGTAAATTGCTGAGTTATTTCAGCGAAAGTTAGGGGATTCCTTTTTAATGCGCACAGGCGTTCAAAGAAAATATATTAACAGGGGAATTTTGCATTGCGAAAAACTGTCTGGAGAATCATACCCATATTTTAAAGCAAGGTCAATCACAGAAATATCGCTGGTAATCAACTCGCCGCCGGCAAGTGATAAGCGGCGGTTGCGCACATATTCCTTAAAGGAATAACCACATAGCATACCAAACCCTTTATGGAAATAAAATGGCGAAATATGAACAAAGTTTGCGGTATCTTCCACTGTAATATCCTCCAAAAGATGTGCTTCAATATAGTCGATCGCCATTCCAATTATTTTTACCCACTCCATAGCTGCTGCCTCCTTGTAATGAAAAAATGATAAACAGATTGATTTCCTTCGCTGCTGAAAACAGCATATCATGCGAAGCTGTTTCCTGCCCGACATTCTTTGCGCACATTTGTCTGTCATAGTATAACAAATTCTTTAAGCAATGTAAATAAATACATGGCTTAATGCAATGTAATACAGTCCTGGACTGCATTGTAATAGGCGTTTAGTAAGACAAAATAATAATTCTTGTTCAATGGAAAAACAGAGTAGAAAAAGTAACAGTTCAATGGGCTATCTGAACTGTTACTAGAAAAATAAATAGCTTTATGATATTCTAAGATTAGCCATTCAAAAGGGTATTTTTAAAAGAATGGTACAATATATTGTAATTTGGACAAAGATACATATTCTTTATATTGTGGTCATGTTTCTTAATTAACCCTTTTGACGCTTTAATCATTCTATAATGGAT
>VSNQ01000115.1 GCA_009774395.1 Lachnospiraceae bacterium
CCAGCCATTGGAAATCGCTTCGCGATGGGCTGGATACCTCCAACCACTACATTTTATTACGGTCAGCGCAGTAAATGCGCAGACCTACCTGGACTGTTACTGTCTAAATGTACATCTGCGGCATCAGATAATCTTGACGCAGCCCGACGCCTGCGATTATCTTCTTTGTAGCTGAACATTTATACGACGTAAAATTGGCAAGTTATTTTTTGACAATTCCCAAACATCGAAAAGACTGACGTTAAGTATAACAATATGGACACATCCGGGGCTGTCGCATTAAGGAAGAGCTATACAAGATATTATAACAGCTTGCTGGATTTTACACTATATCTTGTATAATCAAGGCTTATTGCGACAGCCTCAGGTTATCTTATGCAAACAGATATGGTCATTTATTTACAATTTCTAAAAATTCTTACTCAGAATACTTTTTACTCTGCGCCGAAATCAATTCCATGTCGTCAAAGTAATCAATTTTCATAGCACGCTTTACCTCTGAGAGTGTCTGTGCTGCCACCTCGCGCGCCGCTTCCGATCCTTTTTTTAAAATATTGTAAATCTCCGGAATATCCTTAGAAAATGCGATTCTCCGATTACGAATCGGCTCCAATTCCTCCTCAAGTACATTGATTAAAAACCGTTTTACTTTGACATCACCAAGCCCGCCCCTTGTATAGTGCGCTTTCAGTTCCTCCAAATTCGCATAGTCCGGCAAATACCGTCCAAAATGCTCCTCCTTTGCAAATGCATCTAAATACGTAAATACCGTATTCCCCTCCAAATGTCCAGGATCGCTCACTTGCAAATGCAGCGGATCGGTATACATTCCCATTACCTTTGTCCGCACCTCGTCAGCAGTATCTGCAAGGTAAATGCAATTGCCAAGTGACTTGCTCATCTTTGCCTTGCCGTCCGTGCCCGGCAGACGTTTGCAAGCTTCCGTATCAGGAATCAGTGCCTGCGGATCGACCAAAACAGGCTGATCAGGCGCATAAATTGCATTAAATTTATGCACAATTTCCTTGGTCTGCTCAATCATTGGAAGTTGATCCTCTCCCACCGGTACTGTTGTTGCCTTGCAGAATGTAATATCTGCCGCCTGACTTATGGGATATGTAAAAAATCCCACGGGAATGCTTGCCTCAAAGTTGCGCATCTGTATTTCGCTTTTTACCGTTGGATTTCTTTGTAGCCTCGAAACCGTTACTAAATCCATATAGTAAAACGTAAGTTCACACAATTCCGAAATCTGCGACTGTATAAATAGCGTTGCTTTTGCTGGATCCAAACCGCACGCCAAATAATCTAATGCCACCTCAATTACATTCTGCCGCACTTTCTCAGGATTATCAATATTATCCGTCAACGCCTGCGCATCCGCAATCATAATATAAATTTTATCATATTCTCCTGAATTTTGCAGTTCCACCCTTCTACGCAGAGAACCTACATAATGCCCAATATGAAGCTGCCCCGTAGGGCGGTCGCCCGTTAATATAATTTTACTCATTTCAAATCTCCTGTTTTCTTTTTTATTCTGCCTTTAATATCAGCCCCAGCACACGTTTTGCACAGGTTTCCATCTCTGTCCTTGTCAACGCACCACACTTTAATGCCTCCAGCAAACGCTCCGTAAAGCCCAGCGCCATTTTCATATCATTGCCCGCTTTCACTTCTTTATAGTGCTCGCCGTTTGTCCACCAATCTGTTGTCACCATCCCATCAAAGCCCCATTCTCCGCGAAGAATATCTTCCAAAAGTTCCCGATTTTCCGATGCACGATACCCATTCACAATATTGTAAGAAGACATAATCGCCCACGGTTTCGCTTCTTTAACAATGATTTCAAACGCCCTTAAATAAATTTCACGCACAGCACGCTCCGAAGCTCGAGAATCTGAGTTTTTACGATTCGTTTCTTTATTGTTTAGCGCAAAATGCTTTACAACCGCACCAATATGCACGCTCTGAATACCGCGCACCATTGCAGACGCCAATCTTCCTGTTAACAACGGGTCTTCTGAATAATATTCAAAATTTCTGCCACAAAGAGGACTTCTATGGATATTTACCGCTGGAGTAAGCCAGAGTATAATATTATTTTCCTTTACTTCCATACCACCAGCCGCGCCGACTGCTTCAATAATTTCACCGTTCCAAGAACATGCCAACAGTGTCGTGCACGGCCAAGCTGTTGTACAAACACCACACTCTGGCAGAATCCGAAGCCCAGCCGGCCCGTCTGCCGTCATAAGATTCGGCACGCCGTATTTGGGCAGATTACCAATACCAAACGTATTAGCAACGCCTGTATTGGGCTGTCCGCCCAGCAAATCCGCAAGTTCTTCATCCGAAAGCTGCGCAATAAATTCTTCCAAAGAAACACGTCCTTCTGCGACATCTATCAGCATTTTCGGCTGTACTTCCGATTTTTTCCACAAATGATATGGTTCCTGACTGCACACTTTAGGCGCAAACCCCTCCATTTCCTCCACTGTCAAGGGCTTTAATGCATTTGCATCTGTATCCACTGGCTGCTTTTGTGGCAGTTCTTCATAAGACCCATCCGAAAGCATCCGTTTGCTCAGGGAAGCAGGCGCTACCTTTTCAGACAACTGCTGTGTAATCCTATCTTCCGCTACTGTATACGTAAAATCAATTAAAACAGCATCACGCACATTATTTCCGACATAGATGTCATATTTCCCTGCCTCCAATATATAAGCAGATTTCTTAATTTTGCCCAGATCATCATAAGAAGCAAAATCCTCTGCACGCCAGCACAGCCGGATAATCTGCGATTCACCAGCCTGCAGCAGCCTCGTTTTTTGAAATGCAGCGAGTTGTTTTGCCGGTTTGCCAAGTCGTCCTTGCGGCGCTCCAAAATACACTTGAACCACTTCTTTTCCGGCAGTCAAGCCCATATTGGTCACTTGCACTTCCACTGCTATTTCCCCGTCTTTTTCATACGCTGCTAGTGTCTTTATTGCAAAATCTGTATAAGAAAGCCCATAACCAAACGGATAATTCACCCGCTCTTTTGCATTTGGAATAGTTTCAAAATAACGATATCCTACATAGATATCTTCTGTATAATCCACATACTTTTCCGACTCATGAAAGTTCTCTGTAGACGGATAATCTTCCAGACTTTTTGCAAACGTATCTGCAAGTTTGCCACATGGATTGCCCTCACCAAGCAAAAGTTCCGCCGCCGCAAGACCGCCCTCCATACCGCCTTGCCAGGCCATTAAGACAGATTGAATATTGTCATCGTCGTGGAACCAGCAGCTATCTACCATGCCACCCACATTTAGCACAACAATTACCTTAGGAAAATGCCGTTTTACAGTATCAACCATTTCCTGTTCTGCATTTGTCAGGTAAAAATCACCGTTTTCAAAAATTTCTGCGGATTGCTTTGCCATCCATTCTTCGCTTTCCCAAAGATTTTTGTTCTCGGTGTCCACCACACTCTTTCGATCCCAGCCTTCTCCTGAAAAACGACAAATGCTGATAATCGCTACATCCGTATACGCACGCGCTTTATCCAGCAGTTCCTGCGGCACTTTCGGTTCCACTGTCATTCCCGGAACGCGCCCCGCATTATATTGCTCTTTTACATTCTCTTTATAAAATTGTGCAAGTTCCTCAAAAACTTGTACGCATTCCTTTTTCAACTGCAAACCTTCATACAAATTGCGAGTATATGCAACTGTAACATCTCCGCTTCCGCCGCCGCCCTTTACATAGTCAAATGTTGCTTTTCCAAAAAGCGCCACTTTCGCCCCTTTTTGCAATGGAAGAATATTTCCATTATTTTTTAGAAGAACCATACCCTCCTTTGCTGCTTCTTTCGACAGTGCAATATGTGCCGGACTTGCGGTTACTCTCTGGTTATGATCTCCTAAAGGAATACTTGGTTGATATTTTGCTCTTGCCCATTTCTGCATACAAATCTCCTCTTCTACTTTCTCTACATACCATTCTATACACTGTGCTTTGTGTTTACTAATACGAAACTTGGCTTTCTCCACATACCATTGCTTCTTCTATACACTGTGCTTTATGCTTACTAATACTAAACTTGGCTTTCTCTACATACCATTGCTTCTTCTATACACTGTGCTTTATGTTTACCAATGCTAAACTTGGCTTTCTCTACATACCATTGCTTCTTCTATACACTGCGCTTTATGTTTACCAATACTAAACTTAACCTTCTCCACATACCATTATTTCTTTTATATGCTGCCCATCTTGTTTCTATTTTTGCTTCTATATCCTTGGCATTTTTTCACCTGCTTCATTTTGCTCCGCTTCCGCCAAATCCTTATATCCATAGAAATGAATGGTATTCTCCATAATTTCCTGCGCTACATTTTTTCCCTCTTTTGCATGAGAAACAATATAACGTCCATACATATTCAGCATTTTATCGGAATACGTACTAAGTTCTCCACGCAGATACGTTTCATAAGAAGTATCATCCGGCATATCATCTCTGGTATGGATAATTCGTGCATTTCCTGCAAGAATCGGATATTCCTTTGCAAAGGCTTCCATCCAATTCACCTGCAAATCTACGATTTCCTCTATAATTGCTTTCTTTTCCTTAGACAAATGCGGCAATTGATCAGCAAAACGCGCATATTCCATCGGAGAAGTAGAGGCCATCATTCGGGCATATTTTTCCTCAATCATATTTCTGCCCTGTGCAAAATTCGTCTGGAATTCATACAAATACTGCAACAACATATCTTCTGTCCATGTCATATACTGGCTCATACGCATTACTTTAAAAGTGGGCCAGTCATTTTGGCAGCTTGCTCTGCCCCCCTCATTTTTCACTTTATCAAATGCCTGAAATTCTGCCTTGGCAATAGAAAGCGACAATGCTTTAATCACTGGCGTATTCGCTGTAATCGCAGTTAAAAGGACATCACTTTTTGCAAGCAGTTCATTTGTATTGGCATCCAAATACGTATCGCTCTTCCCAATAATATTCTGCCGTTCCAGTTCATTGGCAAAAATTACTGCAAGCTGCTCCACTGCCATACCTAATTCGTTCTCATATTCTTTCGTCACTGGCAGCAAACATATTTTATCCAACAGTGCAGCTACCGTAATGGTGTTCCCCTCCTCGTCGGCAATCACCATATCTGGATTATTCGGCAATCCACGAAACAACCATTTATCATGCGGACAATATACTTTATTCAGCAGATAACATAATTTCATTGCATGTTTTATGCACTCTGCTTTCGCCAATTCCGCCGCAACAAGCTGATCCCGCTTGCGCATACGCAGCAAATTATACTGTCCATTTTGTGAAAATAATGCACAAGATTGGGCAATCTTCCGATACCAAACAACCTTGGGATAATACATTAACAACCGATTACGGTAGTTTGTAAAAATACCCTCGTCATCGCGGAAAACTTCCCCATTGACCACTGCAGCAAGTGCATATTCCTGCGTTGTCAACCAGCATTTTATAGTGTTAAAGTTTTCCTTTCCCTCACTCCGATTGAACGATTCTTCTTGATTTAACGGTTCTTTTTGATTTTGCTGTTCTTTTTGATTGAACGACTCTATCCGATTTAACTGTTCTGTTAGATCGCTTCCAAGAATACTTTGATAAAATTCTTCGATAATCATCACACCGCCGCGATCTTTTCCGTGAGAAGATACTTTTCTCTCAATACCCATATAGGACATTGGAAGTGCATTATACGCCTTCTGCAGTTCTTCTCCTATCTGTTCATAGGTTTCCTTCGTCACCCAAAGCATAAATCGCGGGCCAAAGTCGTGATCCATAGACTGCGCATCATCAAAACCAAAACAATCTGAACCTTTCCCCACCAAACCAACAGCAATCCGTCCCTCATATGCGGAAAACTTCTCTGCAATCATCGTTTTTCCATACTTCTCGTAATATCTGCGGCAAAGTTCCAGCCCTGCTATCTTTGGCATGCCATTTTCACCAATCACCAACATATTTTTTCCAGACACCTCCGCCTCAAGCTTCGCACGAATCACTGCGATATTTTCCGTCAAGCGCTGATATTGCACATTGTCAGTCCCAAGATATTTTGCAATACACGCCCTGCCTTTTTCCATTACATTACAAGCTTCCCCATAATTTTTATCCATATAATATAGACTGCCCAGCGCCGAAAGTGCCGCACTGTAATGCGCATCATCCACGCCAATCTCCTCAAAAATACGAATTGCATCCTTTGCATGTTCCATTGCTTCCTTGTACTCACTCAACTCGATACAAGTATTCGCCAAATTTGCATGAGTAACTGCTGTTTCAAACCGCGACGCTTCCTTTTTCTCTACAATCTGCAATGCCTTTGTCAGTTGCTCTTTTGCCGCTTGAAAATCTCCCATCTCCTGATACAACAAACTTTTATTATTGTAAAAACCAGCAAAGTTCATATCATCCGGCAGCAGCTTCTCCTGATAAATCGGCAGTACCCTGTTATAAAAGCCCATGGATTCCTCCAGAAGTCCCGCGGCACGGTGTGCATTCGCCACATTTAAAAGCGTCGTTGCATAGGGAAGTGTTCCCTGAAGCCCCATTTCATCCATAACCGCTATCGCCTTATAACAGTTTGCCACCGATTTATCATACTGTCCAGTTTCCCTATAATAGCCTACGATCTCGTTGTAAAGCGTTAACATACCCTCCTGAGCATTCTCTCGCTCTGCTTCTGTGATATGTTCCTCCAAAAACGTACCGATTTCTCCAACCCGTTCTTCTTCATACAGCGTATCCAAATCACGCATTACTTTCTTCAAGTCCATCCCGCTTCCCCCTATTCCAGATTTGTAACAGTTCAGATAGCCCATTGAACTGTTACGTATCCAGCCATTGGAAATCGCTTCGCGATGGGCTGGATACCTCCAACCACCATATTTTATTACGGTCAGCGCAGTAAATGCGCAACACTACCTGAACTGTTACTCAGATTTCTCTTTCCCATTTCCGCAAAAGAAACCGGAGCATTTCTTAATTATATATAGTATACCACTTTTTTTCAAAAATGGAAATACAGGGAAGCATATGTTTTATTATTTTAAAATACAGATTGCCTTTTCTGGTAATGTAAGCACGCCCTCTTCTAAAGTTATCGTTTCCCCATGCAATGTTAAATATCCACGGATTGCCATATTTTCCAGTTCACAGCCCTTAAGCGTCACCTTTATTTCTTCCTCAGAAGTATTGTATACAATTCCGATTGTGCTGTCATCATATGTTTTGGTAATTGCCGCCTGGAACCCGTCGGTTAATGCTTCAATAATCGCAATTTCTCCCCGCGCAATTTCAGGATTCTCATTTCTAAGCCGCACTGCTCTTTTATAATAATTTAATATTGAGTCAGGATCGTCTAACTGCTTATCAACTCCCTCAAAAGCAGATGTAATTCCTGTGTCGGCATCTTTTGGCCCATTTGTCATGCCTGTAGTATCTGTGTCCGACCAAATCATAGGCAGTCTTTTATTTTCGTCCTTTTTACCGGAGCTGGACATTCCAATCTCCTCGCCATAATACACAAACGGATTCCCATTCATTGTCATCAAAAGGCCACAAGCCATTTTCATATTGTCAGGATTTTTCGTCAGCGCATTCGCAACACGTCCCATATCGTGATTGGCAATAAAAGGCGCGTCAATAAATTCCTCATTATACGCCGCATAATCTGTCTGATATGCTGCCATACTTTCTACAAAGTTTGCCGCTTTATACATTCCCCGCGCTGCTTTAATCAATTTCCCTTCAACATCCGCCACATCAAAGTTAAACATACTTGGTGTCTGGCTTTCATAATATTTTTCAATTGTCGCCTTATTTGCCCAAACTTCCGATACCATATAAAAGTCTTCGTTCAATCCTTGACAATATGTATATAGCCAGTTCAGTACCTCCGTATTAAAATCCGTATCATTTTCTTCAAAATGCATTGCCGCATCCATACGGAATCCGTCTACCCCCATATCAATCCAATATTCTGCCGTAGCTTCCAGTTCCTCACGCAGCGCATCACTTGCCAAATTCAAATCAGGCATTTCCGACCAAAAAACGCCCTCATAATACCAATCCGTTCCATTGACTGCATACCAATCCCCCGTTTCCTGCTCCTGCGAAAAATGATAATAATCCACATATGGGCACTCGTCAAGATCGGGATCTTCCCCCTCTGGTAACTGCTTTAGATAATCGCAAGCCTGTGTAAACCATTCATGGCTTGACGAAGTATGATTTATTACAAAGTCAATAATAATACGAATATCTCTCTGATGACACTCTTCCACAAGCCGCTCAAAATCCTCTATTGTACCATATTCTTTATCAATTGCATAATAATCTGTGATATCGTACTTGTGGTACGTCGTTGACTGCATAATCGGCATCAGCCAAATCCCATTAAATCCCATATCCTGAATATAATCCAGTTTCTCTGTTACCCCGTTTAAATCTCCGATACCATCCCCGTCCGAATCATAAAAAGAATACACAAAAATCTCATAATAATTCCTATAATTATCATCAATAATATTTAATTCCTGTTCATAATCATATGATATCTTTGCCTGATTTTCTACTACATTATTTTCCGTTTGGTTTGTATCTGCGCTCTCCGTCTGTGAATCTGACTCCCCTCCTTGAGCATCCGGCATCCCCTCCGTTGTATCCTTTTCTGCTTGTTCCTCTGTTTGTATACTATTTCCCCCGTTTTTTTCACTATCCAAAATGGTACTTTCTTGTGTTTCCTGTTGTGAAAGATTATCTGCTTGATTTGTTTCTGTTTCCTTATTTTGACTGCCACATGCGGTCATATTTACCGCAGTCACAAGTGCCAACGCTCCCAACGCCAAATTCTTTCTAATTTTTTTATAATTTCTCATATTTTTCACTATTCCTTTCCTAGGTTATTATTTTACCTTTTCATTTCATCCAAACAAGTTAAATCCTTTATTTCACAAAATACCTAGTACACCGTTTTTTCATTCCTCATATACCAAGCACTCGCTATTTGCATCATTGCAAAAGACTGGAACAGTCCTTATGTTGTCATCAGTCAACGATGCCACCGCATCGCCTCCTTCCTCTGCCTACTGATACAAATATCAAGCACTTTGTATACGAGGATTAAGGAAATGGTGTACTAGCTGCAATCCCGTAATCCTTCCTATATGTGAACCAATGCCATTAGCTTAAGAGATTGCCGTTCTAAAACAACACTGGATAAACCACAATTTTTGTATATTCTAATTACAAAATATACATGTTATGGGCTTAAGTCAATGCCATTGCATGTGAACATCCACTAACTTGCTGACAGCTTTCATTTTACTGCCAAAGTAAAATCACATTGCAATTCAGCCTTGCTAAATTGTAATGCATTAAACCATGCAATGGTATATTTCCTCTGCACCAGCGTGTACAATCGAGCAGGGAAGGTTTCTTCCCCTGCTTACGCACTGGACGCGGGGGGGGTGTCGCAATAAGTTTTAAATATGCAAGATATAGTATAAAACACAATGCAGTACTATAATATCTTGTATCTGTTTTCCTTAATGCGACAGCCCCATATTTCCTTTCCACCTCCATGCGCATAAACAAAAAATCGGCAGCCGCAATAGCCACCGATTTTCTATTTTATTCTATTGTATATACTGCTTATGCCTATGATTAACCCTTAACAGCACCACCAGTAACACCTTCTACATAGTATTTCTGCAAGCACATAAACAAGATTGTTACAGGTACTGCAATTAAGATACCACCTGCACAGAATCGTGTAAAGTAACCTTGGTAATCGTTTGTCATAACCCAACGGTACATTGCGACTGCAACGTTGTAGCTGTCTGAATAACCAAACGCTATATAAGATGCAAAAATATAATCACACCAAGGAGCCATAAATGCAACCAACGCCGTATAAATAATAATCGGTTTTGATAAAGGAATCAGCATAATCGTAAATACTTGAAAACGATTTGCACCATCAATACGAGCCGCCTCATCAAGTGACTTGGGAATCGTATCAAAATATCCCTTACATACATAATAACCCATACCAGAACTAGCAAAACCAATTAATATCAAACCAGGAATTGCACCCTGTTGTGTCAAACCAAACTGCTTTAACAGGAAGTATAAGCAGATCATGGAAAGGAATCCGGGGAACATTCCAAGTACCAGCCAGAAACGCATCAAAAGTTCCCTGCCCCTAAAACGCATTCTGGAAAGTGCATAACTTACCATCAATACAAATATAGTCTGTAAAATTGCCACAAATGTAGCGATAATCAAAGTATTTCCATACCATCTAAAGAACTGGCAGTCTGCGCTGAAAAGAAACTTATAGGAATCCAGCGAAAATGTCTTCGGCAATAAATAGCCTACCTGTCCACCCGGCTCTAAAATATAAGAACGGAAACTCTGTAAAACCAAGCATACAAATGGGAATAACCATATAATACTTATGATAATCAATATTGCGTAAGCAAAACCATTGCTAATTTTATTACGTTTTGACATTATTGGAATCCCTCCTCATCTTTAACTGACGGCAAGATATTGTATACCACCAGCGAAATCACAGCAGTTACAACGAATACCATAATACCAATAACGGCTGCCATCTTGTAATCAGTATCATTAATTGTCAACTTATACAACCATGTTACAAGCAAATCCGTATGTCCAGCACCGCCATTTAACGCCATTGATTGTGGTTTACCACCACTTAATAGGAATATAATATTAAAGTTATTTAAGTTTCCTGTAAACTGTGTTAACAAGAATGGCCCTGTTACGAACAACATATAAGGAAGTGTAATCTTCATAAACATCTGAACAGGATTTGCGCCGTCAATCTTAGCACTCTCATATAAATCCGCCGGAATATTCATTAAAAGACCTGTACAAATCAACATAATATAGGGAATACCAACCCAGCAGTTCAAAATGATAATTAAAACTTTCGCAAGTGTTGCATCCTGCCAAAACGGAATTGCACTTTGTATCAATCCCCACTTCATCAAGTATCCATTTACAAGTCCATCTTGTGCAAACATCTTGCCGATATACAGAAGCGATACAAACTGCGGTACAGCAATTGTCATAACCAAAATGGTTCTCCAAAGCTTCTTAAACTTAATTCCTTTTTTGTTTATTAACATCGCAACGATCATACCCAGAAAATAATTTAAAAACGTTGCGAAGAATGCCCAAACAAGTGTCCAACCTAGTACAGTAACGAATGTATTACCAAAACCAGCTGTACCAAAAGAAAACAAATTCTTAAAGTTATCTAATCCAACCCAAGTAAAAAGTTGTGCTGGTGCCTGATGTTTTGAGTCATAATTAGTAAATGCGACACAAATCATAAAAATAATTGGCAGCACAATAAATAAGAAAATACCCAATGTTGGCAGAGCCAGCAAAGTTTTGTCAAAATGCTCATCCAATAATGACATTAAATCCTGCTTTACTGTCGGGAGTTTCTTCCCCTGAGCAAGTGCTCTCTGCCCATCTCTATTCTGACGGACGTTCATCCGCCACACAAAGATAAAAGCAATTACAATAATAATTGTCAGCAGACTATAGAGCAAAATCAAGAAACTGTTATCCCCATAAGAAACGGTTCCATCTGGGTTAAATCCCCTTCCATGTGTACCAAGCGTTCCAAAATCCTTGATATACGTTACTCCAAAAGTCGCCATATAATAAATAAATGCAATTTCCGCTAATAAGAATGCAATACCGCGGGCAAACTGCTTACGAAGCAACGGCCCAAAACCCATAATTAAAAATGACACCTTTGTCATCCAATCGCCTTCTACAAAGGTTGTGCCGATATCTGCTATATCTGCGCCAAGCCCTTGAAAGAAACCTCCGATTTTTCCTACGCCAGAAGGCTGTTTTTCTTTACCCATATTTGCCATACCCCTCCAGACTATATCTTTTATTTGCGTAATATTTATCCTTTATGGAGCGGAGAGCATCAGCTTCTCTCCGCTGCCCTTTTTCCAATCGTATCGCTTTTATATCACTGTCCTACCATCCACAATTATTTTGCATAAGAAATGCAAGTATCTTGGAAAGTCTGAAGCACTGTCATTAATTCCTCATCGGAAGCATTGTCATACTCACCAGAAATAATGGAATCTCCAAGAGATGTTGCCAATGTCCAATAATCACCAGGATACTGTCCCTGTGGAATAGAAACTGCTAACTGATCACGAAGTGCAGAAAGCGCTTCATCAGCCTGTACAACATCACTCTGCTGCGCTGCTGTATTTGAAGGTCCCCATGATACTGCTTCATAACGAGCAAGCTGTGTTTCCTCATTAGAAAGGAACTGAGCCACTGCAAGGCAAGCTTGGAACTTATCTGGATTTGTCTGCGGTTTCAGACCCAAAAGCTTAAATCCGCCGAATCCGCCAAGCTGATAGCTTGTTCCGTCTGCTGTAAACTTTGGAAGCATTGCACAAGCATAATTCTCGCCAAACAGCTCCTTTGCTGCGCCTGCATCCCAAGTACCATCAATAATTGCTGCACAGTTTGTTGCGTTGCTGACTGCTGAACCGTTTACAAATGCAGAAGATTTATGCAAATTTATCAAGGCTTTTAATGCAGCTACACCCTTATCAGAAGCATAATCAATATTGCAGTTTGTGAAGTTTCCAATATCATCTGTATCATATGTTAATGTACATCCTGCACCAAAGAAGAATGCCGGCTGATACCAACCAGAGTTAATCTCTATGTACAATCCCTTTCCTGCTGCTTCGCAGTCCTTTACAATTGTATCCAAAGAAGTCGGATCTGTAATAACGCTCTTGTCATAATACATAAAGTATCCATTATCTGATGTAATAGGGAATGCAAATAATGTATCACCTACTTTTGAAGCAGCTACAGAATCTGCGTCGTTATTATCTGTAACCCACTGTGTATAATCCCCAATAACAGGAGCAATTGCACCAGCCGTTACAAGACGAGTTAACTGATCCTGTGCAAATCCATAGATATCCGCACCACCTTCAACGTCTGTAATCATGTTACTTGCTGCGTCGCCCTCACCTACCGGCTCAACACGAATAGAATATCCTGCATACTCAGAATTTGCCTCTTGGAACTTCTTGATCTGATCTTGTGTAAATGTCTGAACATTCTCTGCTACCCAGATAACAATCTCATTCTCACCACTTGGGCCACCCAATGCAGTGCCGTCATCACCTGTTGCCGCATCACCAGCAGCATCATCTGCTGCATCACCAGCGTTTGCATCGTCACCTGCCGCATTCGCATCATTGTTTGCATTCGCATCATTGTTTGCGTTAGAATTTGAATCTGTAGCCGGCGTATCATTCTTACCGCCACATGCTGTTAATACAGATGCAATCATAGCTGTTGACATTACTAATGCTAATACACGCTTTTTCATTTTTAACCTCTCCTTTAATAAACTGTAAATTTTATAAAGTACATTTATTATTAATATCCAACAAGCAAAATGTTTCTATCTCACATGATGGATAATAATAAACCAATTAAACATGCCTGTCTTTCCTCAAAACTAAGCTATTTCTTTATTGTGCACTTTTACTATATTATTGCCTATCCAGCTACAATGCACATAAAATCATCTTCCCTTTTTGCATTTTCTGGTTCTTCAACAAAATTAATAAAATTCTCTTACTCCATGTTTATATTTTCCGACAAAATGCACATAATTATCATATCTATTACAATCTTATTTCATGCAATTTCAATCATCGCTCATTTTGTTAGCAATTCTACAAAATATCGGTAACGATACCAATATTTAACAAAAGAAAATCCGCTCATTTTTTTTGGCGGCTTGCTATATTTTTTCCGTAGCTTAATATTATCAATTGTGCAATTTATTTTCAATGGGAAATATTGACGATAAATTAAAGAATAATTTGTGAATAGTGCACTTATAATTTTCGTTTATTTTCGTATATAGCGTATATCACAAAAAATATAATAAAATTTATAATATCTTTATAAAGATTGCATAAAATATTCACTATCTTTGCAATATATGTGTTCTTGTTTCTTATAATTTTTCTACATGGGCTCTGCAAGCTAATAGAGAAGTTTTTTCTTCCCCTATGTATAGAATGCCCTACTAGTACACTGTTTTTTAATTCCTCATATACCAAGCACTTGCTATTTGCATCATTGCAAAAGACTGGAACAGTCCTTATGTTGTCGTCAGGCAAGGATGCCGCCGCATCACTTCCTTCCTCCGCCTTGCACTAATACAAATATCAAACACTTTGTATACGAGGATTAAAAAAACGGTGTACTAGGCACTCGTCAACAATGCCAATAATCTTCATTTATGTGTCCATATATACACAAAAAAAACGCTGCTCCAAACAACGTTTCTCTAAAAATACCTTATAAAAAACATCTTATAAAATAAAAACGTGCGCTAGAGGATTCGAACCCCCGACCTTTTGGTCCGTAGCCAAACGCTCTATCCAGCTGAGCTAAGCGCACATTTTTCTATGATTGTTTATTATAGTGCCGGCGACCGGAATCGAACCGGTACGGGAGGTTAGTCCCGCAGGATTTTAAGTCCTGTGCGTCTGCCAGTTCCGCCACGCCGGCATAATAAACAATGGGACCTACAGGGCTCGAACCTGTGACCCTCTGCTTGTAAGGCAGATGCTCTCCCAGCTGAGCTAAGATCCCAAGCAAAATAAAACCAATTTCTAACGACCCAGAAGGGACTCGAACCCTCGACCTCCGCCGTGACAGGGCGGCGCTCTAACCAACTGAGCCACTAGGCCATCTATATTTCAATATTACTCCTACTGTCTAATATATAAGTGGACCTTCGGGGACTCGAACCCGGGACCGACCGGTTATGAGCCGGTTGCTCTAACCAACTGAGCTAAAGGTCCAAATCAATGACTCCAACGGGAATCGAACCCGTGTTACCGCCGTGAAAGGGCGATGTCTTAACCGCTTGACCATGGAGCCATAACTCCCCGAGTAGGGCTCGAACCTACAACAACTCGGTTAACAGCCGAGTGCTCTACCATTGAGCTATCGAGGATTA
>VSNQ01000116.1 GCA_009774395.1 Lachnospiraceae bacterium
TTTGAGTACCCACTAAGGAACTGTAGAAAAATAAGTGATACATCTTGCTTGTCTATTTCTCCAATCTTGCAGGAGAAAAGGCCTCGCCGTAGCCCGCTACGCCTACGTTTTTTCTCTTACAATCTTGAAGAAATATCCTGCGCAATCTGAGCACTTATTTTCCTACAATTCCTAAAGTGGGAGTTAGAATCAAAAATAAAATCAAAAATAAAAACAGTATAAAAAGATTTGATGATAACGGCTGATTGATATATTAAGAAAGGAAGCCTGAAAAAATGTACGCAAAAAACTTTTTCCTCTTGTTTGCTGCAAATATTATTTGTGCGGTTGGACTGATGTTGTCGCGGGGGTATACGGTATATGGTACGGAGCAGGCTGCAGAGGAAGCAATCGAAACACCGGAGCAGTTAATCGAGATTATAAATACCGAAAATGTGGATATGGAACCGCGGGCGTCGATTGAGCGTGTTATTCCCTATGAAACAATAGAACCAAATTATTGTATAAAGACTTCCGATCAGGATATTGAATCCTTGATGAAAATTGTGGAAGCGGAAGCAGGCGGTGAGGATCGCAAAGGGAAGCTGTTGGTAGCAAACGTTGTAATAAACCGTGTAAAGAATGCATATTTTCCCAATAATATAACAGATGTTGTTTATCAAAAGTCCCATAATGTGACGCAATTTTCACCTGTTTCAAACGGGACAATTAACGAGGTGGAGATTTCTGAGGAAACAAAGGAAGTTGTGTACAGCGCGTTAAGAGGTGAGGATATTTCTAACGGTGCGCTGTATTTTATGGCGCGCAAATATGCGAAGGCGGAAAATATAGCGTGGTTTGATCGAAATTTAACATTTCTGTTTTCGTATGGCGGACATGATTTCTTTGGGCGGTAAATAAGTGTACGAATCATTTGGCAATAAATGAAAAGCAATTATTTGGTTACTTTTCACACCCACGCCAAAGTAGTGGGTATCATGTGCCAAAATGCTAAAAGCTTTCGCTTTTTTACTTTAGTATTTTGTGTGCAAAATCTGTTATAATTCACACCTCAGTAACTTATAAGCAAATAAAAACTGGCATGAGTGTGAATTGGTAACAGTTCAGATAACCCATTGAACTGTTACGTATCCAGCCATTGGAAATCGCTTCGCGATGGGCTACCTGAACTGTTACGTGAATTGTAACATTATTTGTGAAGATAGTGAAAACAATTGACAGAAATATAAAAATTCTATAAAATAAGATTAGTAGATTTTCTGAAAGCCGCAGGATATTCGCAATTTATTTATACTCATGAACGAAAACAATTGCCAATCTAAATGTATAACGAGCGAACGCCTCTACAATGCTGGTGTAGTAAGCGGCAATTAAATGCGTTCACGAGTATAGCAACTTGAGGATATTTTAAATTGTTGCAGGCACACGAAGTAGTTTTCACGAAGTGGCTTTCTCGGAGTGGTTTTGCATGGTTTGATGCGTTACAATTCAGCAAGATTGAATTGTAATACATGAAAGAAGGTAGATATTACAATGGCTGTATCAAAAGAGTATCATGATTACATATTAGAAAATTTGCAAAAAGCAGGTGAAGTGACGACACGAAAGATGATGGGGGGATATTGTGTGTATTATAAAGGAAAATTGGTAGGCGATATCTGTGATAACTGCCTTTATTTTAAGCCGGTGGAATCTGCATTGCAGCGGCTGCCAGATGCCGAACGCGGTTATCCCTATGAAGGTTCTAAGTCGCTTATGATTATCATTGACAACGTAGAAGATACTGCTTTCATGTCGGATGTGCTTCAGGCAATATATCAAGAATTGCCTGAACCAAAACCAAAAAAGAAAAAACAAAAAGTATAAAACAAGATCGTCGGGAAAATTTTGTTTCCGGCGGTTTTTTTTGCAGTTTCTTGCAAAATTTTTATAGTTACTACTTGACAAGTCGAAGAAGCGGGTTTATCATATTCATATGAATAGTCATTCATATGAATAAATGTTTGATAAATGCAACTCATTTGCAATTTATACTAGTGAGCAGTTAAATTTGTTAATAATATCGGTTTGCGAGTATATATGGTATTGAAAAAGCAGTAAAGGTGGTGAAATTATGGCAGGAATTGAAGTAGAATGCTGTGAGGAGCATGAACTTCACAACGATCTTTTGGAAAATGTTCATAAAAAGATGCCAGCGGAGGAGGAAATCAGTGATTTATCGGATTTATTTAAGGTGTTCGGTGATTCAACACGGCTTAAAATTTTGTTTGTTTTATTTGAAGCGGAAGTTTGTGTCTGTGATTTAGCAGAATTGTTGAGTATGACGCAATCGGCAATTTCGCATCAGTTAAAAGTCTTAAAGCAGTCGAAGTTGGTCAACAGCCGCAGGGAAGGGAAATCAATTTTTTATTCGTTGGCAGATGGGCACGTAAGGAGCATTATTGCCCAAGGGCGTGAGCATATCGAGGAATAAAGTTATTGTATTGTGTATAAGCAGATAAAAGTTTCCTCAAATGTTATGTAGTCAGATTACTTAGAAAATTTAATTGTTAAGCAGTATAAAATAAGAAAGGAATGTAAATTATGAAGAAAAAATTTAAACTTGAGGATTTGGATTGTGCAAACTGCGCAGCAAAAATGGAGGAAGCAATTAAGAAAATTTCCGGAGTCAGTGACGCCAGTGTCAATTTTCTTTCACAAAAGATGGTAATTGAAGCAGACGACAGCCGTTTTGATGAGATTATGAAAGAAGTGCAAGCGGTTTGTGCAAAGGTGGAGCCCGACTGCAAGATTTTAATGTAAATTAAAAAAATATATAGGTTGGAGCGTGAGGGGAATGACAAAAAAACAGAAAAATATGCTGCTGCGCATTATTAGCTCGTTTATTCTTTTAGCGGTATTAATGATTTGCGAACATATTGGTATTTTACCTGAAAATATATGGATACAACTGATATTGTTTCTTGTACCTTACTTAATAATTGGTTATGACATTATTGTAAAGGCAGCAAAAAATATTCGTCGCGGGCAGGTATTTGACGAAAATTTCTTAATGATGATAGCGACTTTCGGCGCATTTGGTGCAAGGGACTTTTCTGAGGCGGCAGCAGTTATGTTGTTTTATCAAGTGGGAGAATTGTTTCAAAGTTATGCGGTAGGGAAATCACGCCAATCTATTTCTGAAATGATGGATATTTGTCCGGAATACGCCAATATCGAGCAGGAGGGCAGATTGGTACAAGTAGATCCGGATGATGTGGAAATCGGAAGTATTATCGTAGTAAAGCCAGGTGAGCGGATTCCTTTGGACGGTGTAGTAGTGGAAGGAGAATCTTTAATTGATACGGCAGCGCTGACCGGTGAGTCTGTACCGCGAAAAGCTTCTGTCAATGATGAAATTTACAGCGGCTGTGTAAATGGAAGCGGTACACTTAAAGTTCGCACCATCAAAGAATTTGATGATTCTACGGTTGCAAAGATTTTGGAATTGGTGGAGAATGCCAGTTCTAAAAAAGCAAAAGTCGAAAATTTTATTACACGGTTTGCAAAGTATTATACGCCGATCGTTACGATTGCGGCTGTGCTGCTTGCCATTCTTCCGCCGTTGATTTTAGGCGGGGGCTGGGGCGAGTGGATTCATAGAGCCTGTATTTTTTTGGTAATTTCCTGCCCATGCGCATTGGTGATTTCTGTGCCGCTTGGTTTTTTTGGTGGAATTGGTGCGGCGTCAAGGGTTGGTGTGCTTGTGAAAGGTGGCAATTATCTTGAAGCTGTATCGGAAATTCATACAATTGTATTTGATAAAACAGGGACGCTGACAAAGGGAGAATTTAAAGTAACTGGACTTGTAACAGAAAATGGTATAACAGAAGCAGAATTAATTGAATTGGCAGCACTTGCAGAAGGATATTCCAATCATCCGATTGCAGGGTCAATTAAAGATGCTTATGGGAAACCGCTGGATATGAGTCGGGTGGATAATGCCAAGGAACAGGCAGGGCATGGAATACAAGTGCTTGTGGATGGCAAAGAGGTGCTTGTCGGTAATGAAAAGCTAATGGTGGAGAATGGAATTGCATATACACCATGTACAATGGCAGGAACAATTTGTTATGTGGCATGGGAACGACAATTTGCAGGTGCGATTGTTATTTCGGACAGTATAAAAGTGGGTGCTAAGGAAGCAATTCATAAAATGAAGCAGGTAGGAATCCAAAAATGTGTTATGCTGACCGGTGACAGAAAAGAAGCGGCGACAGTGATTGCAAAAGAATTAGAGATAGATGAAGTGTATGCAGAACTTTTGCCAGGCGATAAGGTTGCAAAGGTAGAAGATCAAATGAATGGATTGAGGGAAAAAGAGAAACTGGCGTTTGTTGGCGATGGCATTAACGATGCGCCTGTGCTGACAAGAGCGGATATTGGTTTTGCTATGGGAAGCATGGGATCTGATGCTGCAATCGAAGCTGCGGATGTCGTGCTAATGGATGATGACGTGCGCAAAATCGCAGCAGTTGTGCAGATTTCAAGAAAAACCATTACGATTGTAAAACAGAATATTGTGTTTGCGCTGGGAGTGAAAGCGATAGTCCTTGTTCTTGGTGCTATAGGCGTAGCGAATATGTGGGAAGCGGTTTTTGCAGATGTGGGCGTGGCAGTGCTTGCAATTTTAAATTCTATGCGGACGTTGAAGGAGTGAAAATAGTGTGTTTGAACTACAATGGGTAGCTTTTCCGTTTTTATGACATTATTGCGGGGAATTAAATTTATTGTAAAGCCGGTTATGACAACAAAGGAATCAATGGAAGCAGTCAGCGGCAAAAAGCGAATGATTCAGTCAATTATATGCGGAATAATGGTTGGCTTTATCTGTGGCTTTATTGCTGCCGGTGGCGGAATGATGATGCTGTTAATTTTAATAAGCGTGCTGGGATATGAGCTTAAAACAGCCGTTGGAACGAGTGTATTTATAATAACCTTTACAGCCTTGACAGGAGCAGCAAGCCATTTTGTAATTGGTGGAATGCCCAATATTTGGTATTTGTTGTTCTGTGTGGCGTCTACCTTGTTGTGGGCAAGGATTGCTGCAAAGTTTGCAAATAAAGCCAGTGCTATTACATTAAACCACGCAACGGGTGTGGTGCTTGCCGTTTTGGGAGCAGCAATCCTTATAGTGAATTATTTAAAGTAAGATATTATTTTTAGAATATTTGATGTCTGGCAAAAATCTTGCGGGAAACAAAGATACCAGCCCCTAAAATAAGTATTGCTGTTGGGACTGCCCAGACAGCATATAGGATTCCATTGTGCATTTGATCGATCGACATAAGGGAAAAACATTGCGCATGGTACAACGGCAAAAGTCCAATAAATCGAAATAAAGGATTGCTTTCCGTAATTGGCAGCATAATCGGGAAAATATAAATTGTTGCGGAAGCAATAAATGCTGCAATTTGTTTTTGGCTGACAGCAGAAATAAGCAAAGTGATGCCTGTTACGCTTACAGCGCCTGTAAAAGCCATTAGAATTTGATATCGAAGCAATGTGCTGCAAGTAATATTAAAAGGAATAAATCCTTCAGCAAAATCAGCAGAGGTAAAGAGAATACTGCAATCCAGCCCTGATTTTCCATAAAAGGCGAAAGCAATTGTTAAATTGACAGCAACCGTTAAGGCGGCAGCAATAATAGCAGTAAGAACGCTTGCCGTCGCCTTTGCCGCTGTACACTTTGTTTTTCCATATTTGCTGGTAAGAATAATATTGTCAACACCCTCATATTCACCGCAGAAAACAGGCGCAATCATTGTAATTATTACAAAAGATAGCACAACAAGTATTTTTGCCATATTTTGGCTTGTGGTAAGCCAGCCGTCAATATAACCGATTTTAATTTCTTCGTTACCGAATACATCCGAAACACGAAGACCATTCCAGTTCCCATTGATATCAGCAAATCGCCGAAAGGTTGCGGATTGTAATGCATTATAATAAAGATAGACAGCATTTAATCCATGCAAATCGGTTTTCGGTGCAAAGTCAGACATAATTTGTTTTATTTTATCGTCGGTTAAAATTCCTTCGTATTTTGCAGCAATTTCCTTGTCAATTTCTACAGCCGCATTTCCGGTTTCCTCTTTGCTTTTTCCGTCAAATGCATATTTGTTCTGATAGCTGGAAACGTTTAAAAATACAGATAACAACAGTATTCCAAACAAAGCGGTTTGTGTTAAACGTTTTGAAAATAGTTTTCGCAGTTCAAAATATATTAACTTTTCCATAATAAGCTCACTTTCTTTATAAATAAATTTCCATTCGTTTGCATGATATTAGTACAGCATTTCCGAATCCCTCATACACTTAGCACTCGCTATTTACGCCATCGCCGCGTTGCCGTCAGTCAACAATGCCATCGCATTGCCTCCTTCTTCCGCCTTGCGCTGACGAAAATATCAAGCACTAAGTATATGGAGATTAAGAAAACACTGTACTAGGCAATAGTCTTAAAATAAAACAAATATAAATCTTCCAAATTTGGCGGGACTTGTGTTGCATTGGCGATTGGAGGGTGATCTGCAATCATGCGCAGTATGGTTTCGCAGTCGTTTAGTACCCTTAAATTGCTTGTGTTGTAGGCAGCAGCATATTTTTCAGCGCAGGAAGTCGGGACGATACATTCCCAAACCTGCCCATTGATTTCTGCGGTAATTTCTTGCGGTTTTCCAAAATGAACAATTGTTCCGGATTTTATCATAATAATTTCTTCTGCAATAAATTCCACATCAGAAACGATGTGCGTAGACAGTATTACAATGCGATCTTTAGAAAAAGCGCTGATTAAATTGCGGAAGCGGACGCGTTCTTTCGGGTCAAGTCCTGCTGTTGGTTCATCTAAGATTAAAATGCGGGGGTTATTCAGCATTGCTTGTGCAATTCCTAAACGCTGTTTCATGCCGCCAGAAAAGGTTTTGATTTTATGTCTGCTTTCTGCGGATAACCCCACCGATTCTAATAATTCCTTAGATTTTTTATAGGCATTTATTTCGTTCAACCCTTTTAGAGCGGCAATGTAGAGCAGAAAGTCAAGTGCTGTGAAATCGGGATAATATCCAAAGTGCTGCGGCAGATATCCTAAAAGGCTGCGGTAGTCTTCGCCAAGTGCCAGAATATTTTTATTATCTAATAAGATTTTGCCATGGGTAGGGGTTTGCAGGCTGCAGAGTAAGCGCATTAAAGTGGTTTTTCCCGCGCCGTTTGCCCCCAATAGACCATAAACACCGTTTGTTAAAGTGAGGTGCAAGTTATTTACGGCAGTTTTTTTGCCGAATTTTTTGGTTAATCCGATTGTTTTTAATTCCATATAAACTCCTTTCCGTCAGTATAAGAATAAAATTTTGCACAAAATGGCAATATTTTGCTTCCGGTAAATCCGGATTAGGTACTTAAGAGCCATTAAAAATAAAATCTTGTGCAAAATGGTAATATTTTGCTTCCGATTTATTTACGTTAAGTAACCATAAAAGCATAACTTTATTGTTTCTAAGGAGAGTATAAAAGGTAATTATCAACTTTTTATCTACAAGAAATATTTTTTGGTGATTGAAAAAATGCGGAAACTTTAGCACCGTTTGGAAGATTTTCTATTTTGATATAGCCGCCATGATGTTCGCAGAGTAATTTGCAGATATACAGTCCAAGACCGAAATGCTCCGTGTGGTTGGTTTCTTCTGTAAAGTATGGATTTGCTGCTTTGTGCAGGCTGTTGTGATTAAAGCCTTTTCCATTATCGGATACGGATAGCAGTAGACCACAATCCTGCAAAGAGAAGGAGAGCGTTACCATAGTGTCAGCATATCGCGCAGCATTTGCGATAAGGTTATTGCATACCTGTGAAATAAAAGAACTGTCGGCTAATAACTGCGGAATGTCCGTTTGATTTTGTAAATACAACGTTTTTTGGCTTTGCGTGCATAGTATTTCAGCACTTTCATATAAAGAGGATAAAAAAGGCTGTAAGGAAATTGTTTGATAGTTTGGCTGTGCATCTTCCATGCGCTGTAGCTGACTCATGCTGCTAATATATGTTTCCATGCGGGATAGATGCTTTCCCATAGTGGCGGCGGTTTTTCTTGTTGGTAAATGGTCGCTTGTCTGTAGGATTTCAGTGTAGCCTTTTAGCACTGTCAGCGGTGTGCGCAGATCATGGGCAAATGCGGCGTTTAATGCTTTTCGTTCCTCGACTTGTCGCCACATTTTTGAAAAATTGTCTGCAAGCGCTGCCCGCATAATTTCAAAGGAGGAAATAAGTTCTCCCAATTCATCTTTACGGGAATATGCAATCGAAAAGTCCAAGTCATTATTGGATATTTTTTCTGATGCAGTACGCAGTTGTGAGAGCGGCTTTTTTAAACGATTTTTGTAAAACAATAGTGCTGCGGCAGCGATACATAATGCGGAGTAAATTGGTGTCGCGATAATAGGAAAGCGTTCTAGCAGTGCAATAGTCTGTGATTCTTTTTTGGGAAGTGATGCGGGCGTAGTTCCGATATACACGCCGTTGCCTAGCTGCTGTCCTTGTTCATTTGTTAAATAATATTTTTCGCCGGACGGGGGGTAAGAATTTGTAATCTTATTGACAGCACTGTTACAAATTGAAAAAGTGACAGTTGAAAGAAGTAGAGCAAGTAGAACAAAAAACAACATATAAAGCACAAGACTTTTGCGCAGTGATAGATTCCATTTGAAATAATTTATTTTATCCATTTGTATCCGCACCCCCAAACTGTTTCAACATACAGGCGGTCTGTATAAACTGCGATTTTTGAGCGTATTCTGCGGATATGTTCTGCCACAACACTGCTGTCACCGTCGCTGTCATATCCCCAAACACATTCATAAATGCGCTCTTTGTCAAAAACTTGTCCTGCATTTTGAGATAATAATTCCACAATATCAAATTCTTTTTTGGCAAGTCCAATCCGTTTTCCTGAAAAATATAGACAGCGTTCTGCGTAATCAACCGTTAAATCGCCGGAAAACTTTATCTGCGCTTCAAAGTTATGTCGTGCTTCCCGCCGCAGATGAGCGCGTACACGTGCTTCTAACTCTATAAGAGAAAACGGTTTGACAATATAGTCATCACCTCCGGCTGCAAAACCTTTTACCTTGTCGGATTCTTCAATGCGCGCAGTTAAGAAAAGAATCGGACAGGATATATAATCACGGATACGTTTGCAGATTTCTAAACCATCTGTGTCGGGCATATTGATATCAAGCAGAATAATGTCCGGATGCCGTTCCACTTGTTTCAGCGTTTCGACACCATTAATGGCAGACAAAACCAAGAAACCTTTGCTTTCAAAAAAACTACCAAGCATGGATACAATATCGGGTTCATCATCGGCGATTAGTATTTTTTCATGTGTAGATATTTTTTCGTGCATAGATATTTTTTCGTGCATAAATATTTTTTCATGCATAGAGATTCTCCTTGTAATAATAAGTTTATAACTATTTCATAACATTTTAAATGGTATTATAAAGGTTAATTTTCAACAATTTATCAACTTTTTGACAGGGTACTAGAGAATTATACTGGGGCTGTCGCATTAAGGGAAACATATACAAGATATTATAATACTGTACTGCATTTTATACCATATTTTGTATAAACAAAGATTATTGCGACAGCCCCAGTTGCGCCAGCCGCAAAGTGGCAATTAAAATCAATAGAAATAATCATTACAGTTGGTTCGATTGTCCAAGCTGCTTAATTTTCTATTTCAATCGCTTCTTCAACTTTGTCAAGAATAAACTGTGCGAAGCCTTTTTCTGAGAAATCTTCGTTTTCTTCCAGTTCTTTCCTTTCTTTCTCGAAAACTTGCCGTACTTCTTCTCGCTCTTCGGGGGTCATATCGTCCCAACTTTTGTTATTAACATAAGTACAGCCGCTAATTGTCATTGCAATTGTGCTTAACAAAAAAACATTA
This sequence comes from Lachnospiraceae bacterium, assembly GCA_009774395.1. GTDB lineage: Bacteria > Bacillota > Clostridia > Lachnospirales > Lachnospiraceae > COE1. The sequence continues at coordinate 9,987 of VSNQ01000116.1, forward strand.
AAAATTAACTTTTTAATTCTTCCTATTATTCTTCCTATTTGTCCCATAAATGTTCCCTCCTAAATTCCTAATTTTGAAAGCAAGCCTAAGGCTGTAATAAACAGCACAGTAACGATTGCCGTCCCTGCGATAATTATAACGATTGCAATTGCTTTTTTGTATTCATGGCTCAATTCTTTCTTTTCTGGCATAGATACCATAACTTCTTTTTCTTTGCCGAATAAAATATAATCTGCGCTTACATGATAGACTTCAGTGAGTTTCACAATGTTGTCAATATCAGGCTTTCCCTGTCCACTTTCCCATTTGGAAACCGCTTGTCTTGAAAGCCCTAATAATTCGGCAACCTGCTCCTGTGAATAGCCTGCTTTTTTACGCAGTTCCTGAAGCCTTCCTGCTATGTCCATGTTTATCACCTCCAATATGAAAAGAATACTACAGTGATTGGTTGCATACTACCAACAACGGTTGAATTGATGACAACTTTGCGTTGCGGCTTGGAAAATTGAGGTTGCAGGGCGGTTTATGGGACAAATATCAATTGATTATATCACGATTTAATAAGCATATAAATATTAGAACATTATGAATTTTGGAAGAGGAAACGTGCGTCGGTCTGTCTGATTTTCTTTCATAGGTATAGGCTGGCGATATATAGCAGAAATAAATTTTACATTAGTTATCACAAGCCGAGGGTGGTTTGCACCAGTCCGAGGGAATGGGCAGGGTAGAAGGCAATTGCAAAGAATAAGGCAAAGGCAGTTTAAGTAAAATTTAATGGAATAGTGTGTATGTTTGTGTTAAAATATAGTGGTACTGCATAATTCAACAAACAGGAATTTATGGAGGTGATAGAGTGAATAGAGGACGTATTATTTTTTTAAATGGGGTAACAAGCGCAGGGAAAACATCTATCGTCGAAGCGATTCAGGAGCGCGATAATGTATTCTTTTATGTTGTTGCGAATGATTTGTTTCAGGAGATGGTTGGAGAGAAATATTTGCGTGAAAACTATTGGAAATATCTTAGTGAAGTAATTATTATGATGTACCATACTGCGAAACTCTACTCCGATATGGGCAAAAATGTTCTTATTGATGGGATATTAGTTGAAAGAGATGAAATAACGCCTCATTATCAGCAGTTGATAGAAATAATGAAAAATAATCCACTTGATTTGGTTGAAGTATATTGCCCTCTGGATATATGCAGAAAAAGAAATATTATTCGTGGAGATCGATACGAAAATCAATCAGATGAACAACAGGAATTGATGGCAAAAAATATAAAGTATAGCTTGAGAGTAGATACAAGTTTGTGTAGTGCATCGGAATGTGCAGATATCATTGTTAAGAAACTTTTTAGTAAATAAATTTTTATATTATGGAGAGATTATGGAAAAGTTAATGCAAACATATCATAAAAAATTGTAAAACTATTATGATTCTAATGGAAGATAACTGCAATATCCATCGAAAAGACCATTCCCTTTAGTGCTGTCGCGCGGCGACTTTAAATAGGAGGCATAAAAAATGTTTGAAGGCGAAAAACATGATGGTGTATCTCCCATCATTTTTGAAGAAGGAAAAAATGCAATAGAATTAAGGGCACAGTTTCACCAGCTTTGGGATTATCTTGTTCCGCCGTCAGGGCAGGCAGAAACTGCGCAAGGCGAGATTATTCGCATTGCAGGACGCATTCAGCATGAGATGTTGGATAACGGCTGCATGAATTGGGATGAAGATTTCAACAAAATGTTAAAAGTCGTTGTAAAATATGCCGAACTGGAAGATAAAAATTTATATCCCTATGACGTAAAGGCAGCAAAAAGAATTACAAACACATTGATTAAATGCGGTAAACAAGGAAAATGCAGCGAAAACTGGTGTGATGCATTGTGTCAATTTGCAGTTTGCTGGGTGTCCCAAAATCCAAATGTGATCGCACCATTAGACGCGGGTTACAGCCGATAATTTCCACGATTTTTCTAGTGCGAAACCATGTGCCTTTTTGCGTTTAAAGAGTAATGCGCTGTATAATCCGCTCATCAATTCTTCGCACTACGCTATGGGTGTAGGCAGTAAAATATTTTAGCCAGAATCCACGGGCTGTTGGATTAAAACTTTCAAAGTTCACACCAAGTCTGGTATAGCCTTCCTTTTGCAGTGTCGAAATAACCGTATTCAATAAATTTTGCGATACGTCTTTTCCTCTGTGTTCTGGTAGACAGTATGCGCCGCGAATATGGCGATAGGTTTGCCCTGTTGCAGCGAATGTTTCGCCGCTGCCTGAAATTTTTAGAAATGCACACAGTTCTTTGTGGTGTTTGGCAACAAAGTATCGCCCGCCTTCTTGCACAGAGGAGGTGATAAATGCCTCTTGTGTTTCGGGCTTTCGGTTCATAAAGAAAGGGCTTTCGCAGTAATGGCAGTTTAACGCGAAGTGTAGCGGATAAATCAATTGCCATTCACTGCTTGGCACTTCGGTAAACACATAGTCTGCGCAGGGTCTACAATCAATGAGCTCCATTGGACGTATTGCATCCAGACAACGCATACCAAAACCATAACGATAAAACTGTCGTTGAAGCGTTTCATCATGTGCGTACAGGCAGATTGCATGAGATACCGCTCCGGACTGTACCCACTTCTTTCCGGCTGCTTGATACATCGCGGCATAGATTTTGTCACGATTTTCGAAAACGGCTGCATTTGCACCCATTGGAGAAAAAATTCCTTTTGCATCTGTGGCACGGAACGCATTGTCAAAAGGTTCGCTGCAGCATAGAAATCCTATCATCTTTTTGTCCTCAAATGCTGCAACACCTCGTTCATTTTCTGCAAAACTTTCTAAGTCAGGAATACTGCACACTTCTGGCAGTTCTTTGACGTATTTTTGCTCTTCATGGTAATTTGCAAGCGCAAGTGCCGTCGCTTCTTCAATATGATGTTTTTCAAAGTTTAAAATATCCATTGAAATATCTCCTAATCAATAATACTTGGCAGTAAAAGTTTCAAAAAATTATTTTATATATGAGTTTACCATACTTTGCAGTGATTTACAAGGAAGCTGGTAAATCATATAATGAAGCCGCTGAATGCCCTGTCAGACGGGGCGGAATGAATCCGAAAATTTTGGAAACAGTGTGGGGAGCAGGATACCGTTTTAACAAAAAATATTTAGATTTTAATTTAGAGAGAGGTGAAGTCAGTGAAAATGGAATTAGTTATTTTAGATTGGATACATAATTTTCGGACTCCAATAGGAGATATTATTGAAAAGTCTGTTTGGAAGAATACGTCCTTGTGATGTAAACACTTCAATTCAGCTTTTAATTGTAAGACCAAAGGATTTCTATAATCTATTTTTTGGACAAATTTTAATGGAATTGTGCATATGTTTGTGATAGAATAATGTCATTATACTATTTTAGTTTTTTTATTAAAATTGGAAAGAGAATGATATGAATAACAGTAAAGCTTTTTTGGATTTTCTTTTAAACAGATTCAGAATTGAAAGAGAAAAATTTGATAGATCGGGTGTGTATGCATATACGCAAAGGGTATTTGCTTATAACTCAAATAAAATGGAAGGCAGCACACTCACGGAGGAGCAGACAGCTTCGTTATTTGATAATGGGACTTTACCAAAATCAGATGATTATTATAGAGCAAAGGATGTTGAAGAAATGAATGGGCATTTTCTGATGTTCAATCAGATGCTTGATACGTTAGAACAACCATTATCAGGAGAATTGATAAAGCGTTTTCATTATGAATTAAAGTCAGGAGTATTTGAGGATCGTGCGAATGGATATGCGATTGGAGATTATAAGCAGCGTCCAAATAGGATCGGCATCTATCAAACGGTAAGACCAGAAAATGTTGCTCAGGAAATGGATTTATTAATCGACTGGTATCACAATCAAGTGGTCAATATTTCCATATTGGCTGAATTTCATGCAAGATATGAGAGTATTCACCCGTTCCAAGATGGAAATGGGCGGACAGGAAGACTGATACTTTTTAGAGAATGTCTAAAAAATAGAATTGTGCCAGTGGTAATTGAGGATGTAAATAGAAATGTGTATTTGGAAGCATTGAAAGAATATAGAGAAGAAAAGCAATTGGAGAAATTCGTCAAACTTTTTGAAAAGGAACAGCGGTTTTATTGGGAGAAGTGCAAGTATTTTATGCAGCAGGGTCAGAAAGGAAAATCTAATCGTTTGTGAGTATAGATTGAGGATTTGACAAGGACGAATGATTCACCGATAGTAAATAGGGGGAGAAAAATGGAACAGTTTCAATTTATTTGGCGCTATATTAAGCGTCACAAATGGCAGTATATTGGTGGTATGATAACGCTGTTAGTGGTGGATTTTGCCAATCTGTACATTCCCAAGACAACGGGAGTTATTACAGATGGACTTGCCGCTCATGAAATGGATATGAACGGCGTATTGAAAAATCTTGGAATCATTGTTGCAATCGGGGCAACGCTGGCATTAGGGCGGTTTTTGTGGCGTTATTTTATTTTCGGAGCATCGCGCGGGATTGAGCATGAAATCCGTGACAATCTGTTTGCGCACTTGGAAACGCTGGATGTGGAGTATTATAATGAACATAAAACAGGCGATTTAATGACACGATTTACCAGTGATTTAAACGCGGTGCGTATGGCAATCGGCCCAGCGGTTATTGCGGCGTTTGACGCAACTGTAATGACAGTTATGGTTATTGGTCAGATGATTGTTTATGTTGATATCCGGCTGACATTGGCTGCTGTAGTGCCGATGCTGTTTATTGCGGCAGGCGAATTGTATTATGGGAAAATAATGCAGAAGCGGTATCGGGAGCGGCAGGAAGCGGTGTCGGACTTAACGGATTTTGTACAGGAAAGTTTTTCCGGTGTGCGTGTTGTCAAGGCATTTGTGCGGGAGCGTGCGCAAATCCGCGAATTTGCCAAGGTTAATAATAACCTGAATCCGTGAACCCCGCCTCGCATTTCCAATCCCGAAGCCAGTACTTATGCTGCTTTGTTGGGCATTTGC
>VSNQ01000117.1 GCA_009774395.1 Lachnospiraceae bacterium
TTTTGTTGCAAACTTATTATACATTAGAAAGTGCCTTGTGTGTTATTTTATTTTTCAAAAAGTTGTAAAGTGGTGTTTATTGAATAGAAACGAGGAAAATAAAGATGTCAACGATTATTATAAAAATGGATTCACAGAAGCTGATACATCCCAATTTGGATATGCGTTACACTATACCAGATTATATTCAGGAGTACACAAAAGGAAAAATAACAGATAACGGATACGATTATGTAAATGAAAGCGGCACAGAACTTGCTGTATGGCTTGATGCTGAAGATGCCGCCGCACAGGTGGAAGATGTGATTTTTTGTTTAAAAACAAAAAGGTTCTGTGGTAATGATTTATCCCAGACCGTACAAATCTACATCTCTGATCAGGACAGCGCAGAGCTTAAAGATTGCAAAGAAATAATATTTACACGCAATAAAGAAGGAGAACAGCCGCTGCCGGATTATATTAAGATATCAACAATAGAGGAGCGAAATCTCGTAGAAGTAAAATTTATGGTGGAAGCACCGAAGCCTTTTGCATTAGGAAAGAAATTAAAAGAAATAGACCTGAATGCGAAGATGAACGGCTATCACTGGGGAGTGCTTTTAGAATACGGTCTTGAAAGGGAACTGCCGGATTTACTGGAAGGAATGGAAACGGATTGTGAGGAGGGATGTTATACGGCTTTTTATGAAAATACGCCAGAGAATCAGAAAAGGGCAGGACGGCTTGCGGATCTCATCGGATATTGGGTGGAAGATGAAGAAGATTTGTGTAAGATGGTGCTTGATGCGATAGAATATGAAGATGGTTTGGAATGGGATTGAGATACTCACAAAAAAGTAAGTAATTTACGAAAGAAAGGTATTATGCCAGAATATTAATCCTAAAATCCCGAATAATTTTATACACTGGTGAATAAATCCTGTATTTATACGGGTTTGACAAAAACAGTGTATAAAGCAATAATTATACACTGTTTTGCAAAAAGTTAGAAAAATCAAAGCTTTGAGAGCAGTGTATAATTTTGAGTCGGGAATTTAGGATTAATGTTTTTTTATTTTTGGTGATGCAAAATGAATAAACAAAAGTTGTAAAGTTTATATACATACGAACAAAAGTGTGATAAAATATACTATATTTAGACGACAAAATATAGTATATTTTTTATGGAGGTAATATGAAGTTACAAGAAGCATGTGAGCGGTTTAATGAAATATCAGGGATTCGTTTTGGAAATCTTTTCTCTCCGTCAGATATGGAGTCTATAATTGTTAATAAGGGTAAAACGGGACAACTTCTGGAGTTAGCTCTCGGAATGCATTTGTCGAGTACAAATTTAGATTTTGAAGATGGAGAATTAAAAACGAACAAATGTGATGCCAGCGGCAAACCAAAGGAAACGGTTTTTATTACCCAAATCAGCAGTGTTATTGATGAACTTATTCAAGAGAAAACATTCGAGGAAACGCATCTTTACGAAAAAATCAGTAATATTCTTTATGTGCCGGTATGTAAGGACGGTGATCCCAAGACATGGATGTTTTTACCTAGCATTAACATCAATTTGAACAAGAGTAAATTTTCAAATCTTAAAAAAATTTGGGAATCGGATTACTATTCCATTTGCGGGCAGTTGAGAAATCATATAGAAACAAGTTCCGATGGATTTATACATACATCTAATGGAGAACATATTCAAGTAAGAAGCAAGGATGCTAAGGACAGCAACGGAAATTATCATCCCATATATTCAAATATATATAGAAGATATGTTTCAAATAAAAACCATGCGTTTTATTTTCAAAAACAGTTTGTGTACGATATACAAAAAATGAATAAGGGATAATATGAAGTTTGTTAATGAAGGCAGAGAACTATAATTATGCAGTGTCGGTGCTACAGGAAATTAAAAAAATTGTAGAAAGGAACAAGTGGACAGACGAATGGAATAATAAATACAAGGCGTTTTGGAGGGACACAAAAGAAAAAAATTAGTGTTAAAAGCATTGGAAGATTTTCAACCGTAATTGTCCAAGAAGAATTGTTAGTTGGATTGGGAAATGCTGTAAAATTCTTTTTGATTTTTGCAGCATTTTTGCATATAATAGGGATATGTAGGAAATGAATTGCAGAATAGTGCATATAAAATAAAAAATATACTTTTTAGGATATTATAAGGAGGACTTTCAAATGAACGAAGTATACAATAAATTAATGAAATGCTACGACAGTGTAAAAAGTAAAACCGATTTCACACCTCAAGTTGCCTTAGTGCTGGGGTCTGGATTGGGAGATTATGCGGACAGTATCAAGATTGTTTCAGAAATTGAATATAAAGATATCGACGGTTTTCCCGTTTCCACAGTTCCTGGTCATGCAGGCAAATTTATATTCGGTTATGTCGGCGAAGTACCAATTGTGTGCATGAAAGGGCGTGTGCATTATTATGAGGGTTATCCAGTGTCAGATGTTGTGCTTCCGGCAAGATTAATGAAACTGCTTGGCGCACAAATTTTGTTTTTGACAAATGCTTCCGGCGGTATGAACAAAAACTTTCATGCAGGCGACTTAATGCTAATTACCGATCATATCGGCATTTTTGCACCAAATCCGCTGATGGGTGCCAATATAGATGAACTTGGCACACGCTTTCCGGATATGAGCAATGTATATAGTACTGATTTACAAGAAATTATCCGAAATACGGCAAAAACGAACGGAATTGATCTAAAAGAAGGCGTTTATGTCCAGTTAACGGGCCCAAGCTATGAAACACCGGCAGAAATTAAAATGCTGTCCCATTTTGCGGACGCTGTAGGGATGAGTACTGTGGTAGAAGCAATTGCAGCGAACCACTGCGGAATGAAAGTATGTGGCATTTCCTGCGTCTGCAATTTGGCAGCAGGTATGAACCCAACGCCCTTATCACATAAGGAAGTGCAGGAAGCAGCAGATAAGGCAGCGCCGAAATTCCAGAAGCTTGTAACAGAGTCGATATTACAGTTGTGCCAGCCGCACGCCGCAAAGTGACAGTTTTTCTTTGTGCAGCTGTGCGCATATTGTTACACTTAGCGTTAGTTTTTTTGACGTTTAGTGTAAAATAATTGCGATTACTGTGACTGTCAGATATATTTTATAGGAGAGGAGAACTTTTTTAGATATGGATAGCAAAAAATTAATTCAAGCGGCATTGGAAGCACGTGAACAGGCATATGTGCCGTATTCAAAATATCAGGTCGGCGCAGCGCTGCTTGCCAAGAGCGGTAAAGTTTATAAAGGCTGCAATATTGAAAATGCCAGCTACACACCGACAAACTGTGCGGAACGGACAGCATTTTTTAAGGCGGTCAGCGAGGGAGAACGGGAGTTTGAAGCGATTGCCATTGTGGGCGGATATCATGGAGCGCCAGTTGATTATGCATATCCATGTGGGGTATGCAGACAGGTAATGATGGAGTTTTGCGATCCGAAGCAGTTTCGGGTGATTACTGCAGTTTCGCCGGATCAGTATTTGGATAAAACATTGGAGGAAATGCTACCCTATGGTTTTGGACCGAAAAATTTATAAAAACAGAAACGAGAACGGAAATGAAAATTACTTATATTAAGCACAGTTCCTTTTGTGTGGAGCTGGAAAAACATATTTTACTTTTTGATTATTTTTTGGAGGGGAATCTTCCGGAATTTGACCCGCAGAAAGAGATATTGGTGTTTATTTCACATAAGCATTCGGATCATTTTCATGTGGGGATTCTGCACTTGGCACAGCAGTATCCCCATATTCATTTTTTCCTGGGAGCAGGGCTTCGCTTAAATGAGAAATACCTTGCCAGAAATGGGATTACAATAGACCGTGACGCATATATTACAAATCTGTATAAGCGGCAGGAATGTGATTACAGTGATATCCATGTGCGTACACTCCGCTCTACTGATGCAGGAGTGGCGTATTTAATCGACTGTGAGGGGCATAAGCTGTATCATGCGGGTGATTTAAACTGTTGGTGCTGGACAGAGGAAAGCGCGGAGTACAATGCAAAGATGAAAAGAGAGTACGAAGCGGAAATTGATACAATGAGAGGAGAAAAAATTAATTTTGCCTTTGTACCGTTAGACCCACATTTGGAGAGCACCTATTGGATGGGGTTGTCGTATTTTATGGAAGCCGTTGGCGCAGACTATGTATTCCCAATGCATATGTGGGAAGAATATTCATATATTGAACGATATCTTGCAAATGAAGGAAAAGCGTGTGCGGATCACATTGTGAAGATAACAAAACAGGGACAGGTGTTTGTATTTGATACTCACGCGGGGAATATGTGTTGTGCAGAAAGGAAAATCTAATCGTTTGTGAGTATAGTATAATTACGTCCGTGAGTCGGCGTTCTTGGCAAATTTAAGCGCTTGTCAGTATAGGCTGTAGGAAGCGTGTAAAGTAAAGCATTTTAAAATAATTGATTGGCAGTTCGTCGGCAGCAGATAGGAGTATAATAATGGAATTAGTAATATTTTTAGTAGTAGTGTTTGCTGTTTTTCTCTATGTAATGATACGGGGTGCGATAGAGGAAAAGCATAAAAAAAAGAAGTATAGAAATTATTTAAAGGAAGCTTATGGGCATTTTGCAGAGGAGCGTTATACGCCGGAGGAATTAGAGAGGATTTCCTGCTATTATTTGCACCAGAAAAATCAGGAATCTGTGGATGATATTACTTGGAATGATTTAAACATGGACAATATTTTTGCTTTGATGAACTATACACAGTCCTCATCAGGGGAGGAATATCTGTATGCAATGCTGCGGCAGCCAAAGTTGCATGATAAGGAGAAGCGTCTGGCAGCAATGGAGCGCCATATTTCTTATATGATGACGCATGAGGACAAGCGTCTGGATACGATGATGGTGTTAAGCGATTTGGGCAGGACAGGAAAACACTCTCTGTTTGATTATATGGAGTACCTAGACCAGCTTGGGGTTCGGAGCAATTTCAAGCACTATGCCTGTATTGCGCTGCTGGTGGCTGCTATTGGTATCCTTTTTATGAATACATCACTTGGCGTTGCGCTTGTGATTGCCGTTATATGCTTTAATATTGTTACTTATATGAATGAAAAAGGCGTGGCGTCCCCCTATGTAACGACATTTGCGTATATTATGCGTATGGTAAACTGTGCTGACAGCATAATAAATCAAACGTATTCTGAAGAAATGGGGGATTTTATATCTTCTTTGAAAAAAAAGCGCAGTCAGTTTCAGTCGTTTGAGAAAAATTCCGGCATGGTGCTGAAAATGAATGCTTCTGGCGGCAATATTGACGAACTACTGTTTGATTATATTAAAATGCTGACACATATTGACTTGATTCAATTTAATAAAATGCTCCATGTAGTGCAGAAAAATAAGAAAGAAATTTTTGCGCTTGTGGAGGATATTGGGTACCTTGACGCTGTGATTTCCATTTGTTATTTTCGGGCAGCTTTGCCGTGGTACAGCGTTCCGCAGCTTGCAGAGGGAATGGAGGCACCGTTTTATATAAAACAAGGGTATCATCCTGCAATCACAAATCCAGTACCCAATAGTTTTGTGCAGAACAGAGGAATGCTAATTACGGGATCTAACGCTTCAGGAAAGTCGACATTTTTAAAAATGACGGCAATCAATGCGATTTTAGCACAGACTATTCACACTTGCGCAGCAAAAGAATATAGCGGAAACTATTTTCGCATTTTTTCTTCAATGGCATTGCGGGATAATCTTGATAACGGCGAAAGCTATTATATTGTAGAGATTAAGGCGTTAAAGCGTATTATGGATGCTGCCGCGGTTCGTACAACTCCGCTGCTTTGCTTTGTAGATGAAGTGCTGCGTGGTACAAATACAGTGGAGCGGATAGCCGCTTCGGTGCAGATTTTGCAGCAGCTTTCGCAGAAAGGAATTCGTTGTTTTGCGGCGACACACGATATTGAATTAACACACTTGCTGGAACACTGCTATGACAATTTCCATTTTGAGGAGGAAGTAAAAGACGGCGATGTGCTGTTTTCCTATCATCTGCTGAAAGGAAGAGCACATACTCGAAATGCAATTAAATTGTTGGAAATTATTGGATTTTCTAAGGAGATAATTCAGCGTGCGGACGAGTTGGCGGGAAGTTTCTTAAAGTCTGGTGAGTGGAGTGTAAAAATATAATAAAGGAAGAAAAGTAGAAAGTCTGTTATACTAACGACCGTTAAGATTTTCCAATTCCTGCACAGCCCATATTGCATAAGCGGGCAATATGTGTTGTGCAGAAAGGAAAATCTAATCGTTCGTGAGTATAAAGCAGGCAGATAGCAGCAAAGAGTGAAAGAATTTGTCAAAACTTTCACAATTTATTAGCGTCTTGGAAAGGAATGGCGAAAAATATGTTTGTTAAAATTTTTACGGATGGAGCGGCACGAGGAAATCCGGAAGGCCCGGGTGGTTATGGTGCAGTTTTGCAGTATATTGACAGCAAGGGGCAACTTCACGAGCGGGAATTTTTTGCTGGATATAAAAAAACAACAAATAATCGTATGGAATTAATGGCAGTGATTGCAGGATTGGAAGCGTTAACAAAGCCATGTGATGTAGAAGTAATTTCTGATTCCAAGTATGTGACAGATGCGTTTAATCAGCATTGGATAGAGGGATGGTTAAAGCGGAACTGGAAAAACAGCGCCAATCAGGCAGTGAAAAATATTGATTTATGGCAAAGACTGCTGCGTGCAAAGCAGCCGCATCAAGTGAAATTTACATGGGTAAAGGGGCACGCCGGACATCCGGAAAATGAGCGCTGCGATAAATTGGCGACAACAGCGGCGGATTCGCAGAACTTACTTGACGATATTATAGGGGAAGTGGTATGATAAATATGTAAGTTTTACGAAAAATAAAAAGCGGCGGCTTGGGGTATATTTTATCGAAAGCAGGCGGCGGATTGAGAGGTAATGGTTGTGGCAAATTTAATTGAGTTTTTAAGAATGGTGTTATCTTATCTTATGACCTTTGCGGTAATCGCTGTTGTCGCAGGGGTAGGTGGTGTAATCGGTGTTAAAGTTTGGAAGCCGAAGACCGCAGTAGAGAAGGTAAAGAGCGAATAAGAAAAGACATAATCAAGAGAGCGCAGGCAGGAAGGCTTGCGTTTTTCTGTGTGCAGACCCATACAGAGAAAATATGCCGCTAAGACGGCGCATGGGTCGTGCGGTGAGTAGAGAAAAGGCAAGGTAAAGACATATTGCAAAGAATGGGCAAAACAAACAGGTTATCCGCTGCAATATTAGAGTGCTTATGAAGCGAGAAAATATAATCAATGTGTTGTCCTGTTTGTACGTAACAGTTCAGATAACCCATTGAACTGTTACGTATCCAGCCATTGGAAATCGCTTCGCGATGGGCTGGATACCTCCAACCACTACATTTTATTACGGTCAGCGCAGTAAATGCGCAGACCTGCCTGAACTGTTACGTTTGTACTGCTTATTAAAATGATATCCGGAAATTTTTCCTTGCAAAATATCCCTCAATCATTTATGATAAACATAGGTACACGACTGACGGAAACAGGAAACTGTGTAGGAAAACCTACAGGAAGTGTACAATGTGGAAAGCCGACCGTCTGGGCAGCATGGACAAGGTGCGCCCAGATGGTTTTTTAAATGGAGGGAAAGCGATGAATATGTTATCTTTGGAACAGGAACTAAAAGGGAATGCCTATCCCGGCAGAGGCATTGTGATTGGCAGAACACAGGACGGGAAAAAGGCGGCGATTGCGTATTTTATTATGGGCAGAAGTGAGAACAGCAGAAATCGTGTGTTTGTTGAGGAGGGTGAGGGGATTCGCACACAGGCGTTTGACCCGTCTAAATTAAGCGATCCAAGTCTGATTATTTACGCACCGGTGCGTGTGCTTGGAAACAAGACGATTGTGACAAACGGCGATCAGACAGATACAATTTATGAACTGATGGACAAGCAGATGACATTTGAGCAGGCGCTTAGAACACGGGAGTTTGAGCCAGATGCACCCAACTATACACCGCGGATTTCGGGAATTTTGCATATTGAGAATGGGATGTATAACTATGCAATGTCAATTTTAAAGAGCAATCATGGCAATCCTGATGCCTGCAATCGTTTTACATTTGCCTACAGCAATCCCGCAGCGGGAGAGGGGCATTTTATCCACACGTATATGGGGGACGGCAATCCGCTGCCAAGCTTTGAGGGAGAGCCGAAACTTGTGGGAATCCCAAATGATATGGAGGAATTTGCGAACACCATTTGGGAAAGCCTGAATGAAGAGAATAAGGTTTCGCTGTTTATCCGGTTTATTGATATTGAAACGGGCGCATATCAATCTAAGATCTTTAATAAAAATAAATAAGAAGGAGCATTTGCCATGAAGGAATTAGAATTAAAATACGGCTGCAATCCCAATCAAAAGCCGTCCAGAATTTTTATGAAAGAGGGCGATCTGCCTATTACGGTTTTAAATGGTAAACCGGGTTATATTAATCTACTTGATGCGCTGAATGGCTGGCAGCTTGTCAAAGAGTTAAAAAAAGCAACCGGAATTCCGGCGGCAACATCATTTAAGCACGTTTCTCCCGCCGGCGCAGCAGTAGGTTTGCCGCTGACTGAGGTAGAGCGCAAAATTTATTGGGTGGACGATATGGGAGAACTTTCGCAGCTTGCAAGCGCATATGCAAGGGCAAGAGGTGCAGACAGAATGTCCTCATTCGGTGATTTTATTTCGTTGTCTGATATTTGTGATGTTTCTACAGCGAAGATCATTAAACGTGAAGTTTCAGATGGTATTATTGCTCCAGGATATGAACCAGAAGCACTGGAGATTTTAAAGGCGAAGAAAAAAGGAAATTATGCGGTATTGCAGATAGATGAGAAGTATATTCCCAATCCTGTTGAATATAAAGATGTCTACGGCGTTACATTTGAGCAGGGCAGGAATGAGCTTGTAATTGACGAAGCACTTTTTGCCAATGTTGTGACAAACAATAAAGAAATTCCTAAGCAGGCAAAAATTGATTTGGCAATTGCGATGATTACATTAAAATATACGCAGTCCAACTCTGTCTGCTATGCAAAGGATGGACAGGCAATTGGTATTGGTGCAGGGCAGCAGTCACGTATTCACTGTACAAGACTTGCGGGAAATAAAGCGGATAACTGGTATCTGCGCCAGTCACCAAAGGTACTTGCGCTGCCGTTTAAGGAGGGCATTGGACGTGCGGATAGGGATAATACCATTGATGTTTATATGAGTGACGATTATATGGATGTCCTTGCGGACGGTGTTTGGGAGAATTTCTTTACTGAAAAGCCAGAAGTATTTACCCGTGAAGAAAAGCGTGCTTGGCTGGATCAGATGAACGGCGTGGCACTTGGTTCTGATGCATTTTTCCCGTTCGGCGACAATATTGAAAGAGCGCATCGTAGCGGCGTACAGTATATTGCACAACCCGGTGGCTCTATCCGTGACGACAATGTAATTGAAACCTGTAATAAATACGATATTGCAATGTGCTTTACGGGAATACGTCTGTTCCATCATTAAAGTGCTGAATTGAATGTGCTGAATTGAATGTGCTGAATTAAAGTGCTGAATTGAATGTGCTGAATTGAAGTGCTGAATTGAATGTGCTGAATTGAATGTGCTGAATTGATAATAAATTTTATTCCATTTTCAACTTTTTATGATATAGTGAAATATATAAGTAACGTATTAATTTTTATAAAAAAGAAAGGAACAGGTAAAATGACGGATATTTTGAAACTTCAAAACGGCAGCGATATACGAGGGATTGCGTGTGAGGGCGTTGCAGGCGAGGATGTGAATTTAACGGAGGAAGCTGGAAACCGTATTGGCGGCGGTTTTGTGAAGTGGCTGTCGGACAAGAAGGGAAAGAAGGCAGAAGAACTTAGGATTGGTATTGGGCATGATTCCAGAATTACGGCGGACAGCTTGTTTGCGGCAGCGGCAAAGGGGATTGTGGCAGCAGGTGCGAAGGTGTATGACTGTGGGCTTGTTTCTACGCCGTCTATGTTTATGACGACTGTATTTGAGGAATTTCAGTTTGACGGTTCAATTATGATTACGGCAAGTCATCTCCCATTTAATCGAAATGGTTATAAGTTTTTTGACCGCGATGGCGGGCTCGAACACGATGATATTACGAAGATTCTGGAAACAGCGGCAGAATTAAAGGTGCAGGAAGCCGATTTATCACAGGTAGAAAAAGTAGACTCGATTTCGGTATATTGTGCATTTCTGCGGGATAAGATAAAAAAGAGCATCAATGCCGCTGACTATGATAAGCCGCTTGCAGGTGTACATATTGTAGTGGACACGGGCAACGGTGCAGGTGGTTTCTTTGTGGAAAAGGTATTAAATCCGCTGGGTGCAGATACTGCGGGAAGCCAGTTCTTAGAGCCGGACGGAAGATTCCCGAATCATATTCCCAATCCGGAGAATAAGGAAGCAATGGAGTCTATCCGGCAGGCGGTTTTACAGAATAAGGCGGATTTAGGGATTATTTTTGATACAGATGTGGACAGAATGTCGGCGGTGCTGCCAAATGGCGAGGAAGTAAACCGTGATGCAATTATTGCAATGATGACAGCGATTATTGCGGAGGATTATCCAAATGGAACTATTGTTACGGATTCTGTAACCAGCGACCGTCTAACACGCTTTATTGAAAGTATCGGCATGAAACATCATCGGTATATGCGCGGTTATAAAAATGTAATTAATGAATCTATCCGCTTAAATAAAGAGGGCATTGTTTCGCCGCTGGCAATTGAAACCTCAGGGCATGGCGCATTAAGTGAGAATTATTTCCTTGATGACGGCGCTTATATGGCAGTGAAGCTTTTAATTGCGCTTGCCAAGGCAGCAAAAGAAGGAAAACAGCTTGCTTCCTTTATTGATAAGCTGGAAAAAGGCTATGAGGAACAGGAATACCGCTTTAAAATTGAAGGCGACGATTTTAAGGAATATGGTAAAAAAGCGCTTGCCACATTTGAGCAGCGTGCAAAGGAAAAAGGTTATAATATTGCGCCTAATTCCTATGAAGGGGTGCGCATTACCTTTGATTCTGAGGATGTCAAGGGCTGGGTACTGCTGCGAATGTCCTTGCATGATCCACAGATGCCGCTGAATATAGAAGGTGTCCGAGAAGGAGATTGCGATAAACTGTATAGTATTGTGCTTTCTTTGTTGGATGGTTTTGATCGGTTGAAAATCAATAAATAATTATTTTTAATTTCGTTATGCTCACGGGTGATTTGATTTTCCTTTTTGCGCAGCACATATTGTCCGTTGCTATTATATGGGCTGTGCAGAAATGGAAAATTTTAGCGTTTGTTAGTATAGATATTAAGGGGGCTGCATATGAGAATTGGAATGGGCTATGATGTGCATTGTTTGGTAGAGGGCAGGGCTTTGGTAATTGGCGGTGTAACGATACCTTATGAAAAAGGGCTTTTGGGGCACTCGGACGCGGATGTGCTGCTTCATGCGATTGCGGATGCGCTGTTAGGTGCGGCAGGATTAGGCGATATTGGGAAGCATTTTCCTGACAGTGATCCGGCTTACAAAGGTATTTCCAGTATGATTCTATTGGAACGGGTAGGAAAACTGTTGGAAGAAAATCTGTTCTATATCGAAAATATTGATGCGACCATTATAGCACAAGCGCCAAAAATGCGCCCCTTTATTGACGAAATGTGTCAGAATATTGCAGATGCTCTGAAAATTGGCAAAGATCAAGTAAATGTAAAAGCGACTACAGAGGAGGGGCTTGGCTTTACGGGCGAAGGCAAGGGAATTTCTGCACAGGCGATCTGTATGCTGACGAGTCCAAGAGAAATGGCGACAATGGAAACATCTGGAAAAGGGCAAAGTGCGTGCGAGAGTTGTTCCGGCTGCAAACGGGAAACGGAAGTATAAAAAGAAAAATGGGGATTTGGGGAAATGGATATGGAGCAGATTGTAAAATCGGATGTAATTGAAAAGGCAATCCGAAGCGGCATTGAAACGGAATTTCAAGTGGCTTTGGCGTGTGACGGCGACGATATTGTGTTTACTGCAAAAGAGGAGAACAACGCAAATCCACTTTCACTTAGCCAAGTCCATTATGCGGCGGCAATACGGAGAAATCCGCCGTTGTCAGGGCAAAATCGTGCGCTCTGCATGGCGGATATTGTGCGCGTAAATACCAATTACATAGCTGTTTCCGGAATAGACGACAGCGTGGAACAGAACGAGAATTTAAAACGGCTGCTACGAGGGTCGCTTGCATATCAAAATCGAATGCAGATACCATTTACAATGCTAAATTCCGATCAAAGCGAACGATTTGAACCATATGGGTTTCACTATATTTATAATGCACCATGCTACAAGCTGCATAAAGAAATATTTACGGCAGAACGGCTGCAGCAGGCTATGGAGGGAGAGCGTGTTGTGTTAGACAAGCCTAATATTACGCTTTCTGTATTGGATAAAAATGGACTGCTGCCTCTTGCTCATTTTGTAAATGCAGTGTTGTGCAAAAAATATGGGTTGTTTATTATCCGCAATGCACTTTATTTTGAGAATCTGCAAAAAAAGGCAGCCGAGAACGGTGGTACAATTTATCAAATTAAGGAAGGCAGCAGGCTGATAGGTTATTTTCTTTACTATAACGGTGAAAAGGAATGGATTTCAGAAGCTGTTTTTGAAGACGAAGAAAATATTGCGTGTTACTTAGAAGAAGTTGAACCAAGGAAACCACGGGTTTTGGCGCGGATTGTAAATCTGCATGAGATGTTAAAACATATTTCCAGTAAAGGAAAAGTAACGGTGGCAATTCGGCTGATAGATCCAATAATTATGGAAAATGATGGACTTTTTATCTGGTATCTGGATGAAAAGGGAAGCTATATGGAGCGCGTGCAGAAAACACAGACAGAGGATGGATCGGCTATGCGTCCCGAAATTACAACTACAATCGGCGGATTAACAGCATTTCTTTTTGAGTATATAAAATTAAAAGACAGCTTAAAATTCGAGAGCATTTATTTAACAGGCCCAGCGTGGATTACAGAGCAAATGTAAATAATATTTGTAGTTTGAGCGCATTTATAGAACCGGTTTTAAGTAAATAATATTAACCAAGCAAATCTAAAATCATGATAAAAGAACAGGGGGATTTGATATGTCAATGGTTACAACACCGCATATTAACGCGGAAGCAGATGCATTTGGAAAAACAGTGTTAATGCCGGGCGATCCGCTGCGATCGCAGTTTATTGCACAGAATTATCTTGAAAATGCTGTACTTGTCAACAATATTCGTGGAATCCAAGGTTATACAGGTACATATAAGGGTACAAAGGTTAGTGTGATGGCAAGCGGCATGGGAATGCCGACCATTGGAATTTATTCTTATGAACTGTTTGCGTTTTTCAATGTGGAAAATATTATCCGGATTGGTTCTACGGGCGCAATGCAGGAGCAAGTAAAAGTACGCGATATTGTAATCGGTATGGGGGCTTGCACTAATTCCAATTATGCGAGCCAATACGGATTAGCAGGTACTTTTGCACCAATTGCAAGTTACCGCTTAATGCGTGAGGCGATTGCGCAGGCGGAACAGATTGGTGTTTCGTATCATGTGGGAAATATTCTTTCTTCCGATACATTTTACAGTGATAATAAAAATGCGAACGAGGGTTGGCAGAAAATGGGCGTGCTCTGTGTTGAAATGGAAGCGGCTGCCCTTTATATGAATGCTGCGCGCTGTGGGAAAAATGCGCTGGCGATACTTACCGTTTCAGATAGTCTGGTGACAGGCGAAGAAACGACGGCTCAGGAGCGTCAAAATTCCTTTACACAAATGATGGAAATTGCATTAAATACGGCACTTAGTCTGGAATCTGATAAAATCGAGTAGGCAAGATTGGACGAATAGAATATGATATAATAAAGCCTTATTGGAGGCATATGAATCATGGGATTTATTAAAAATATAAGAAATGAAATTCGGGTGATACGGGAACGCGACCCGGCGATCCACTCAAGCTTGGAAGTGTTTCTGTATCCGAGTTTTAAAGTAATGCTGCACTATAGAATTGCGCATAGATTGTATCAAAATGGGCACTTTTTCCTTGCTCGATGGATTTCGCAGCGCGCAGTGCGCAAGACGGGGATAGAAATTCATCCCGGCGCAGTGATTGGCGATAATTTTTTTATTGATCACGGTAATGGTGTGATTATTGGAGAAACAGCAGTTGTAGGAAATAATGTAACACTGTACCAAGGGGTAACGCTTGGCGGTACGGGCAAGGAACACGGCAAGCGTCACCCGACAATCGGCGACAATGTAATGATTAGCGCCGGTGCGAAGATTATTGGTTCTTTTAAAATCGGCGAAAATTCCAAAATTGGCGCAGGAAGCGTTGTGATTGAGGAAGTTCCGCCAAACTGTACCGTAGTAGGCGTGCCCGGAAGAATTGTGCGGCGCAACAATCAGAAGCTTGTGCGCGAAGAATTGAATCAAGTTGATTTGCCCGATCCGGTAAATGAGGATATTAAAAACTTACAGTATGCCAATACACAAATGGCAAACCGCATTATTGAACTGGAACGGCAGATCAAGCAATTGGAGAAAGCAGTGGAAAAGGGAGTCTGATGATAGAACAGCAGTCCGCCAAATGCGGGCGGAGGGATTACTATGCGTATCAAAATGCCGTTGGGAGTAGAGTTTTTTGAAATAAGGCTACCGCAATGGGGCTGTCGCAATAAGCTTTGACAATACAAAATATAGGATAAATATCAGCATGATATTAGACGATCTTGTATCCGTTTGCCTTAATGCGACAGCCCCTTAAGGTAGCCCAAAGTGGTGTGGACAGATGGATATTTTGCTTGTAGCGTTGGTAATGTTTCGGAAGAAATGTTGCGGAAATATATAGAGAACCAAGGATAGAAAGGTGGTGACAGTGAGTG
>VSNQ01000118.1 GCA_009774395.1 Lachnospiraceae bacterium
ATTCACTTGTCAGTCAAAAAGATTATCCCACAGATTTTAGAATATGTAAAACCGGCAGGTTATTCATCGCTTACGTTGTATCTGCAAAATACACAACTTCATCTGTATATAGTGCAAACTTGCATTGATGAAATCCTTTCCATATTTTATCAAAATCAACCAAAGCCAAACGCTGCAATATCTGATTATAAATCTCTCTTAATTTTTCATTCATTTATAAGTCTAACCTCCTTGCTATTTCCATTAATTCCCACTCTGATTCAATATCGCACACATAAGGATATTTTTTTGCATACTTTTCAAACTGTTTCTGCATTAATTCTGCTTTATGTCTATCTTTCTCATAGAGCAGTGCCAGCGCATATTTTGTACGGATTACTGATAAATTATTGTGCATTTGTTTTATAAACTGCTTATGCGCTTTTGTATAAAGTTTTTCTATTATTTCCGCAATTTCTGTATCGCTGCCACTTATCAATGCACAATATATTCTATCACAGACAAGCAATCCTTTAAAAAGCCCAACTATCGCCGTTTCTTTTGAAATCAAAGTATCAACAAACGCAGACGCTTCCGTAAAACAATGGCTGTCCATTAGTCGATTTCCATAATATACTGCCATTGTCGCTGTAACGCCATTCATCAAATCCTTATCTTCTGGTATCGAGAACCATTCTTCTGGCATATCTTTAACGCGAACACCCTTTGTAAGCATTTCATTTGTTTTCAATTGAACCAAAAAGAATGGATTGCCGCCAAAGATTTTCCAAGCGCCATTGCGTTATATCCATCATTATTTACAACACCCATCTGCATCGGAATTCCATTCCCCAATGCAAACGCCGCGCCAAAAATACTAGTAATTAAAAAAAATATTGATATATAAGGAATTTCTCTGCCTAGAAAATAAAATGCAGTAAAAAGAAGTGCTGTAAGCATATTCATAATTGAACCGCCAAGATTATAGAGCGCATACGGCATTTTCCTATTCACCATATCTGGCGGAGCCATTAAACATTGACCGCCCGTTCCGGCAACGGACATTCTGAAAAAACGGATTTTTCCGTCTTGTTTCATCCACATAAAACTTCCAATACGGAAAGAAGTAAACCGATACCCTGTCAAAAGTCCAAACACAAAATGACCAAATTCATGCATTACTATCTGTAGGCATATAGCTAGATACATATAAATAATTAATTGTATATATAAATACAGCAGTTCCATACCTGAAAAGTCTTCTTTCATAGAAGAGAAACTATATCGTACCATCAGTATGCCGCATAGAGCTCCAATAAACATAAATAACAACAGCATTATAATCTGACTGGCATTATTTGTCTTTTTTTTGTTTTTTTTAACCATCTTTGTCCCCCCCTTGTATGTTTTGCACGCATACCAATCCTTCGGCGTGTACATATACTCACGACCGTTAAGATTTTCCATTTTCTGCACAGCCCCTATTGCATAAGCGGGCAATACGTGCTGTGCAGAAAGGAAAATCTAATCGCTCGTGAGTATAAAAAGAACGGCTATCCCTAAAAGATAAGCCGTTCCTTTATGGAAGTAATACAATGCAAATTAATTATTGATAAATTTGTCTTCTTCGTTATTCCAGCTATACAGCTTACGGATTTCCTCGCCAACTTTCTCTGAAGGATGCTCTGAGGCAAGTTTTCTCATAGCCTTAAAATGTACCTGACGTCCAGCAGGTGACATATCCAACAGGAATTCTTTTGCAAAAGAACCATCCTGAATATCAGAAAGAATCTTCTTCATTGCTTTCTTGGTTTCATCTGTAATAATCTTAGGGCCTGTAATATAATCGCCATACTCCGCAGTATTAGAAATGGAATATCTCATTCCTGCAAATCCTGACTGATAAATTAAATCTACAATCAACTTCATCTCATGGATACACTCGAAATATGCATTTCTAGCATCATACCCTGCTTCAACCAATGTTTCAAAACCTGCCTGCATCAATGCGCATACTCCACCGCAGAGAACAGCCTGCTCACCAAAAAGATCTGTTTCGGTTTCTGTCCTAAAGGTAGTTTCCAATACGCCTGCTCTTGCACCGCCAATAGCCAGTGCATAAGCGAGTGCTATCTCCAATGCCTTTCCTGTAGCATCCTGCTCTACTGCAACCAAGCAAGGCACACCCTTGCCAGCCTGATATTCAGAACGTACTGTATGTCCTGGGCCTTTCGGCGCAATCATTGTTACATCAACGTCTGCGGGTGGCTTAATACAGCCGAAATGAATATTGAAACCATGTGCAAACATTAACATATTACCAGCCTCTAAGTTCGGCTCGATATCCTTCTTGTACATATCAGCCTGCAGCTCATCATTAATTAAAATCATAATTATATCAGCTTTCTTCGCTGCTTCTGCTGCCGTATAAACTTCAAAGCCCTGCTTCACAGCCTTGTCCCATGACTTGCTGCCCTCATAAAGACCAATAATAACATTACAGCCAGACTCCTTTGCATTTAACGCATGGGCATGTCCTTGGCTGCCATAGCCGATCACTGCGATCGTTTTACCCTCCAGCATAGAAAGGTTACAATCCTCTTGATAATAAATTTTTGCTTCTGACATTTTAAAACTTCCTCCTAATTAAAATATAAAATTTATAATTATGTATAAATGCATAAATATCTTAATAAAAATTTTGTAATACACTACTCCAGATAAATAACCTCGTCCGTGCCGCGTCCAAGTCCTGCAATACCAGTTCTTGCAATTTCAAGAATTTCATAATCCTGCAAAAGTCCGATAAATGCTTCAATTTTAGATTGCGTTCCAGTTAATTCCACGATTAAGCTGTCTACATTGACATCAATAATTTTTGCCCTGAAAATATCCGAAACTGCAATAATTCCCTGTCGTTTCTCCGGCGTTGATTTCACTTTAATTAAACAAAGTTCGCGGTATACGCTCTTTTCTGGTTTTAGTTCATGAATATCCCTAATATCAACCAATTTCGCTACTTGTTTCTCTATCTGTGCAAGAATTTCTTCATCACCTGATGTGACAATCGTAATCCTTGTAAACCGCGGGTCTGCTGTTACACCTGCCGTTATACTCTCAATATTATATCCACGCCTTGAAAAAAGCCCTGAGATACGGCTTAGTACGCCTGCATTATTATCCACCAAAAGCTGAAAAACTCTGTTCTGCATCATATTTCCTCCATTGAACCTTAGGAACTGTTAAAGAATTAATCTTTACATCAGATTATTTTAACAATTCTACTGTTAATTGTCAACACATTTAGGAAGGGCAAGCGTTCCTGTTCTTGCAACCTCCACAATACTAATGGATTTCAACATATCCAGCATAACCTTAATACGCTCTGGCAAATCACAGATCTGCACCATCATCATCGTATTCGACATATCGACAATATCCGCTTTCATAATTTCGCAGATTTCCATAATATCACGCCGCGTGCCGCGGTTATATTTTACTTTAATCAGCATCAATTCACGACTGATACTGTCCTTTTCCTCAAAGGTCTTTACCTTAATCACATCTAATTTTTTATTTAATTGTTTCTCAATCTGCTCTATCGTTCTCTGGTTGCCGGAACTGACAATCGTCATGCAGGATACTGCGGAATCTTCTGTTTCTCCAACCGCAAGGCTGTCAATATTAAAGCATCTTCTAGAAAACAAACCTGCGACTTTACAGAGTACACCCGATCTGTTCTCTACTAATACAGAATATATTCTTTTCATGTAAAACCCCCATTTTTTATTTTACCAAATCCATTGGGTCAACAAGACATTCCATTAACATGGTATTGTCTTCTTTTAAAAATTCCTTAATTTTTTCCAAAGCATGCGACATATTTTCTACACGCAGAAACGGAATATCATACGCCGCTGCAAGTTTCTCCAAGTTTGGCGTGCCATCTTTAATATCTACGACAGAATAGCGATCTTTATATGTATAATGCTGAAACTCGCGCACCATACCCAAATAATTGTTTTTCAGTACAATTATTTTAACCGGGATGTGATGCTGCATTATTGTAGCAAGTTCCATCATAGACATCTGAAAGGAACCATCACCACAGACAGCAACGACTTGCTTTTTCATATTACCGCGCTTTGCACCCATTGCCGCCGGAATAGAATATCCCATAGTACCCATACCACCAGATGTTAAGAACCGCCCATCCTTTACCACATGATAATTGCACGACCAAATCTGGTTTTGTCCCACGTCAGCCACATAAATTGCATCCGATTTCATTTCATCAGAAAGCATTGTAATAAAAGCTGCAGGGTCTACATAATCAGGATTTGGATTGCGCTTTTGTACCATTATTTCACGGTATTCTTCAAGTGTATGAATCCAATTTTCATGTTCACATTCAAATTCTTGGCTTGCCATATCCTCGAATATATGTTTTGCATCTCCTACTAGCGGAATGGTTGGGCCAACGTTTTTCCCAATCTCGGCAGGATCTACATCTATATGTACCAAACTCTTATTTGTAATAATTAAATCTGGCTGGCTAATTGCTCTGTCGGCAACTCTTGCGCCTACCATAATTAGTAAATCGGATTCATTCATTGCACGGTTTGCATATGCCTTACCATTATTTCCCACCATGCCAAAATACATGGGATCCTGTGTTGGCATTACGCCAATCCCCATCATTGTAGAAACAACAGGGATTCTGTATTTATGGGCAAACTCGCGCAGTTCTGGCACTGCATTGCTTAAATGAACACCGCCGCCTGCACAAATAATTGGCCTTTTTGCCTTTTCAATTTCTTTGATAACCTTTTTAATCTGTACTGCATGTCCCTTAACCGTGGGCTTATATGCCCGAATATTGACTTCCTCTGGATATTTAAAATTCTTTAGAGCAGCATTTTGAATATCAATTGGCACATCAATTAAAACAGGGCCTTTTCTTCCCGAATTTGCTATATAAAACGCTTCTTTAAATACACGCGGAATATCTTCTACATTTTTGATAATATAACTATATTTTATAATAGACTCTACAGCGCCCGTTATATCAACCTCTTGAAAAACATCGCTGCCTATCTGTTCACTATTTACCTGTCCGGTAATACATACCAGCGGAATGCTGTCAGCAAATGCCGTGGCAATCCCTGTAATCAGGTTTGTTGCACCGGGACCGCTCGTTACAGCACAAACGCCTACTTTGCCGGTGACTCGTGCTTCTCCGCTCGCCGCATGAGCAGCATTTTGTTCTGTCCTTACTAAAATTGTCTGTATCTCAGAATTGAGAATACTATTGTAAAACGGACAGATTGCCACACCGGGATAACCATATACCGTTGATACATTCTCGTTTTCCAGACATTTTACTATTGCGTCAGCACCGACCATTATGTTCACTCTTATCCTTTCAAAATCATTTTCCTGCTTTGCAAAAATACAAAGTATATTTCATTATACATAAAAATATTAGGGAAGTAAATATTATTTTAAAATTTTATACAAGTGCGCTGCTTTAGCGCATATTTCCTTTGTACGGGTCTGCGCATAAAAATAAGGACAGACAAGTTATTGATTAACCTATCCATCCTTATTTCATAACCTTTTTGCTATAGTTCAGCATTGCCGAACTTTTTACATAACATTTTTTTCAACAGTATTTTACAGCACTGCCAAAAATTTTAGTCTACTGCAATAATCTCTTTCTTATTATATGAGCCGCAAGCCTTGCAAACTCTGTGTGGTACCATTAATGTTCCACACTTGCTGCATTTTACCAATGTTGGTACACTCATCTTCCAGTTTGCTCTTCTTTTATCTCTTCTGGATTTAGAAGATTTATTTTTTGGACATATAGACATTGTTACACCTCCTTATTTCCTTGAAAAATATCTTTAATCGCTGCCATACGAGGATCTGGAATAAATGCATCACAACTGCAGTCCTCCTCATTCCGATTCTTACCGCACACTGTGCAAATCCCCTTGCACGATTCCTTGCATAACACTTTCGTAGGCCAGTTTAACAATAATTCACTCTTGACCAGCGCATCCACATTAAGTTGATATCCCTCCATAAATTCTGCCGCTTCATCCTCTATATCCCCGCCTTTATAATCCGGCGAAAACACTTCCTGTGAAAAAGACAATCGAAAGCGGTACGGAACATCCTTGAGGCATCGGTCACATACAAGCAATAATTCAAAGCCTGCGATCCCCTCAACAAGTACCTTTGACTGTCCCATATTCGTAATCTTTAACGAAACAGGGGTTTTGTCTATAATAGGAAAATTTCCAAACGGTGTACAAAATGCATCTGCATCATAGGAAACTTCCAAAGTCTGTACTTGTCCTTCATTTGTAAATACATCTGTTAAATTTACTAGCATCGTAATCCTCGTCTGAAATAACTTCCACTAGATTTCTTACCACATATTTTTATATTATACACACATATATTTGCTTTGTCAACCATTTTATTATGTGATTTTTATTGTCCAAAAATATGGTGAAAATTGTAATTTTTCATTGCTATTTTCCTAGATTTGTGCGAAAATATTTTATGTGGAGTAACATATTAATGCTTTAAATTTTATTTGTGTTGATATGTTATCATATGCATGGGGATTATCCCCTACATAAAATATAAGTATGTAGTCGAAAGGAGTTTTCACATGATTTATTCGAAAGAAGTTGAAGAGATGTGTACAGTTGCCCGCGACGGCAATCATGGCTGCGCACCCATTCCAGAAGAAGCAAAATGGGTTAAAGCGAAAGACGTGAAGGATATTTCCGGTTTTACGCACGGCGTAGGCTGGTGTGCTCCTCAGCAGGGTGCCTGCAAACTTTCCCTGAATGTTAAGGAAGGGGTTATTCAAGAGGCTTTGGTTGAAACAATTGGGTGTTCTGGTATGACACATTCGGCAGCTATGGCAGCTGAAATTCTTCCGGGAAGAACAGTTCTTGAGGCATTGAATACAGACCTTGTCTGCGATGCTATTAATACTGCAATGAGAGAATTATTCTTGCAGATCGTTTATGGACGTTCTCAGTCTGCTTTCTCAGAAGACGGACTTCCTGTTGGCGCTGGTCTTGAAGATCTTGGAAAAGGTCTAAGAAGCCAGGTTGGTACAATGTACGGCACTTTAAAGAAAGGGCCTCGTTATCTTGAAATGGCAGAAGGTTATGTCACAGGTATTGCGCTGGATGCTGATGATAAGATTATCGGCTACAAATTTGTCAGCCTCGGCAAAATGACTGATTTTATTAAAAAGGGTGATGATCCTAATACTGCATGGGAAAAAGCATCCGGACAGTATGGCCGTGTACAGGATGCTGTGAAGATTATTGATCCCAGAACAGATAAGGAGGTAAAATAATTATGGCATTATTCGAATCCTATGAAAGAAGAATAGATAAAATTAATGAGGTTTTAAAAAGCTATGGTATCGCTTCCATCGAGGAAGCAGAGAAGATTACCAAGGATGCTGGTCTTGATGTTTACGATCAAGTAAAGAAAATCCAGCCGATCTGTTTTGAGAATGCTTGCTGGGCTTATACAGTAGGCGCTGCTATTGCAATCAAGAAAGGCTGCAAGAAAGCTGCTGACGCTGCTGCTGCTATCGGTGAGGGACTTCAGGCATTCTGTATTCCGGGTTCTGTTGCGGACAACCGTAAGGTAGGTTTAGGACATGGAAATCTTGGTAAAATGCTTCTTGAAGAAGAAACTGACTGCTTCTGCTTCTTAGCTGGACATGAGTCTTTTGCTGCTGCTGAAGGCGCTATTGGTATCGCAGAGAAAGCAAACAAAGTACGTCAGAAACCGTTACGTGTTATCTTAAATGGTCTTGGTAAAGACGCTGCTGAGATTATCGCACGTATCAACGGATTTACATTTGTTGAAACAGAGTATGATCCTTATACAAACACCGTTAAGGAAGTATTTAGAAAATCTTATTCTGATCCAGAAGGTCCTCGTGGCAAGGTTAATTGCTATGGTTCCAACGATGTCTGCGAAGGTGTTGCTATTATGTGGAAAGAAAATGTTGATGTATCCATTACCGGAAATTCAACCAACCCAACAAGATTCCAGCATCCAGTAGCAGGTACATACAAAAAGGAAAGAATAGAAGCTGGCAAGAAATACTTCTCTGTAGCTTCTGGCGGCGGTACAGGTCGTACATTGCACCCAGACAATATGGCAGCAGGTCCTGCTTCTTATGGTATGACAGATACATTGGGACGTATGCACTCTGATGCACAGTTTGCAGGTTCTTCATCTGTTCCAGCACACGTAGAAATGATGGGATTAATCGGCATGGGCAACAATCCAATGGTTGGTGCGACTGTTGCTGTAGCAGTTTCTATTGAGGAAGCAGCTAAGGAAAATCGTTTTTAAGATTTTATGTTATTCAGATTTTATCTTTATCAGATATGATGTTGTTAAAATTTGATGTTATTCAGAAATAATGTTGTTTAAATTTACCATTATTCAGATTTAATAATAAACAGATATATACTACTATATCTATAAAATCAGGGGCTGTATGAGAATGGTTCTATTTTCTTATTATATCACTATATTATAAGAAAATTTCATTTTCAAAACAGCCCCTTGTTATTTTAACTTTTTGTCAGTATAACACTCATACAGCCTTGCATTAATTTCAATGTAATAGATGCCTGAATTTTGTATCAGAACAAGTCGGAGGAAAGAGGCAATGTAGTGTGACATTGTTGACTGACGACAACGCAGGGCTACGCAAAAGGCAGGTGTATATTACAAGATATGGTACAAAATGCAATACCATGTTATAATATCTTGTATCTGTTTCCCCTAATGCGACAACCCCATCCTATATTAATGCAAATCTATTTTGCTACACGCTGCACAATCTCCCCTTGATGCTTGTAAATGCTGTTTTCTTCAATAAATCCGCGAACTGATGATGTTGGATAGATCGTTGCATTCCGCCCGATCACAGTGCCCGGATTTAATACGCTGTTGCAACCAACTTCTACGCAGTCGCCAAGCATTGCACCCATTTTCTTTAATCCGGTTTCTATTGAATCTGCCTTAGTTTTTACTACTACCAACGTCTTATCGCTTTTGACATTGGAAGTAATTGAACCTGCACCCATATGGGATTTATAACCAAGAATACTGTCACCAACATAATTATAATGTGGCACCTGCACTTTGTTAAATAGGATTACATTTTTTAATTCTGTAGAGTTGCCAACCACCGCACCTTTTCCCACAATCGCATTGCCACGGATAAATGCACAATGGCGGATTTCTGCCTCTTCATCAATAATACAAGGACCATTAATACACGCCGTCGGCGCAACAACAGCAGATTTTGCTATCCAAATAGTTTCGCCGCGCTTTTCAAATTTCTCCTGTGGTAAGGAAGCTCCCAGTTCCATAATATATGCGCCGATCTTTGGCAGCAGCTCCCAAGGATAAACCACGCCCGAAAACAATGGTGCAGAAATTGTTTCGTTTAAATTGTACAAGTTTTGAATTTGCATTTGGTTCATAATGAATACACTTTCCTTTCTTAATTTAATATATACTTAAATATAATTAGATTTTTCTTCATCATTATATTATTCGCTAAGAACAAACTGTTTTGGACTATTTACATTTATAAATACTAAGGAACTGTCAATAAATAACGCATCAATTTGACTTGTATAAATGTCCATCTGCGGTATCACTGCATAATCTAAAAACTTTTGTTATTATAACACATTTACTAATAAATTCCAAGGATTTTTGCCTTTATGCTAAAACTGTAGTGTTTGGCTAAACGCTGATAAACTGTTCATACTGCGCTTGAAACTGTTCTTCTTCTTCGATCTGCTGCATCATTTCTATTTCTTGCAGCAGTGCCATCTCCGATTCCTCTGTTTCTGATGCAGCAAGCCACGGCTGTTCTGGCATTGCTGTGTGTGTGCTATCTGACTTATTTTCCCCCGAATTATCAAAATCAAATACAATTTTCTCATCTATGTACTTTAATACGGCATCAAATGGATTTCCCGCTTTCGATACAAATCCTGTTACTTTTTGTTTTGTTTTGCCAGTTGTAAAAAGTTCCTGCATAGTGTCTTCTGAAAGCGGTACTTTCGCGACAGTATGCCCTATGCGAAAACCACAGTCGCATATATAGTACCATTGGCTTTTTTTGAGCATTGCCTGCCTGCACCTTGGGCATTGCAGCGCCGTTTCCATTGGTGCTGGCCTGTCTGGAAAATCAAATACTATCTGTCCCTCATTTGTTAATTTTAACGCTGCATCAAAATTTGTACCATTTTTTGATACAAAGCCTTTGATTACATCGGTTTTCTTCTCTGTTAAAAGCTGCTTTATCTGGCTGTCATTTAGCTTTATTCCACTAATTTTCCCAATTGAAAAACGGCAGCTTTTGCTTTCCTCCTCCCGATTATAGTTAGAACAGCCATAGCCAAACGCTGTTTTTACAATATCGCCGCCGCATAACGGACAATGGACATTTTTAAGTTTTGGCTGTTCGATATCCTCAAAATCAAATTTTAAACCAGTAACAGTTCCATTCTCGTCCTTATTCAGCGCAATTCGTGCATCAAATTTTTTGCCTGTTTTTGATACAAAACCGCGAATTGTGGAGGTTCTTCCGTTTTTTAACAACTCTTTCATATTACTTTCCGGAATATCTTTGCCCGCCATTTTGCCAATAGAAAAATGGCAGCTATTTTCGTCCTCTTTATTATAGTTGGCACAGCCATAGCCAAATGGTGTCTGTACAATCTCACCACCACACAGCGGGCAGACAACATCTTTAATTTTCTTAACTTCCACATGATCAAAATCAAACTTTATGGTATGTTTTCCATTTTCGTCCTTATCTAAAACAAGACAAGCATCAAATTTTTTGCCGGATTTCCCTTTAAAACCACGAATCGTTGATGTGAAACCATTTGTCAATAACTCCTGCACTTGTGCTGCACTCAATGCTTTTTCTGCGATTTTCCCTATGGCAAATTTACAGCTTGAAGCCTCCTGCGCCTGAAAATTCGTACAGCCATATCCAAAGCCTGTTATAGCGATTGTTCCACCGCAGTCAGGGCATACGATCCCCTCAAGAATCTGTGGCTGATTTTGCGAAAAATCAAATACAATCTCCGGCATACCCTCCTCATTCTTCTGCAAAACAAGTGCCGCCTGAAATTTCTTTTTTGCCTTTGAAGAAAAATCAGAAAGTACCTCTGTTCTTCCATTATTTAATAAAGAAAGACACTCCTCTTCCGTTAAATCCCGCCCTGCAATCGTACCAATCACAAACTTGCATCCTGTACCATCTTTTTGATAATTCGCACATCCATATCCAAAAGGCGTCGTCACAATATCACCACCACAGACAGGACACTTCGCTTCCAGTTTTTTGCGAATAATTGACCCTTTGGGTCTTATCCCAGATATTTGACTAATTTGGTTTATTACTTGACTTGATAAGTCATTATCCCGAATCTGAATCGTTTCCTTGCGGATAAAATCTTCCAGTTTACTGCGGTACTCTCCCATTTGAATCGTTCCGTTTGTAATGCCGTCAAGCCCTTTCTCCCAAGAAGCTGTCATTTTGGGATTGAGCAGTGCTGGAACGGTCATTGCAACCACCTCATAAACCATTTCACCAAAAGCCTCTGGTGTAATTACCTGTGTCTTTTGATTCAAGCTAAGATAGCCAATACGGATAAGTTTTTTTATAATCTCTGCGCGCGTTGCACTTGTTCCGATACCAGAACCCTTGATTTGTGCTCGCAGTTCTTCATCCTCAATTAACTGTCCAGCATTTTCCATAGCCAATATCATAGACCCTGATGTATAGCGCTTCGGCGGTGTCGTTTTACTTTCTTTTATCTCAAACCCATTGACAAGAACACAATCCCCCTGCTTTAATGTATCCGCCAATTCCAGCAATTTTTTTGCGTTTGTTTTCTTTTCTGTATTCACTTCCATCATGGCTGAATCTGCTTCCATTGCGCCTGTTTGGGCTGTCTGTCTACTGCTATTCTTTTGATTTGTGCTGTTCTCATCGTCTTCATTGTCCTCAAGTGTTTTTCCCAATACTTCAAGATAACCCAACACTTTCAGCACTTTCGCTGATGCAAACAAATTTTCTTTTTCAATGCCAATTACTAATTTCAGTGTCTGGTATTCTGCAGGTGGATAAAAAATACTTAAGAACCTGCGTACTATTACATCAAATACTTTACTCTGCAAAGGTGTCAGCGATGGCAGTTCCGTTAACTGTCCTGTAGGTATAATTGCATAGTGATCGGTTACTTTACTGTCATCCGTATACTGTGTTTTTTCCAACTTCTCATAAGCTTTTTTCTGCAAAATTACAGTTGTAAACGTCTGTGTTGGTTGATAGCCTTTTAAACGATTTAATGTTTTCCCAATCTCTTTTGCCACTGCAGTAGTCAAAACTCTTGCATCTGTTCTTGGATAAGTCGTCAGCTTTTTTTCATATAAATCCTGCGCAACCTGAAGTGTCTGATCTGGACTGATTTTAAAGCGTTTTGCACATTCTGCCTGAAGCTCTGCCAAATTAAAAAGCAACGGCGCTTTCTTTTTGGAAATACCTTTTTCCAAAGTTTTAATAACTGCTGTTTTCCCCTCAAAAGAATCAATCAGCGCCGCAGCATCCTCTTTTTCACGAAATCCATTTTCTTTGTAAAGTTTTGGCGATGCAAAGTATGCAGAACCTTCTATTGCTTTCCACTCTGCCTCAATACACGCTTCTGTAAAATCTCCAACTACCCTGTAAAACAACGTTTCCTGAAAATTACGAATTTCGCGCTCGCGATTTACTACC
The DNA here is from genome assembly GCA_009774395.1 of Lachnospiraceae bacterium. GTDB lineage: Bacteria > Bacillota > Clostridia > Lachnospirales > Lachnospiraceae > COE1. The sequence continues at coordinate 12,860 of VSNQ01000118.1, forward strand.
ATTCCCAGTACGCAAGTCATAACGCGCCCTACCGCAATCGCAGTATAACTTTTTGTCGCAGCAGCGTCATTCAGCAATTTTCCATACTTTACGGACATTACGCGAGAAAAATTAATCCCCATTGCATAGTCTTCAATAGAGCGCATAATCCCCGATGCACCTAAATTCGCATAATCAGACATTGGCTTTGCCTGCGCTACTCCGCGCTTAATCTCCTCCTCCGTCTGAGAATCGATCCACACGCGCAGCTCCTTTATTCCTTGACGCACACCACCAAAATTTCGGATATTTTCCTCTATCGTTTGCCCTTCTTTCCCTGAGTCACCTGCCCAATATACCGTATCAATATCCTTTCGGTGCAGCAGTGTATGTACAATATTATATTGCTGCTGTACATTTTTAATCACCCCATATTTATAGTTTTCAGGCAAAAACGGCAAATCTTTCAGCATCCATTTTTTGTATTTGCTATCGTATTCTTCTGGATACACCATCTCTACGAGATGACCGACGCACCAGGTTATTACGTAATCTTTATTCTCAATATAGCCGTTATTTCTGCCGGTTACCTGAAAGACCTTTGCGTAGTCCTGTGCAACAGAGGGTTTCTCTGTTATTATTAATTTTTTTCCCACATTGGTTCCTCCATTTCGTGTAAAATTAAATTAAATTTATATAGCGAATCAATTGAATATTGATAACAGCTTTGTATTATATTCTTGAGTTTTTTATATTTATAATAAAAATGGCTCCTGTTTCATTTCGTGGTGAAGTGCTGGGGATTCTTTCTTTTTACAGCAATATTGTTATATTATACTGCATATTTTGGGTTTTGTCTTTCAATATTTTGCAGATGTGCAAATATATGGAAATCGCATAAAGAAAAACCTGTAATGTATCTGCGAAAATATCACATAGAAACATTACGGGTTTCATAAATAAACATTATTGGATGAACTGTCGCATTAAGGGAAACATATACAAGATATTATAATCTGGTGCTTTATTTTATACTATATCTCGTATAATCAAAACTTTTTACGGCAGTACCTTATATTTCTTATAATAATACATACTGATGAGATTTATCATCAAAATAGATTGTATATTTTCAAGCTATGTTCTATTATATTCACAAGCGATAAATTTACCATATCACTCAATATATTTATACTTGAAAGTCAGCATTATTGGCAAATTTAATCACTCGCCAGTATAAACTATAAATATTCTCGGCATGTGATATTGCTATTGTGTATTTGCAACTCTGCGAAAACGTTCTAAATCTTCCGTAGTTGTAATTTTAAAATTTCCCTCATTTCCCGGAATCATGACAATATCCATGCCTGCAAGAATTGCTGGTTCTGTTGAGCCGTTGATTTCTAATATTTTATCAGGAAAAAGGGCTTTGTTGGCTTTGTAGTATAAGCCAAGGCGGAATACCTCGGGGGCTTGACCTGCGTATATTTCATTGCGCTTTACTAATGCATCAATATTGTTTCCATCTATACTCTGATATACCGTATCCTTCATTGGAAGCACCGGCACTACTCCATCGTGATTGCGCATTGCTTCTAAGCAGTCTGTTATCATCTGCACGGAAAGCATTGGGCGGGCTGCGTCATGGATAAGGACTGTATCTGCTTCCTGTGCGTAAGTAAGAATATCTGTTAATCCGTTGTAGATGGAAAGCTGACGAGTTTTCCCAGGCTGGGAAAAGCCTTGGAATTTTCTATTATTTACGGATTTTGGGGAATCATACTTTTCAAGGCAGTTTCGGATTGTTTGGTGCCATTGTGGTGCAGCTACAATCTGCATCTTGTCAATCCCTTCATGTTTCAACAACCGCTCAATACAATAGGATATAATACATCTATCATAAACTTTTATATATTGTTTTGGAACATCTGCCCCTAAACGCGTACCCGTTCCGCCGGATAAAATTAATGCGATTGTCATTGATTGATTCTCCTAATTTAGTTTCAAACATATATTTGTATTCTTTCAAAATATACACCCATTTACAAATTTTCAATTAGACCCAGAATATAGACTAAATAGTCATAACTATGGACAGTATTTAATC
>VSNQ01000119.1 GCA_009774395.1 Lachnospiraceae bacterium
AAAAAAATTCTGTTAATGCTGATGTAATAAGGGTTTTGAGTTTAGGTATTGATTTTGGGGTTGCAAAACAACGGAAAAAATTGGATAAAAGTCTTGATTTTTCAAGGATAAAGTGCTAAAATAGAGATAGTTTCAATGATGCTAGATGATAAAGAGTGGGCTTGCAAGTCCGCTCTTTTATTCATGATAAAAGATGAAAAGGGGAATGGTGAGGGCATGGCGAAAAAAGATACTTATGAAGCGCGGGCAGAAGCGCTTTTGGAGCCGATTGCTGCGGAAAACGGCTGTGAAATATATGATGTTGAGTACGTGAAAGAAGGAGGTACTTGGTATTTAAGGGCTTATATTGATAAGCCGGAGGGCGTAAGTATTATTGATTGTGAAAATGTTAGCCGTGCAATGTCGCAGCAGCTTGACGCACAGGATTTTATCCCTGATGCATATACATTGGAAGTTTCCAGCCCAGGGCTTGGAAGGGCGCTGAAGAAAGATAGGCATTTGCAGAACAGTTTGGGCGAGGAAGTCGAAGTCAAGACCTATAAGCCAATTGACAAACAGAAAGAATTTGTTGGAATATTAAAATCCTTTGACAAAGAATCCATAACAATTGAGATGGAAATAAATAATACAGAAAAAAAAGAAATGGTTTTCGCAAAATCTGATGTGGCAATTATCAGATTAACGCTGGATTTTTAAATCAGGAATTTTTTACTTTAGGAGGGTAAAGGTAAAATGAATAAGGAATTATTGGAAGCACTCAATACTTTGGAGAAAGAGAAGGAGATCAGCAAAGAAACTCTTTTCGAGGCGATAGAAAATTCTCTTTTGACAGCCTGCAAGAACCATTTTGGCAAAGCAGATAATATTACGGTTGAGATAGACCGGGAAACGTGCGATTTCTTGGTTTATGCGACAAAGGATATTGTTGCAACGCCGGAAGAAGTCGAGGATGATGTGACCCAGATTTGCATTGATGATGCAGTGAAAATTTCCAAGCGGGCAATAATTGGGGAAACGATTAATGTAGAGATTAAATCCAAGCAGTTCGGACGTATCGCCACACAGAATGCGAAAAACGTTATTTTGCAGAAAATCCGTGAGGAGGAGCGCAGCGTGGTTTACAACCAGTTCTTTGAGAAAGAGAAGGATGTGGTAACAGGTATTGTGCAGCGTTATTCTGGAAGAAATATCAGCGTAGATTTAGGAAAGGCGGATGCGCTGCTCAATGAAGCAGAGCAGGTAAAAGGCGAAGTATTCCGCCCAACGGAGCGCATTAAAGTATATATTTTAGAGGTAAAAAATACACCGAAAGGCCCTAGAATCTTAGTAAGCCGTACGCATCCAGAACTGGTGAAGCGGTTGTTTGAGGCGGAAGTTACGGAGATAAAGGACGGCACAGTAGAGATTATGAGTATTGCGCGTGAAGCTGGAAGCCGTACTAAGATTGCTGTTCGCACCAATAATCCCAATGTAGATGCTGTCGGTGCCTGTGTCGGAATTAACGGCGCGCGTGTCAATGCGATTGTGGAGGAGCTGCGCGGCGAGAAAATAGATATTGTCAATTGGGATGAAAACCCCGGAAACTTTATACAGAACGCACTTTCACCGGCAAAAATTGTTGCGGTATTTGCAGATCCAGATGAGAAAACGGCAAAGGTGGTTGTGCCGGATTATCAGCTCTCGCTGGCAATCGGTAAGGAAGGGCAGAATGCAAGACTTGCGGCAAGGCTGACGGGATATAAGATCGATATTAAGTCGGAAACACAGGCAAAAGATGCCGAGGGCTTCCGCTATGAAGACTATATGTATGATGAGGACGATGATGCCTACTACGAAGAAGAATATGAGTATGAAGAAGAATACGAGAATGACGAAGCTTCAGATGATAAAACTTCCGAAACAAAAGATTATGAGGATGAAACTCCTGAAACTGAGGATTTTGAGAACGAAACCTTAGATGGCGGAGCTTCTGAAGTCGAAGATTATAATGATGAAACTTCTAACAATGGGGATTTAAAGGACGAAACTTTAGCAGATGAAATTTCCGAGGATGAAGTTCCTAAAAATGAAGCTTCTGAGAATACCGAGAATACCGAAAATACCGAGAATGCTATGGAATACAATCAAGGAGATGCAGACTGGGATAACGAATCCGTAAGCGAGGAAGAATCGGAGGAAATAGAGTAATCAATGGCAAAGAAAATTCCATTTAGACAATGTATCGGCTGTGGTGAGATGAAACCCAAAAAGGAAATGATACGCGTTCTCAAGACGGAGGAGGGGATTATTCTTGATACAACAGGCAGGAAAAACGGCAGAGGTGCATACATATGTCCCAGCGCAGAATGCCTGAAGAAAGCAAAAAAGACTAAAGGGCTTGACAGGTCATTTAAAATGGCAGTGCCGGAAGAAATCTACGACAGTCTGACAAAGGAGATAGAAATATTTGAATCAACAGCGAAATAAAATACAATCAAAGATATATTCCCTGCTAAGTTTGGCAATGAAAGCAGGTAAACTAGTGAGCGGAGAATTTGCAACGGACAAGAGCGTAAAAAGCGGTAGCGCTTGGGTGGTTCTTGTGTCAGAGGATGCATCTGACAATACGAAGAAAGGTTTTTCGGATGCGTGCAGTTTCTATGATATCCCTCGATATTTTTTCGGGACAAAAGAGGAACTGGGACGCGCAATTGGAAAATCGATGAGGTCATCTCTTGCTATTACAGATGAGAACTTCGCAAAGTCATTGATTAAGCATCTGGAACAATCTGTTAATTGTGAGGGTGAGGAGGAGTAACATGGCAAAAATAAAAGTGTATGAGCTTGCACAGGAAATCGGCGTGAAAAGTGCTGAAATCCTGACGATTTTAAAAAATAAAGGTATAGAGGTAAAAAGCCACATGAGTGTATTAGAAGACAGACAGATAGACGAGGTGAAAAACACTTTGAAAGCGCCTGCCAAGTTGGATGAAGCACCAAAGAAGACGGAAGCGAAAGCGCCTGTAAAGAAGAAAAAAAGCATTATTGTTGTGAGTAATCCTCATAACTCCAAACTTCCCGGAGCACAGATACCAAGAAAACCTGCGCATCCAGAGAAAAAGGCGGCTGCGAAACAGGAAACTGCCATAAAACAGGAAGCTGCTGTTAAAGCAAAGCAGGAAACGGCTGTTAAAACAGAACCTGCTGTAAAACAGCAGGCGACTGCGAAAGTAGAAACGTTAGTTCAACCAGAAACGGCTGTAAAAGCAGTTGCTGCCGCGAAACAGGAAACAGTAGTAAAGACAGAGAATGCTGCAAAAGCAGATGTCATAGAAAATGCTGCAAAAGTGAAAACAGCAGAAAAATCTGCTGAGAAGGTGGTTCTCAAGGCTGACAATACCAAAATAAACCAGGTAACGGAAAAGCAGTCTGTGGAAAAACAATCTATAGAAAAACAATCTATAGAAAAACAATCTATGGAAAAACAATCTATAGAAAAACAATCTATGGAAAAACAATCTATAGAAAAACAATCTATAGAAAAACAATCTATGGAAAAACAATCTATGGAAAAACAACAAACCACAGAAAACCAAGCAACGGAAAAGCAATTTACGGAAAAGCAGCAAACTACGGAAAACCAGCAGTCCACAGAAAAACAGCAAACAGCAGAAAAACAGCAAACTGAGGAAAAGCAACAAATTACAGAAAAACAGCAAACTGAGGAAAAGCAACAAATTACAGAAAAACAGCAAACAGTAGAAAAACAGCAAACCACAGAGAAACAATTTTCTGATAAAAAGTCCACAGAAAAACAGTCTAAAGATAAATATTCCAAGGTGACAGAAAATGTTAAGGCAGAGGTAACTGCAGCGGAAGAAGCGAAGAAAGCATCAGGCGGCAGGAAAAATGTGGATGGGCAAAAGCGTGATGGCGCACGTGGGTCGGACAATTCCAGACGTGATGGACAAAAAAATGATGGAAATAAAAATGCTGACCGCCAGAAACGTTCAGATGGTTCTAGACGTGATGGGCAGAGAAATGATAACCGCAGTGAGAGTTCCCGCAATTCTGATGGGAAAAGATATGACGGCGGTAGAGATAGGGATAAAGACAGAAATTCCGATGGGCAACGGCGTGGTGACAGAGATAAAGGATCGGATGGGCAAAGGCGCGACAGAGGGCAAGGCGGCAGAAATGGTCAGGGCTTTTCTGGTGGCCGTGATAATAATAGAAATGGTTACGGCGGGAACGGCGGCAGAAATTCTGGTAAAAACAGTTTTGTTCCAGACAGTCCAATGAAAGAGTCTGAGAAGCACAGAGATGAGGAGAAGCGCAGGATAAGTCAGGAGAAGGATAAGAAGAATCGCAAAGACCTTATCTATGAAGAAGATAACGAAATAAAAAATATCAAAGGCAAAAATAAGCCGGGTAAGTTTATTAAGCCAGAGAAGAAACCAGTAGAAACCGTCGCGGAGCAAATTAAGGTTATTACACTGCCGGAGAAACTTACAATTAAGGAACTTGCGGATAAGATGAAAATACAGCCGTCAGCCATTGTTAAGAAACTGTTTTTACAGGGGCAGATTGTGACAGTAAACGAGGAAATTACGTATGAAACAGCAGAGAATATTGCAATTGAGTACGATATTATCTGTGAGCAGGAAGTCAAAGTTGACGTTATCGAAGAATTGCTGCGGGAAGAAGAAGAAAATGTGGAGGATATGGTGCAAAGACCGCCTGTTATCTGTGTAATGGGTCATGTTGACCACGGTAAGACTTCTCTTCTTGATGCAATTCGTAAGACAAATGTAACAGATAGAGAAGCAGGCGGCATTACACAGCATATTGGTGCATATACAGTAAATGTCAACGGGCAGAAGATTACATTCCTTGATACTCCGGGACACGAAGCGTTTACGGCAATGCGTATGCGCGGCGCAAATTCTACGGATATTGCAATTCTTGTGGTAGCAGCAGACGATGGTGTAATGCCGCAGACTGTGGAAGCGATTAACCATGCAAAAGCAGCAGAAATAGAGATTATTGTGGCAGTAAACAAGATTGATAAGCCAGGCGCAAATATTGAACGTGTAAAGCAGGAGTTAACAGAATATGGTTTAATCGCAGAAGATTGGGGCGGCAGCACGGTATTTGTTCCAGTGTCTGCAAAGAGCGGTGAGGGTATCGAACAACTGCTCGAAATGATACTGCTTACGGCGGAAGTATTGGAATTAAAGGCAAATCCTGACAGGCGCGCAAGAGGTCTTGTGATTGAAGCAGAACTTGACAAAGGACGCGGCCCTGTTGCAACAGTACTTGTACAAAAGGGTACATTAAAAGTGGGTGATTTTATATCCGCAGGTGCTGCAAGTGGTAAAGTCCGTGCAATGATAGACGATAAAGGAAGACGGGTAAAGGAAGCAGGGCCTTCAACACCGGTTGAAATTCTTGGACTTGGTGATGTTCCCAACGCCGGAGAAATCTTTATTGCGCATCAAAATGACAAGGAAGCGAAAAATTTTGCGGAAACTTTTGTTGCACAGAATAAAGAAAAACTTCTTGAGGATACTAAGGCTAAGATGTCGCTTGATGATTTGTTCTCACAAATCCAGGCAGGCAATTTAAAAGAATTAAACTTAATCATCAAAGCAGACGTACAAGGCAGCGTGGAAGCAGTAAAACAAAGCTTAATGAAGTTGTCAAATGAGGAAGTTGTTGTAAAGTGCATCCATGGTGGTGTTGGTGCAATTAACGAATCTGATGTTATTCTTGCGTCAGCATCCAAGGCAATTATTATTGGTTTTAATGTAAGACCAGATGCAATTGCGAAAGCGACGGCAGAGCGGGAAGGCATTGATGTGCGGCTGTATAAAGTTATCTATCAGGCGATCGAGGATATTGAATCTGCTATGAAGGGAATGCTAGATCCGATCTTTGAGGAAAAAGTAATTGGTCATGCAGAAGTGCGTCAGATTTTCCGTGCGTCAGCGGTGGGAAATATTGCAGGTTCCTATGTGTTAGATGGAATGTTCCAGCGTGGCTGCAAAGTGCGGATAACACGTGAGGGAGAACAGATTTACGAGGGTGCGCTTGCGTCGCTGAAACGTTTTAAAGATGATGTAAAAGAAGTAAAAGCAGGTTTCGAGTGCGGTCTTGTATTTGAGGGCTATGACAGTATGCAGGAACTTGATATTGTTGAAGCATATATTATGGTGGAAGTTCCAAGATAGAATCAGAAACGGAACTTTCAAGAGAATACCTAAAAATGGTATTACGGAGGGATTCTAAATGAGAAAAAACAGTGTGAAAAATACACGTATCAACGGTGAAGTACAGCGTTTTCTGGCAGAGGTTATTCGCAATGAAATCAAAGACCCCAGAATCAATGTGATGACTTCCGTTGTAGCGGTGGAAGTGGCGCCAGATTTAAAAACTTGCAAGGCGTGGATTAGCGTGCTTGGAGATGAGGAGTCGCAAAAAAATACACTAGAGGGCTTAAAGAGTGCTGAAGGGTATATCCGCAGTTTAATGGCAAAACAGATTAATTTAAGGAATACGCCAGAAATAAAATTTATTATGGATCAGTCAATTGCTTATGGTGTTTCAATGTCAAAACGCATTGACGAAGTAAACCGTGCTGATGAGGAGAAGCACGGGAACGAAGAGGAGCAGCCGATATTGTCGTAGTGTTTTAATGACAACAAGGGGCTGTCGGGGCTGTCGCGATAAGCTTTGATTATACAAGATATAGTATAAATCCTAACACGTTGTTAGACTATCTTGTATTCGTTCGGTTTAATGCGACAGACTCTTTTCCGACAGTTCCTTTTGTGTGTAGACCCGTGTAGAGGAGTTAAGAAATATCGAAAACGCAAATATTATTTACGTTTTCGATACAATATAGTACGGGCGGCAATGATAACAACGGTTACAAGCGGCTGGAGGCTGCAGCAAAGTATATGCTGTAAATACTATGTTGCATATGCTATGCTGCATATGTTATGCTGCATACATTATGCTGCATATATTATGCTGCATACGAAAGTTCGCAGATGGGAGTAAATTATGAAAAAATTTATGTTACAGGAAGAATGTAAGGGAGCAAAAAGCATTGTGATTTCAGGGCATATCAGACCAGATGGGGATTGTACAGGTTCCTGTATGGCAGTATATATGTATCTTAAAAAAGTAATGCCGGAAGCAGATGTTCGAGTCTGTTTAGAACAGCCAGCGGATTGCTTTTCATGCATTCAGGATTTTGATCAAATTGACAGTACATTTATGGTAGAGGAAGCGCCAGATATTTTTATAGCAGTCGACTGCGAGAAGTCAAGGCTTGGAGAGGCGGAAAAAATTTTTGAGAGCGCGTCAAAGCGCATTAATATTGATCATCATATCAGCAATGAACATGGCTGCGGTGATGTGAACTATGTAGTTCCGGGGTGCAGTTCTACGGCGGAGCTGGTATATGATGTTTTGGATAAAGAATGGATTGATAAAGAGATTGCAAAGGCAATTTACATAGGAATTATTCATGATACAGGGATTTTTCATTATTCCAGTACAACCCCTAAGACATTGCGGATTGCGGCGGATTTAATTGAATATGGATTTAATTTTTCGGAGATAATTGATCAGACGATTTATGAAAAAACATACATTCAGAATCAGCTTTTAGGCAGAGCGCTGCTGGAAAGTATTATATTTATGCATGGAAGATGTATTGTAAGTACAATTGATCAGAAAATATTAAATTTTTATGATGCTACACCCAAAGATTTGGAAGGAATTGTAAATCAGCTTCGCATAATTAAGGGAGTAGAGTGTGCAATTTTTATGTATGCAATTGGAAATTTAGAGTATAAAGTCAGCCTGCGTTCTTGTAAATATGTAGATGTCAGTAAGATCGCGGCTTATTTTGGCGGCGGTGGTCATGTACGGGCAGCCGGCTGCAATATTAACGGCACATTTCATGATGTTGTTAACAATATTTCAAAACAGATAGAATTGCAAATGAAACAGTTTGAAGAAGCCGACACGCAGAGTACAGAAAATACGGTGGTGGAAAGTGATTAATGGTATTATCAATATCTATAAAGAATCAGGCTATACTTCCCATGATGTAGTAGCCAAACTGCGGGGGATACTAAAGCAGAAGAAAGTTGGGCATACAGGCACGCTGGATCCAGAGGCAACAGGCGTGCTGCCTGTATGTTTAGGCAGTGCAACGAAGTTGTGTGATATGATAACGGATACAAGCAAAGAATATGAAGTGAAAATGCAACTTGGTATCACGACGGATACTCTGGATTTAAGTGGTACCATTTCCTCTAGATCTGAAGTAACAGTATCAGAAAAAGAGATAGAGAAGACCATGCTGCGATTTGTGGGCGGTTACGACCAGATTCCGCCAATGTACAGCGCATTAAAAGTGAATGGAAAAAAGCTTTATGAGTTGGCACGGGAAGGTAAAGAAATTGAACGCAAACCAAGGCGGGTAGAACTACCATATATTAAAATATTGGAAATGGAACTACCATATGTACGTTATATAGTAGGATGCTCTAAAGGGACATACGTTCGCTCGTTGTGTGCAGATATCGGTGAGCAGCTTGGCTGCGGTGCGGCAATGGCAGAATTAAAGCGTACAAAAGTAGGGAACTTTTTCGTAGAAGAATCCATTACGTTGGATCAAATCGCACAGTATGCCGCAGAGGGAAGGTTGGAGCAGTATGTTTTTGCATCTGACCGTATTGTAATAGGATGCAACGGCGCAACGGTAAAGCCCAAAGCGGAGCGCTTTCTTTTAAATGGAAACAAACTGTATTTTTCACAGTTGGATATGGAAAATGAGGCAGCACGTTTTACAGAGGGCGATTTATTAAGAGTATATATGCTGGAAAGTGAAGAACAACGCGAATTAAAAGCAGTGTATCAATATATTAGTGAAGAAAATTGTTTTAAACCGTTTAAAATGCTTTTGTAAGCGGCATATGGAGAATTGGTTTGATGGAAATAATAGAGCAGATGACAGAATTTGATATTGCAAAGGAAACTGCTGTGGCAATCGGCAAATTTGATGGTTTTCATAGAGGACATCAGAAGCTTTTGGACGAGCTGCGCAGACAGAAAGAAAACGGGCTTGCGACGGTGGTTTTTACATTTGTGCCGTCGCCGGCGGTGTTTTTTGGTTTTGCGCCGGCTGGAGAATTGACTACGATTGCAGAAAAGCGCAGGATTTTTGAAAATGCTGGTGTCGATTATCTGATTGAATATCCATTTTGCCAAGAGATTGCCAATATGGAACCTGAAAGATATATAAAAAATGTATTAATAGAACAAATTCATGCAAAATGTATTGTAGCGGGTGATGATGTATCTTACGGCAGACATGGTGCAGGAGATTATCGGCTCTTGCAAAAAAAGTCAAGTGTATATGGCTATCAAGTGATAATTATTGATAAAGTTCTGTATAAGGGAAAAGAAGTGAGTTCTACTTATGTGCGCGAGGAAGTGAAAAAGGGCAATATGGAATTGGTGGAATGCCTTCTAGGAGCACCATATCGTATTGGCGGCGAGATTGTGCATGGGAAGCAGCTTGGAAGAACAATTGGTATGCCGACTGTGAATTTGCTTCCGCCAAGCGAGAAACTGCTTCCGCCCAAAGGAGTTTATTATTCTTATGCGCGGTTTTGTGGTGGTGCAGACAGTCAGAAACCATATCCCGCAATTACTAATATTGGGACAAAGCCTACTGTAGATAATCAGTGCGTAATGGGAGTAGAAACCTTTATTTATAATTTTAATCAAGATGTGTACGGTGCGGAATTGGAAGTATTTTTACTTCATTTCAAAAGACCAGAACGGCGGTTTGACAGTGTGGAAGCACTGAAGGCACAGATGACGGCAGATATAGCAGCAGGCAGAGAATATCATCAAATACCCTTTCATGCAGCCGAACAACTGTCCTTAATAAAATAGATAATATACAAATTGTTAAATTCTGGGGGAATTTTTTTGTTGACTTTTATTGACATTAAGGGGCAGGGGTGGTATAGTATCCATGTAACAAAATTGTAACAATATCGTAAAAGTTTAGAAATGGATTAGAGTATATGAGAGATTTGTTAAGATGGAAATACATGGGGGCTGGCATTGGAATTGGGCTTTCCATCCTTTTACTGGGAAGCGGTGTTTATGCAAACACCAAACAGAGTGATAAACGATTTGTTTCAGCACAGGAGGAGAACAATTCTGTATCATTTGCCGATTTAATTAAAACGGACGAATCAGAGGGGGCAGAACCAGAATCCGAAAGTTTGGATAATGAAACAGTAAGAAATTCCGACGAGGTAAAGCTTTCTGCAGGCACGGAACTTGTGTTTGAGGAAACAATGTCGGAAGCAGCGGATTTGCAGGCAGATATTGCAATGGCAAGGAGTATTGCTGCGGAGGAAGCGCAAGAGCCGGCAGCGCTGTCAATGGAACCAGAAACTTACTGGGGATATACGAACCTTGGTATCGCCCATGTAGATAATCATCTTAATATTCGTGAAGAGCCTTCGGAGAGCGGGAAGCTTGTTGGGAAACTTTCTAAGGACGCTGCCTGTGAAATATTGGGTGTTGAGAATGGCTGGGCGCATATTAAATCAGGAAAAGTTGAAGGCTATTGCAGTACAGATTTTCTGTATATGGGCGAGGAAGCAATTACACGCGGACAGGAAGTCGCTTCTATGATTGCAGTTGTAAATACGCAGACGCTTAAAGTACGAGAAGAACCCAATACGGAAAGCGTTGTAATTACACTGATACCACAGGAGGAAGAACTGGAAGTAGTAGAAGTTATGGACAATGGATGGATTAAATTCCTTCTGGATGATGAAGAAGCATATGTTTCCGGTGAATTTGTAGATGTGGAGGAACGGCTTGAAAAGGCAGTGACTTTAACAGAGTTGCTGTACGGGCAGGGCGTATCGGATGTGCGCGTTGATTTGGTGCAGTATGCAAAACAGTTTGTGGGTAATCCGTATGTATGGGGTGGAACGAGCCTGACAAAAGGCGCAGACTGTTCCGGTTTTACATTAAGTATTTTTCAAAAATACGGCGTAACGCTTCCGCATCATGCAGCATCACAAGCACAATTGGGGACGAAAATCAGTTTGTCAGAAGCACAGCCAGGGGATTTGGTTTTCTATGCGAAAAACGGCAGAATTAACCATGTAGCAATTTACATAGGCGGCGGACAGGTTATCCATGCGTCAAGTCCTAAAACGGGAATTAAGATTTCCAGCGTAAACTACCGTTCGCCGGCAGGAGTAAGGAGATACTTAAACACATAAGTTTGTATGGGTTTTTAAATAAATTTCTTGCATAACAAGCATTTGTGTGTTATACTAACTGAGTGTGCTGTAGCCGGTACCCAGTGTCGGGATGCTCCGACCCAGACTTGGTACTAGGCGGTCAGTCAGAGTGTATAATAATAATTTAGATGGAGGATGCAACAATGATAGCGAAGGAAAAAAAACAGGCAATTATCGCTGAGTATGGAAGAACACAGGGAGATACTGGTTCGCCAGAGGTTCAGATAGCTGTTTTAACGGCAAGGATTCAAGAATTGACTGAGCATTTAAAGAAGAATCAGAAAGATCATCATTCAAGACGCGGACTTTTGAAAATGGTTGGACAAAGACGCGGACTGCTTGATTATTTGAAAAAGACAGATATCGAAAGATATCGTGCTCTAATTGAAAAGCTTGGCATTAGAAAGTAGTTCATTAAGGAATATGGTAAGGGGCGGGTTTATTCCGCCCTATTTAAAATGTGCAGATCTATGCAAAGCAAATAATTCGTAAGGGCAGCGAATCGGTATCGTCGCGAGGGGGAGATAATGATATCTTTAGCTTGGTGGTATGCGGGATACAGGAAGGAATATGATAGAAGAACGGTTCGAGACCACTGAAAACAGTATGAATGTAGATTCATGGTATTTTCAGTAGTTTCGGTTCCGTTGAAGTCAAAATCCTAAAATGCTGTTACCATATAATAAAAGTTTTTTAGAAAAGGAGAAATTTTTAGGAAACTGAAAATGTTGTAAAAAGGGAGCAAATTGGCTTAAAGATACTTAAAATCCAGAGTATTCGTTTGTGCTGACGTTATAGCAGTCGGAAATGTCGACAAAAGAACAGTGCAAGTTGAAATAGTCTTGCTAATTATAAGGTAGAACTTTGATGGTGACATTTGGACAATGGTCAAGTCCCGAGAACCAAGGGCAAATGAAATGGAATATGAAATAAAATTTAGGAAAGGAAAAGCTATTTAGATGAAAACCAGTATTAAGTTAAAGAAAAGCTTTTACTGGTATGTACCGATGGCTTAGTCGGGAATTTACGACTGTGGAGTGTTAGATAGACGAAAGTAGTTGATTTATAACAAAATTGGACACATTGAAACAGTAACTATAATTCGTGAGAATATAGCAAATCATCTAGCATATATACATTTGTATATGTTTTTAGTAGCAGAAAATAGGTATGGATTATATTACATTCAGCGAAAAAAAAGACAAGTCATATAAAAAATACAGTATGGAACTTGCTGGGCGCACGTTAACGGTAGATGTTGGCAGGGTGGCAGCACAGGCAAATGGAGCAGCTTTAATGCATTACGGAGATACAACAGTATTGTGTACAGCGACTGCATCTGAGAAGCCAAGGGATGGCATTGATTTTTTTCCATTATCTGTAGAATATGAGGAAAAATTATATGCAGTAGGAAAGATTCCTGGTGGATTTAATAAAAGAGAGGGCAAGGCAAGTGAGAACGCGATATTGACAAGCCGTGTAATTGACCGTCCGATGCGTCCCTTATTTCCCAAAGATTATCGTAATGATGTGACATTAAACAATATGGTTATGAGTGTTGATCCGGAATGTCGTCCGGAGTTGGTAGCAATGCTTGGTTCAGCGATAGTTACTTCTATCTCAGATATTCCATTTGATGGGCCTTGTGCGACAACACAGATGGGATTGGTAGATGGGGAGTTTGTTGTAAACCCTAATCAGGAACAGTGGAAAAACGGTGATATGCAGCTTACAGTGGCTTCCACAAGTGAGAAGGTAATTATGATAGAAGCTGGTGCGAATGAAGTGCCAGAGGATAAAATGATTGAGGCAATTTATAAATGCCACGAAATTAATCAGACCATTATTGCGTTTATCAATCAGATCGTTGCAGAGTCTGGCAAGGCAAAGCATGCATATACAAGCTGTGCAATCCCAGAGGAGATGTTTGCAAAGATTAAGGAACTGGTACCGCAGGAGGAAATGGAAACGGCTGTATTTACGGATGAAAAGCAGGTGCGTGAGGAGAATATCCGTAAGATTACAGAGCGCTTGGAGGAGGCATTTGCTGATAATGAAGAATGGCTTGCCATCCTTGGAGAAGCGATTTATCAATATCAGAAAAAGACTGTGCGCAAGATGATTTTAAAAGATCATAAGCGTCCAGACGGACGTGCAATTACGCAGATCCGCCCGCTTGCAGCAGAAACTGATATTATACCGAGAGTACATGGGTCTGCAATGTTTACGCGTGGACAGACACAGATTTGCACAGTGACAACACTAGCACCATTATCGGAAGTGCAGAAGATTGACGGGCTTGACGAGAACGAAACTGCAAAACGGTATATGCATCACTATAACTTCCCCTCTTATTCTGTTGGAGAAACAAAGCCATCAAGAGGCCCAGGAAGAAGGGAAATTGGTCACGGCGCATTGGCGGAGAAGGCGCTAGTTCCCGTGTTGCCCTCAGAGGAGGAATTTCCTTATGCAATTCGTACTGTATCAGAAACATTTGAGTCAAATGGCTCTACCTCACAAGGCTCTATTTGTGCATCAACAATGTCCTTAATGGCAGCCGGAGTTCCGATTAAAAAGCCGGTAGCGGGTATTTCGTGTGGATTGGTGACAGGCGAAACGGATGATGACTACATTGTCTTAACCGATATTCAGGGATTGGAAGATTTCTTCGGCGATATGGACTTTAAGGTTGCGGGAACAAAGGATGGAATTACAGCAATTCAGATGGATATTAAAATCCACGGCTTGACAAGACCGATTGTTGAGGAGGCAATTGCAAAGACAAAAGATGCAAGAATGTATATTTTAAACGAGATTATGATTCCTTGTATTGGACAGCCAAGGGCGACGGTTGGTGAATATGCACCTAAGATTATCCAGATACAGATTAATCCGGAGAAAATTGGGGATGTAGTTGGACAGAGGGGCAAAACGATTAACGCGATTATCGAACAGACAGGGGTTAAGATCGATATAACAGATGATGGCTTTGTCAGCATTTGCGGCACTGACAAGGTAATGATGGACAAGGCTTGCGAGATGATTAAGATTATAACTACTGATTTTGAAGAAGGTCAGATTTTCAAGGGAAAAGTAGTCAGCATTAAAGAATTTGGTGCCTTTTTGGAGTTTGCACCAGGCAAAGAGGGCATGGTGCATATCTCTAAGATCTCTAAGGAGCGTATTAACCATGTAGAGGATGTACTGACACTCGGAGATGTTGTAACTGTTGTTTGTCTGGGGAAAGACAAGATGGGAAGAATCAGTTTTTCTATGAAAGATGTAGCACAGTTTTAAAATTAAGATATACTAAGCGTCGAAAAGGTTGCCGGATATAGCGGCAGCCTTTTTCTTGTGTGCCGAGCATGGCACTAATCTAGCTAGTGAAAGTCTAGCCACGGGTATTTACCGCCAAGTGTAGCG
>VSNQ01000012.1 GCA_009774395.1 Lachnospiraceae bacterium
CCGGGATATTTACCAGATGGACCCTTACGCAAACACACTGTATCTTTTCTGCGGCAGGAAGACAGACCGGCTCAAAGCACTGTATCATGATAAAAACGGTTTTGTCCTGCTTTATATGAGGCTGGATTCCGGACGTTTTCAATGGTCGCGCTGCGCAGTCAATGTCAGATTTAAAACACGATGTGGTCGCAGAGCGCTGGGCTATGCTCATAAAGGAACGCATGGAAAGCGGTATGACTGTCAGGGAATGGTATCATGACAGGAATATCAAAGAGCCCCAATATTATTACTGTCTGAGAATACTCCGCAGGAAGGTAGTGGAAAATACAGAACAGATTCCGCAGGTATCGCCTTTTGTTGAACTTTCAGTAAATATCTGTCAGGAGCAGTTTCCTGCGCCGGCCGCAGCGGTTATCAGAAAAGGAAATATTATCATAGAAGTAACCGAATCTGCTTCGGCAGGTTTTATCCAAAAAGTTATGGAGGTACTAGCTAATGCTTGGTAATGTCAAACGATACAGCGTAAGCGGTAAATAGCGAGTACCTATACAAAACTGGAGCAAATCTGTAACCATCATACAGGTTTGTATAGGTACTCACGTTTTGCCGCTTACTACTTTTCTATGTAAAGAAAAATACTCGCATTCTTCTTTATAAATATAGTACAATGTAAGTAGGAAAGGAGTGTGAAATTATGGCACAGACAGTAAATGTAAATTTTGGATTAGATGAAGAAGTAAAGAAAAGTATGGAACAAGTTTGCTCAGATTTAGGACTTTCTATGAGTTCTGCGTCTACAATTTTTGCTATAAAAGTCAGCAGAGAAAAACGCATACCATTTGATGTTTCTATAGTCCCATTCTACTCAGAAAGCAATATACGATATCTGGAAAAGAAAATGGAAGAATACAAAGCAGGACAATTGCAGTCAGCAGAGCATGAACTGATAGAGGAGTTAGACTATACAATTGAAGAGAAAACGATAAACAGCTAGAAGTTGTGATTAGTAACTGGAAAAATGCCTTTTTTTACATTTATTACTTGCGCTTGCAATATGCATTAAAAAAGGAAAGGAAAAATAATATTGGAAATAGAAGAAACTATACAGTGGCATCCAGCATTTTGTGCTGCAATGGAGTTGGAACTGCGGGAAAATAAGAAGGATTTAATCTATGAGCGGGAGCGTAATTTAAGTAAATTACCGCTGAAAATAGATTTTTTAGTAATAAAGAAAAAACCAAATACTGTAATAAAAAATGAAATAGGCGATTTCTTTCTTGGAAATAATATCTTTGAATATAAATCTCCAAAAGATGATATCAATACAGGAACTTTTTTCAAGACATTGTCCTATGCATACTTTTATAATGCAAAGGAAACAAAAGTAGAAGATATATTAAAAGTTGATACAACGGTTTCAATAGTGAGAGAAAATAAGCCAGGAAAACTATTAAGTCAACTGGGAAAATTGTACTCTATAACGAAAAAACAGAAGGAATGTAACAGTTCAGGTAGGTCTGCGCATTTACTGCGCTGACCGTAATAAAATGTAGTGGTTGGAGGTATCCAGCCCATCGCTAAGCGATTTCCAATGGCTGGATACGTAACAGTTCAATGGGTTATCTGAACTGTTACGAAGGAATTTATTGAATCAGTGGTATGATATTTCCAATGCAGATTCTTGTAACAAAGGAATTAGACAAGGAACTGCATATATGGGTAACATCCCTTACATGGTCATTAAGTACAGAACAAGCGCAGAAACTGCTGGGAAGTTGCTCTAAGCTTAATGATGAAACCGATATGAAAAATGCAGATTCTGTTGTAAATGTAGCATCACAGGCAAATATAGAATTATTTAAAAGAATGATACAGGAGGGCGATCAAATGTGTGAGGAATTAAAAGAATTGTTGGCACCTGAAATTGTGGAGTTTAAAATACGTCTGGCAGAACAAAATGCGCAATTGGCAGATAAAGATGCAAAATTAGCAGATAATGCTGCAAAATTAGCGGATAAAGATGCAAAATTAGCAAATAAAGAAGCAGAGATTACAAAATTAAAGAAGAGGTTAAAAGAAGTGGGTATTGAAGTTTAGCTGTCTGTTAAGGAAGGTAATCAAACGAACATAGCAACAGCAAAGTAATTAGATCATTATACAATGGAAGACATTTATAATTTGCCAGATGGACAAAGAGCGGAACTGATTGATGGTGAATTGTATATGATGGCAGTATCTGAACATGATACATTTGAGCAATATTCTTTTTTGAATAAAGTAAAGGTCGGAATATATGAAGACTTTGAAATTGACTTTGCAGGAATAATTATTGAATAGTAGTACATTATGGGTAGGTAAATAGTAAAAATGCTGCAGGAGATACTGCAGCACTTCATTTTCCAATTTGCCTAGTAAGACATATATTCGCCTTTTTTGCTAATAGATGTTATAATTGACCGCAAGGATAATTCACACCCATTTTTGATGCCTATTCAGAAAACACTTTGCTTAACTCAATAAAACATCCATCCAGTACGTTGACTTTCGCAACATCTTTGCGATTGTAGTCCTCATGGAGTTTAAAAGAACCATTGCTATCTGGGAGAAAAACCATTACAGACTGATTCTCCGGATCCACAATCCAATATTCCCGAACTCCAGCCCGCTGGTATAGGTTTAACTTCACAAGCCGATCATGGCGGAGAGAGGAAGGGGACAAGATTTCAACAATTAGGTCTGGTGCTCCCTTGCAGCCATATTTATCAAGCTTGCTGTGGTCACATACCACGGAGATATCTGGTTCAACTACAGTGTCGACGTTTTCCGGTTTGTCCCCAGCCTGCTCAAACAGCCGAACGCCGAACGGGGCAGGGTAGACCTCGCATTTTTTTCCCTCAAGATAATTTGCAAGCTGACGGAACAGTTCGCCGCTAATTTTCTGATGGATTCTGGAAGGTGTTGCCATTATAAATGTTTCACCATCAATAATTTCTATACGTTCATTCTCGCCCCATGTGAGGCAGTCGGCAAATGTGTACCGCGCCTTTTCTGTTGGTAGTGCCATAAATCAATCCCCCTTCGCCGCTGTTTTTAGTCTTTGTCCAAGCGCTCTTTTTCTATGATATTTGCTCTGATGTGGGTAATTTCTTTTTATATTATGGATACTTATATTATATGTAAAATTAATGAATTTTTCAAGTATCACGAGAGGAGAAAAGCGGTAAGGGGGTTGTGGATTTTATCTTTTATCCAAGACGCAAGAACCAGCCCAGAATTATTTTGGAATTAAAAGCTGGCAGTACTCCTGATGCAGCGATTTTGCAGATTAAGGAAAAGGAACATTGTGAAAAGTTGAAGAATGAAAATGTTTCGCAAATTCTTGCTGTCGGGATTAATTATGATATAAAGGAAAAAGAGCATCAGCGCGTGATTGAGGAACTTGACTAATATTTATGTTTGCATGAGGAAAGGGGCTGTCGGATAATGCAGTTTACCCACAATATATTGTTGCTTATATAAATAATCAATGCAATATATTGGGTGTATTGCATTATTTCCCGACAGCCCCTCTTATTATGCGCAGACCCATGCAGAGGAAATATGCCGCTAAGGCAGCGGCGGGTAGGGAAGATAGCTCTTTACTACTTGCTTGCATACGCCGATGCAGAGGAAATATGCCATTACATTGG
The DNA here is from genome assembly GCA_009774395.1 of Lachnospiraceae bacterium. Taxonomy (GTDB): domain Bacteria; phylum Bacillota; class Clostridia; order Lachnospirales; family Lachnospiraceae; genus COE1. The sequence goes on from VSNQ01000012.1 coordinate 3,690, forward strand.
CGGCGCATGGCGCTGTATAATTCTGCACATAAAAAAGCCGCCAACATATAGTTGACGACCTTTGAAAAGCCGAAACGAGATTTAACGTACGCCAAAGCTAAGAAAGGAGGAAACCTTATGTATAGACATTGGTACGTGAGGATGAGACGAGTCCTCTCCCGTTTCGACCTATACGTAGTATATAATATTCCTAGCAAAATTGCAATAGCAATTCTGAAAAAAGAAATGGAGACTAATTTTTTGTGCATTCTGGGCAGATTGAACAAAAAAATCTCAATCCAAAATTATAACTGCTGATTTATAAAATACATTCAAATCTCTAGTAAATTCAATACTTTTAAAATTTAAGAAAAATGGTTACGTTGTTGTTTCCCTTTTTTGACGTACTTGATTTGATTAAGACAAAATCACATAAAATATTAGAGGGTTATTCTATGGTAATTTTTTATAAATTAAGAGATAGAATTTTGGCTATTTTTTAGAACAGTATTTATAGAAGATAAAAGTAAACAGAGCTGGAGCCTTTAATAAATTTCAACGCCTTCGATTAATACGCTAATAAAAGGAAAATAGTAGATATACGGACAAACGTGAAGATTTTTAATGTTTGACCAACTTGTATCGCATCATCGGACAAAATGCGCTGTGCAGAAAAGAAAATCTTATTGCTCGTGAGTAAAAGAAACTAGAGATTCTCAAATAAAAAAGTCGAAACAGAACTTAGCGCAAACCAAATCTAAGAAAGGAGGAAACCCTATATATAGACATTGATGCGCGAGGATGAGACGAGTCCTCTCCTGTTTCGACTTAAACGTAGTATACTATATTTTGTAGAATTATGCAAGGGAAAAATCGAAAATGAAGCAATAACTCATTTTTTGTGCATTTTAAGCAGATTTACCAAAAGTTAGATAAGTCATTGTCATAAGTAATTTTGCATAAAAAAATACGATTTAAGAAGAGGCGAGCCCTTTATTTAGACACGATAATGGGCAAATTGTGCAAAAAAATGAGTAAAATGTAAAATAGCAAGACCTTTATTGTCTATTCTGAAATTTTGTTCTACACAAAAAGCCTGTAAAAATTTGTAAGCAAGATTATTGGTTTAGATGCATCAATTAGTCGAAAAATAAAGTATTCTCTTGAATGTATTTCAAATAAGAAGGAGATATTGCAGCAAAAATTATATTACTTTTCACACACTCCAAAGTAGTGGAAATTATGCGCCAAAATGCTTGCACTTTAGCATTTTGTGTGCAAAATCTGTTATAATTCACACCACAGGAACCTATAAGTCGAGAAAGACTGGCATAAGTGTGAATCAATGTCATTAACTTAAGCCTTTTGCCCCCTGATCAGCATTGAGAAATGTCTGGCAATTCAAGTTTTTGTACAACCGAGTTTCGGTCAGAAATGCCTTAAGTTAATGACATTGAGTGTGAATTGTAAAAAAATTCTCAGCATGAAACCACAAATATTTAGAAACTATAGCAGGAACGTTTTAAATATGATAAAATAGAAAACAGGTTTGATAAACAAAATTAGGCTGATTCTTGGAGGCAGGGAAGAAAGTGGGAAGTTCAAATTGTGATACTTGTGCATATAATATATATAATGAGGAAGATGAAGGATATTATTGTGAAGCAAACATGGACGAGGATGATATGGTGCGGATGATCGAAGGGCATTATAAATCTTGTCCATATTATAGAAACGGTGATGAATATGCTATTGTAAGGCATCAGATATAACAGTTTATGCTTGTGAGCACTTAAATTTATCAATAATGCTGACTCACGAGCGTGATTATAGCACGTTTCACTAGATGATTTTATAGAAAGGAAATGATTTACAAGATGTATATAATTGCAGGTTTAGGAAATCCCACAAGGGACTATGAAAATACAAGACACAATATCGGTTTTATGGCAATTGATGCGCTTGCGGAAAAATATGACATTCGTGTCAATGAATGCAAGCATAAAGCGCTGATTGGTAAGGGAACAATCAATGGAAATAAAGTAGTTTTGGTGAAGCCGCTGACGTATATGAATCTAAGCGGCGAAGCGATCCGCGCAGTTGTTGATTATTACAAGGTGGATGAAACCTTGCAGCTTTTGGTTATTTATGATGATACCAGCTTAAATATTGGGCAGCTTCGCATTCGCAAAAAGGGCAGCTCCGGCGGGCATAATGGTATTAAAAATATTATTGCGCAGCTTGGGCATGATTCTTTTCATAGAATAAAGGTCGGTGTGGGAGAAAAACCTAAAGGCTATGATTTAGTAGATTATGTTTTGGGGCATTTTAGCAAAGAGGAGCTTGCGATAATGCAGGACAGCCTTGTGAAAGTGGATGGTGCGGTAAACCTTATGCTGGAGGGCAAGGTTGATGCGGCAATGAATGAATATAATAAAAAAATAACAGAAGATGCTGCACCATAGATAAAGATTTGGGATGATTATTTTTGAGCAATTTCTAAGCAATTATAAATATTCAAATATGGAGGATGAGTTAGGTGAACACAATTTTAGCACCTTTGAAAGAACTTGGTGCGTATGAGGAGATGATGCGGGCACTGCATCAGACGGGAGGTAAAGCGGCTGCCAGTGGGTGTGTGGAATCTCAAAAGCTCCATATGATTTTTGGGACGGATGCGGGATTTGATGTGAAAATCATTGTGACTTATAATGAGATAAAAGCGCGGGAATTGTTGGACGACTGCCGTTTGTATTGCAGGGAGTCCTATTTTTATCCAGCAAAGGATTTGATTTTTTATCAGGCAGATGTTCACAGCAACCAGTTGACCAGAGAACGTATTGCGGTGCAGCGGCGCATTTTAGAGGGAAAGCCTTTCACGATTGTCACAACATTTGCGGCGTTAATGGCACATCAGATTCCACTAAAAATAATTGAGGACAGTGTAATTCATATCGGTGTTGGAAGCGTGGTGGAGGAACAGGCGCTGGCGCGGCGGCTTGCCGTTATGGGATATGAAAAAAGCTTTCAAGTTGAGGCACCGGGACAGTTTTCTATTCGTGGCGGGATTGTGGATATTTTCGATTTAACGTCAGAGAATCCAGTGCGCATGGAATTATGGGGAGATGAGGTAGAGTCCATTCGTTCTTTTGATATATTAAGCCAGCGTTCGGTTGAAGACAATATGACACAGGTGTCGATTTATCCGGCAGTGGAAATGATTTTATCGCCAGAAAATATGCAGGAGGGGCTTTTGCAAGTGCAAAGGGACTGTAAAGAGCGGGCGGCTTATTTTCGTGCGCAAACCATGCCAGAGGAAGCACACCGTCTGGAGCAGGCAGTGGAGGAATTGTGCACACAGGTGACAGAATTTCAAAGTTATTTAAACTTGGAAAGCTATATGGGTTATTTTTATGAAAATACAATGTCCTTGATTGATTTTTTTCGGGATAAAAGCTGCTGTTTTTATCTTGATGAGCCTATGCGTATTGAGGAGCACGCGAATGCTGTGGAACTTGAGTTTCGTGAAAGTATGACAAATCGCGCGGAAAAGGGTTATATTCTGCCCAAGCAGATGGAGGTGTTGTTTGGCGTGCAGGAGGTAATGGCACGTTTGGAAAAGGAACGTGCGTTTGCACTTTCCACGATGGAATACAAGGGCTTTCCAATTAAGTTTATGAATCGTTATGCGATTAATACAAGAAGTGTTCCGTCTTATCACAGTAGTTTTGCGGAACTGGTAAAGGATTTAAACAGTTTTAAAAAGCGGGGCTATCGGGTGCTGCTTTTATCGTCGTCAGTGACAAGGGCGAAGCGGCTGGCAATGGATTTAATGGATGAAGGACTGAATGCCTTTTATACAGAAGATGCCCAGCGGATATTGCAGGCAGGGGAGATTATGACCTTTCACGGAAGTGTGCGGAAAGGCTTTGAGTACCCACTGCTTAAATTTATTGTAATATCAGAAACGGATATTTTCGGCAGGCAGCAGCAGAAAAAGAAACGGCATAAAAATAGCGGTGAGAAGTATTCTGGTACAAAGATACAAAGCTTTACCGATTTAAAGGTGGGCGATTATGTTGTTCACGAGAATCATGGGTTGGGGATTTACCGCGGGATAGAAAAGGTCAAAGTTGAAGGCGTTGTAAAGGATTACATTAAAATTGAATACCGTGACGGCGGAAATCTTTATATTTTGGCAACGGGATTGGATGTGATTCAGAAATATGCATCTTCTGACGCAGCTAAAAAACCGAAGCTAAATAAACTTGGAACACAGGAATGGTCAAAAACCAAGTCCAAAGTAAAAAGCGCAGTAAACGAGGTTGCTAAGGATTTAGTAGATTTGTATGCAGTACGGCAGCAGAAAAAAGGATTTATTTTCAGCAAGGATACCGTTTGGCAGCACGAGTTTGAGGAAATGTTTCCGTTTGAGGAAACCGGCGATCAGCTTCTTGCAATAGAAGCGACCAAAAACGATATGGAAAGTCCGCGCATTATGGATCGATTGATATGCGGTGATGTGGGTTATGGAAAAACGGAAATTGCGATTCGTGCGGCATTTAAGGCGGTTCAAGATAGCAAGCAGGTGGCGTATTTAGTTCCGACTACGATTTTGGCGCAGCAGCATTACAATACATTTGTGCAGCGCATGAAGGATTTTCCTGTGCGTGTTGAAATGCTGTCACGTTTTCGAACAGCAAGCGAGCAGAAAAAAGTGATAGAGGGTTTGCGCAAAGGGCTTGTGGATATTGTGATCGGAACACATCGACTGCTTTCTAAGGATATTCAATACAAAGATTTGGGGCTTTTGGTAATTGATGAGGAACAGCGGTTTGGGGTGCGTCACAAGGAGAAAATTAAGCAGGTAAAAGAGGAAGTGGATGTGCTGACGCTAACAGCTACGCCGATTCCAAGAACATTGCACATGAGCCTTGTGGGTATCCGTGATATGAGCGTGTTGGAGGAAGCACCAGGGGAGCGGCAGCCGATCCAGACGTATGTAATGGAATATAATCAGGAAATGGTTCGTGAGGCGATAGTGCGGGAACTTGCGCGGAACGGGCAGGTTTATTATGTCTATAACCGTGTGAACAGCATTGACGAGATAACCAATCAAATAGCAGCGCTGGTGCCGGAGGCAAGTGTAGCGTATGCGCACGGGCAGATGAAAGAGCATGAGTTAGAGAAAATTATGTCAGAGTTTATCAATGGTGAGATTGATGTGCTGGTTGCCACAACGATTATTGAAACGGGACTGGATATTTCCAATGTAAACACCATGATTATTCATGATTCCGATAATATGGGGCTTTCGCAGCTTTATCAGCTTCGCGGGCGCGTTGGACGTTCCAATCGCAATTCCTATGCCTTTTTGCTTTATAAAAAAGATAAAATGCTGCGAGAGGTTGCAGAGAAACGTTTGCAGGCAATAAAGGAATTTACTGACCTTGGCAGCGGTTTTAAAATTGCAATGCGCGACCTTGAAATCCGCGGCGCTGGAAATCTTTTGGGAGAACGCCAGCATGGACATATGGAAGCTGTCGGTTATGACCTCTACTGCAAAATGCTCAATGAAGCCGTGAAAACGCTCAAAGGCACAAAACGTGCCGACGAGGATTTTAATACGTATGTCGATATGGATGTGGATGCGTTTATTCCGCCATCGTATATTGTAAATGAGGCGCAGAAACTGGATATTTATAAGCGGATTGCAAGCCTTGAAAACGAGTCAGAATGTGAGGAAATGCGCAAAGAACTGCGCGACCGTTTCGGTAATATTCCAAAATCCGTGGAAAATTTGATACAGATTACTTTAATCCGCGTAATGGCGCACAAGCGTTATGTTACGGAAATTAAGGGCAAAGTGGGCCATGTTACGTTTTATATGGAACCGTATGCGCCCGTCCGTGTGGAACGCCTTCCTATGCTTTTGGAAAAGTACAAAGGCACACTGGATTTCTCCGCCAAAGGAACGCCGAACTTTGTATTAAAATATAAGAAAAACGGACTTGTGGAGAAGGAAGGAGAACGAATGATGAAATATACGAATCGAATCTTGACGGATATGGCGGTGTTGTATTTTTGAATATCTGTAAAATTTGTAATTATATATTTGCAATTAGGGTATTCTTTTTCAATATTTTCGGGTGTTTTGCGAATTTTTTCGTCTAATATTTTTAACATATGATTGTTGATTCCTTTCTGAAATAGTAAGATATTTTTGAACTTGTATTATGTGGTATAGAGATGCGTTACTAAAATAATAACACGGATTAATATTGATTTCCACAACTTTGGGGAAAAAACATGAAAATTTAATAGATTATCATAAGCAGATACGTTATAATAAAAATACAAGTATGATTTGTACAGGTTTTCCGCATTAACTAGGAGGGTACTAAATGATGGAAGTGAAAACATCCAAACAGCAAAGGATGCATCTGCAAGAGAAGAAAGCATATCGTGTCATTGATATCGAACTTGAATCAGGCTACAAGGAGCGTAATGTTTTATATCAGGATATTGGGAAATTTATTAGGATGGTTGACGAGGGTGAGGAGCATTTCTTAATATTACATTCAGAGGACGGTTATGTTCAGTTTTTTGGATTTGCGAATCAATTTGTTGGGGAAACGAGATGCAATCTGTCGGATAACGAGTTCTGTGTATATGCATTTATAAATAGGGAAAAAGCGCTTTGTGGGAAACGGATGACACTATCGACGCCGTTTGGTGATTTTACACCTGAGGAGCGGGAAGTGGTTTCGTTTGATGTAATTTGCAGGATTGTACAGAAGTATTATGAGAATACAAACTTTAATCATTTTATAAAGCTGATTCCATGCGCAGATATCACAAAGCGGACAAAAAGGGAAATGGGATTGATAAAATAGTATAATGACACAGGCTAGTGGGAAAAACAAGATTTATGATTGCTGTGTGTGTCTTAACGTAACAGTTCAGCCATGCAGAATTGATTGTGCAAATTGTACATGGGAATTTTCTTATTAAGGACAAATTGTATAATTAATTCGATAAGGCAGACATCCGTCATAAAATAAGTTGCTAGTAGATACCAAATATTATTGATGAAAATATACATTCTGGCAACTTATGAATGGCATGGCTGAACGGTTACGGCTTAGCAAAACGAAAGGAATGTGTGACGAATATGGAATTTAGAACAATGGAAAATTTAGGCGTAAAAACATCTTTGCTTGGCTTTGGCTGTATGCGGTTTCCAACCAATGCGGATGGAAGTATCAACGAGGAGGAAACGCTTGCAATGATTGACAAGGCATATCAGGCAGGCGTTAATTATTTTGATACAGCATATCCTTATCACGATGGCAAAAGCGAGGTTGTGACGGGCAAAGCGCTTTCGCGTTATCCGCGTGATTCTTACTATTTGGCGACAAAGCTTCCGATGTGGGCGGTTCATTCTATTGAGGATGCGAAGCGCATTTTTCAGGAGCAGTTAGATCGGCTGCAAAAGGATTATGTTGATTTTTACTTGCTGCACGCGTTGAATCGGGAGCGTTGGAATCAGGTAAAAGAATTGGATGTGCTGGGATACTGCGAGCAGCTTCGCAAAGAAGGCAAAGTGCGTTATATCGGGTTTTCATTTCATGATGATTATGCGGCATTTGAGGAAATTCTTACCAGCTACTCTTGGGATTTTTGTCAGATTCAATTTAATTATATGGATAAAGACACGCAGGCAACGCAGAAAGGTGTGGAGCAGGCAGAAAAATTAGGTATTCCAATGGTAATTATGGAGCCGGTAAAGGGTGGTTCGCTTGCGTCGCTGCCGGAGGATGTGGCGAAATTGTTCTATGCCGCGCGTCCGGAGGAATCAATTGCTTCTTGGGCAATGCGCTATGTGGGAAGCTTTGACAATGTAAAGGTAATTTTAAGTGGTATGTCCGCAATGGAGCAGGTGGAGGATAATATTAAGACGTTTGCAGACTTTGCGCCGCTGGACGAAAGTGAGCAGAAGGTTATTGCGCAGGTCGCAGAAACCTTACATAACCGTGTACAGAACGGGTGTACGGCATGCCGCTATTGTATGCCTTGTCCGGCAGGCGTTAATATTCCAGGATGTTTCCATGTGTGGAATAACTATCATATTTATGAAAATAAGCAGGAAGCTGCACGCCGCTGGAAAAATGAAATTGCGGATGCGCAGAAAGCAAGCAATTGCATCAAATGCGGCAAATGTGAACAGGTATGCCCACAGAAAATAGCGATTCGGGAAGACTTGGCGCGTTTGCAGAAGGAATTGGATGAAATTGCAATGAGTGAATGCGTGCAATGGAACTAACCGAACCAACCATGCTGCGCAGAAAGAAAAATTTAATTGCATGTCAGTATGCGAAAAACGGTAGGAGATTTACATATTTTTGCTTAATTGGTAAAATTTTCATTTGCAAAATAATATGATTTATGTTCAAAATGGAGGGGTAAGATGTACCGTGATATAATAAAGATTCGAGAGGATGTACCAGAGGGGATTGTATCAGAATTGCGCAGACTTTGCATTGATGCTCATAATAATAGGGCTGGTCAGGTAGATTTGCAGGAGATTTCCAAACGGCATTTTGTTTTTGAGGGTGAAGAAGAAATGTATGGATGCTTGCAGTTAGGATATCTTGCGCTTGATCGAAGCACATTATTTAGAAGAAACGTGAAATCATGGACTTGGGAGGACGAAGAACCTGATGAAAACTGTAATCTTTTAGAGGTACTTTCTAGGGTTGTGGTATGAAGGGGAAAATATGGGAGTAGGACGAAAACAAATTGCATTTGATTTAGATACAGAAGCATAAAAACAATATTATCCTAAAAGTAGATTTGAGAATGCATATTATGATATTCGTAGCTTTATGAATAAAAATGGATTTATATGGCAACAAGGTTCTGTGTATGTATCTAAAATGCCAATACCAGCAGCACAGACTGCAAAAATAATTGGAAAGTTGGCGTTAGAACAGCCATGGCTCAACCTCTGCATGAGGGATTGCGTTGTTACCAATATTGGCAGAACACACAGTCTAAATCATGTCTTTGACAAGGACTTTGATATCAACGCGCAGGATAATAAAGACATAATTTGAAAATAGACAAACAAGCGAAAGTTATTAATTTGGCTAAAATGGGGGCGAAATATGTTCAATATGACAGATTTCGCCCCAATTTTTATGCTTTTTTCCCTTGAAAAAGAGCAATATTCAACAAAAATAAAGGAATGTTAACAAAAATGTAGAAATTTTTTTCAATATATATTATAATAAAACTCGGAATGATTAACATAAGTGGTTAACAATATTTTATTATGTGGCGGTTTTTGTGCATATTTGGGTATGGGAACGGCATAGTTTATATTGTAACAAGAGATTGAAGGGATAAGTGAACGGGAGGGTAGGAATGACAGAAGGCAGATACAATATTCCGAAGCAGTATAAGGTTGACAAGGGAATGCCTGTAGATGCATTCTTTCAACGGATTGACAATCCAAAGTGTCGTGAGATTTTCAAATCGGAAGTAGAGAGCATGATATGGAAATATCAAATGGTTGACAAAAAGGGGATTTCCAATATAGCAGAGCTTATAAGGGAGAGGGGCTTGTCTGTATTAGAAATTTCATTGAAAAGCAAAGTCTTACCCGATTTACTGACAGAGGTGTTTGCAGATTTACTGCAGCGTGCAATGGTACTGGTTTACCGGTGCGATGGAGAAATGGCAATGGGAGCATATATTCCAATGGGGAGGGGAGCCACAGGAAGAATATGTGCGACGGATTTTTACGATTATGATGAGGAACGGATGATTGAACTGCTTGATTATGAGCAGGATAGTGATAAGAATACCGATCAAATTCACAAGCGGATATTCGCCGCAATACGGCAGCAAAGACGCGTAGTTATGGTTGACAAAGCATTTGAACAGCTTGAGAAAGCAAAGGGCAGGAAGGCAGAAGGGGAGCTTCTTCCGTTTGAGTTTAACTTTGATAACCTAGACAAAATCAGGGAGGACGCGGACTTTGTAAGAACACAGCTTCGTGTGGTATAGACGGGCTGAATATAAGGGGTGTTCAATGGTTTCCCGCAGGGGCGTATGGGAGGCGTTCCTTGCAGATTTTATGTCGTTTTGGCTCGGTGGCAGGCGGCATTGCGAAGGGGGAAGGATTGTATGGAGAATGGATTTTCCATCGGAGTATCGAAGTCAGTGGCAGCCACCGTTTTAAATTCATTAAAGAGCGGCGTAGTACCCAGGGCAGGGCTTGAATATATCACAGTGGGGAGAAAAAGTGAGATTCAGGCACTTTTGCAGGATGTTTCGATTATCGAACAGGGGGGCGCAGCGCTGCGTTTTATTGAAGGAACCTTTGGAAGCGGCAAAACGTTCCTGATGCACGCATTGAGAAATCATGTAATGGAGAAAAATTTTGTTGTTACGGATGTTGAACTTTCTGTAGACAAGCGTTTTATCGGAAACAAAGGACAAGGGCTTGCAGCTTATCGGGAACTAATTCGAAATATGGCGATTCACGCAAGCCCGGATAATGGTGCATTACAGCTTATTCTTGACAAATGGATCGGGTCATTAGAAAATGAAGTGGTACAAAATGAGGGATTGATACCAGGTCACGAGGCATTTGATGTAAGGGTAAGCCAGAAAATTTACAAGGTAACTTCTTCAATGGAGGAGCGGGTAAACGGATTTGAATTTGGAAAGGTATTAGCAGCATATTACAAAGGGCATAGGGCAGGTGATATGAAGCTGCAAAAAAAGGCGGTGCGCTGGTTATGTGGGGAGTACAGAACCAGAACAGAAGCCAAAAATGACCTTGGTGTCAATTTAATTGTTGCGGATGACAATTGGTATGAATTTATAAAATTATTTGCGGATTTCGTGGTAAAGGCAGGATATGCAGGACTTTATGTCTGTATGGACGAGCTTGCAAGCCTTTACGAAATACCGAGTCATGTGGGAAGGGAATATAATTACAATAAACTGCTTTCGATTTACAATGATGTTCTACAAGGGAAAGCCTCGCATCTTGGATTAATTATGAGCGTGACCAAGGAAGCGATGGAAGATCAAGCGAAGGGGATTTTTAGTTTTGAGCCGCTGCGGTCACGGCTTGCGGATTCCGATTTTGAGCAGGAGGGAAGCTTGAAATTACGGGATTTGGCATCGCCGATTATTAAACTGACGCCGCTAAATCCAGGAGAAATGTATGTATTGCTGGAAAAGTTGGCAGAACTGCACGGTGTTTTATATGACTATACACCGACTTTAGAGCATGACGATTATATTTATTTCCTGAAACAGCAGTATTCTAAGCTGCAAAACGCAATTGATTCTACGCCAAGGGATATGATACGAAATTATATTACGCTTTTGAATTTAATCCAACAAAACCGAGATGTTTCAAAGGAAGATATCTTATATGCAAAACGGGCATAGTATGAAATAAAAAATTTTGCGAAAGACTGTATGGAAATAACTTGTTTTAATATATAATGTTATTTTCATACAGTTTTTTTATGCACACGATCACACAGAGGAAAGTTGTCAGTAAAACTAATGAGAACTGAGTGCACGAGTAGAAGAGAAGGATATTCTTCAGTACGATTGCACACGGTTACACAGAGCAAGATTGTCAGTAAAGCTAACGAGCTTTCAGGATATTATGAAGCAACAATCGGAAACAAGTTACACAGAGCAAGATTGTCAGTAAAGCTAACGAGTGCTAGTGCGTGGGCAAATGTGAGGGCAGGAGGAAAGAACGCTCTCCAGCACGATTGAGCATGGGTAAAAAATGGAGGCAGGATAATGGTACGAGCAGTTATTTTTGATATGGATGGGGTCTTAATTGACACGGAGAAACATTATAATATTGCGTGGTGTGAGGCGGCGAAGCAGGCAGGTTATACAGATTTTACAAGAGAACATGCGTTAATGCTGCGAAGCTGTGATGCACGGGCGGCTTCTAAGATGATGAAGGGGATTTTCGGTGAGCAGTTTGACTATTATGCGATTCGTGAAATACGGCGGACGATTGTAGCTAAACGACTGGCAAAATATGGATTGGAGAAAAAGCCCGGGCTTGATGAAATTCTGGCTTTTTTGCATAAAAAGGGAATCAAAACGGCAGTAGCGACAGCCACACCGCTAGAATTGACCTTGCAGCATTTAGAGAAGATTGGGGTAAAGGATCAGTTTGATAAAATTGTCAGTGCAAAGCAGGTGGAAAACGGCAAACCAGCGCCAGATGTATATTTGTATGCTTGTGAGCAGATTGGGGAGCAGCCCAAGGACTGTATTGCGGTGGAGGACTCGCCGAACGGGATTCGCTCTGCATATGCTGCGGGCTGTATGCCTGTTATGGTTCCGGATTTAACCGAGCCGGACGAGGAATTAAAGCCGCTTTTGTACGCGGTTGTAAAGACTTTGGCGGATATTCAGGGGATTATTGGAAAGGAATAAAGGAAAGAGTGAAAGAAAATTCGCACTATGAAGTGTGAAAGTGTCTTTTAGGTCTTGTTTGTGACTGGAAAGGAATGGTGAAAAATATGATAGAAAAATATTTATGTGGTATGACATTTGCACCTTTTGTGGGGAGTGGTCGTCTGAATACGCAGCAAGCAAGGGAAAGTCTGAAAACAATGAAAGAACGGCTCTGTGCAAATTTTGTGATTTTGGCACCAAACGGTGTGCAGGAAACACCGCAATCAGAAACGATTTGTTATACATCAAAGGCAACGATGACCGATGATGAATTGAAAGCGACAATCGCTTATGCACAGGAACTTGGGCTTATGGTTGCGTTGAAACCAACTGCCAATTGTAGCAATGGCACTTGGCGCGCGCATATTAATTTTTTTGATGAGGATGTGCCATGTGAACCGAAATGGAGCAATTGGTTTGCATCCTATACGAATTTTCAGCTTCATTATGCTAAAATTGCGCAGGAAATGGGATGTGTTATGCATATCGCAGGATGCGAAATGGTAATGGCAGAACGGCGGGAACAGGAATGGCGGCATCTGATTGCCGATATCCGTAGAGAATACAAGGGAATGGTTTCATACAATACAGACAAGTATCAAGAGCACAATGTGAAATGGTGGGATTGTGTGGATGTGATTTCTTCAAGCGGCTATTATCCGATAGCGGACTGGGAAAATCAGCTTGATCGTATTGAACAAGTGGTTCGTAAATGGAATAAGCCTTTCTTTTTTGCAGAAGCAGGCTGTATGTCTGTGGTGGGTTCTAAAAATGTGCCAAATGATTGGTCTGTGCGTGGGGAGATTGATTTGCAGGGACAGGCGGACTGGTATGAAACAATGTTTTCTGCCTGCAAAAGACGTGATTGGGTAAAAGGGTTTGCGCTGTGGTCGTGGCGCAATGCACTTTATAAAGAAGATACGGCTGCACAGCATGGCGACTATGAAGTGTACGCGAAACCTGCGGAAGCGGTGATTCGGAAGTATTATTGTGCGGGAGAGAAAGTTTAATTGTTTGTTGTACTAAGGAACTGTCCAAAAATAACTTTTAATATTGCTTGTCTTTTTCTCCGATAGCACTACTCAAAAATCAGTTATATAGCCCGCTATGCGCCTGATTTTTGAGCAGCACTCTCGAAGAAAAATCCTGCACACTATTTAAAAGTTATTTCTTGACAGTTCCTAAGAAACTGAGAATCTTAGAAAAAAGATTACAGATTTTTAAAGCTTGGATATTTATGACTCACTGTTATGCAAGGACGAATTGCTATCTTGAAGGTGCTGCATTTGTCTTCGACAGCTCCTTTGATATTCTTATCAGTTAATATTTGTGAACAAAAGTTAACTTAGAATCAATTGCGGAAGCTCCCTATTTTTTGCTAAAATGAGAAAGAACAGATAATATAAATCAGATAGGGACAATAAGATATTATTTGTGAATAATATTTCAGATTTTATTAGGGAGGTGTTTGCAATGCAAATAGGCGAGGTTATCCGTAAGTATCGGAAAGAAAAGAATTTCACTCAGGAGGAATTGGCGAATCGTTTGGGCGTATCAGCGCCGGCAGTAAATAAGTGGGAGCGTGGGACAAGCCAGCCGGATATTATGCTGCTTGCGCCACTTGCACGGCTGTTAGAGATTTCACTGGAAACGTTGCTGTCGTTTCATGAAACATTGACTACGGAGGAAATTGCGGCAATAATTAATGAAGTTGACAAACGGTTTGCGGAGCATGATTTTGATAATGTTTTTCAATATGCATTGGGGATAATACAACAGTATCCTAACTGCAATCAGTTAATTTGGCAGTTAGCGGTAGTGTTTAATGCCCGAATCATAACGGATAAATCAATATGCCAAGAAAAGTATGAACCCCAGATATTAAAATGGTTTCATCAGGCATTGGAGGGCGGAGAGGAGAACTTACGGCGGTACGCAGCGGATTCGCTGTTTGCATACTATTTGCGGAAAGAGAACTATAAGGAAGCGGAGCAGTATATTGCTTATTTTGCGGAGGATAGTGCGGAGCGGAAGCGGAAACAGGCGTTAATTTACAGTAAAACAGGACGCAGAGAACAGGCATATCAGGTGTATGAGGAGATATTATTCTCCTCGTGTCAGATGCTTAATATTGTCTTTTACAGCTTATACCAGTTGGCGTTGGAGGAGAAGGATTTGCCGCAGGCAGAAATGTGGATTGAAAAAGAAAGGTGTCTGGCGAACCTATTTGAGATGGGTGTATATCAGGAGGAAATCTGCTCATTGGAGTTTTCGGCATATCAAAAGGACGTGGAGAAAACGATTTTCTTGGCAAAGAGGTTGCTGGAAGCTGTCGATAAGATGGGAGAGTTTGTGAAATCAAAAATGTATCGGCATATGAATTTTCGGGAAATTAACGAAACATTCCGCGTACAGCAGAAGGAAAACCTGCAAAAACTATTTCGTGAAAAAGAAACCTTTGGATATATGGAAGGAAATCCGCAGTGGGAAGCGCTGATCGGTTAATTGGAACGGTTTGTATGGCTTGATACATTATAGTGTAGCAAGGTGAACTTGTAATAAAGGGAGTGTAGCTGTTAAGATGCATAGAATCGGCATAATTTCTGATACGCATGGACTTTTGCGGCAGGAAGTAATTGAAATTTTACAAGGCTGTGAAGTAATACTGCATGGCGGGGACATTAACTGTCAAGAGATTTTAGAAGCGTTAGGCGAAATTGCGCCAGTTTATGCAGTGCGCGGCAATAATGACAAGGCGTGGGCAAAGCAGCTTCCAGTTTCGCTTTCGTTGGAATTGTTCGGCATACATTTTTTTATGGTGCATAATAAAAAGGCAGTTCCAAAAGAGATAGCAGGGATTGATGCGGTTATCTACGGGCATTCACATCAGTACACGGAACAATATATTGGCAGACAGCTTTGGCTAAATCCGGGGAGCTGCGGGCCAAGGCGTTTTCATTTGCCTGTAACAATGGCACTAATGGATATTGCGGAGAAAAAAATCGTACAGATTGAAAAAGTCGAGTTGCTGCAGTTATCTGTCACATATCCGCAGAATGAACAACAGCAAATGGAAAGCAATGTTTCTTATGAAATACCGCCAAATTTAAAGAAAATAATTCAAACAGTAATAAAAGACATTGATTGCGGAAGATCTGTAGACGAAATTGCAGCGCGAAACGGTATTCGCAGAGAATTGGCGGAACAGATTTGCCGTTTATATTTAACGCATCCGGGTGTTACGGCAGATGGGATAATGGGAAAAATGGGGTTGTGAGGAGAGAATAAAATAAATGCAGCGATTGGATATGCGTTAAGCAGGGATTATTGGGGGCAGGGAATCTAATCGTTTTTGGGTATATCTTGAGTGATATAGTAAATTTGGGGTTCGTGTATCAATCCTGCAGACAATAAGGGCTGCGTGTAGCGTATCGGATGCAGTTTGTTAGCATATTTTTTCTGCGTTTTGTCGTTTATAGATACGTGTCCAGTTAAGGTAGGTGTATGAGTCGTTGATAAAAAACAGTCCAAAACAAGTGATAACGGATAAATATGATATATCGGTCAGTGCGGCAAGCGACCATAATACAATAAGAATCATATCATTGGCGGCGTAGGCAAGGGCAAAAAATGCACTGCGCTTATACGTTAAGTAAACGGCAAGAAAACTTGTCATAACAGAAAGCGTGCTGGGTACAAGGTTTGCCGTGTGGAACGCACGCAGCAAAAAAAAGAAAATCACAGTGACAATCATTGTTAAAAACAGCATAACTGCGATATCTTTCTTGTTTAAAGTAGCAATTTCGACTTCTGATTGATTGCCGTTGTGTGGGTTTTTTATCCATGAAATCAGCGCGAATATAGACATGGGCGCAGTCATGCCTAGATACGTTGCCATTTCGCCATAGTAGGAAAACGAATAAGAGATAATGCCATACAATACACTAAAGATAACCATTAATAATTGACCAAACGGATTTCCTTTCGCATCAAAAATTAATGACGTTACACCAATAAGCGACGCGGCAAGCGTTAAATAATTTACCCTGTCAAAAATAAAAAAAGAAATTACAATCAATATTACCGAAGTGCACCATAATATTTTTTCATTTCTCGAAAAATAGTTCCGCAGGGACTTGCTCTTAAACATTTTAAATTCCTCCATAATTCCAAAATAAAAATAAGCACCCATATATACATCTTCTAAGAAGTATTTGTTATAAGCGTTTGCTATACTTCTATTGACCTAACGATGTATATGGAATGCTTGCGCAATGTTCTACCCGGTGGCAGATAACAAGGCTATTATAATGTGTTCTATCACAAAAGTCAATATTATATTTCGGAAAAAAACGCTTGACAGCTTTATTGTAAAGTGATATATTTGTCCTATAAAGAGATAAATATATCACAAATGGAGGTTGTAAAATGAAGAAAAATCAGAAAAAATGGACAGTTATTATAGGTGTAGTTGTTGTGTTGTTAAATTTAGCGTCGTCTTGGTATTCGGTGAATTTTAATGAATCGAGGATTTTGGCGCCGATGGACTATTCGGAATATATATTCCAATGGAAAGATTTACCAATGATAGCTTCCGTTGTCTTAGCGGTTTTGTATATGCTTTATATTATGTTTTTTATTATAAAAACAGATAGGGAAACAAAAAGACAAGTTGCAGATTCAAATAAAACGAGGAAAATTAGTCCGTTTTTCGGATTTTTTGGCTGCTTTGGATTTTTTGGGTTTCTTGGATTTTATACCTACCATTTAGATAAAAATATCAGTCCGTTTTTTGCCTTTGCTTTTTTTGGATTTTTCGGCTTTTTCTATGAAGGGAAAATGTCGGGAATCCTGATGGATGAACGCTATAGGGAAAATCTTATTAGAGCACAGTTAACCGCATTGAAAACAGCATTTGTGATTATCGGCGTCACACTGTTTCTGGTAGGCTCTGGCAGACTGCTGGGGAATCTGGAATATACGTTGATTGCAATGGTGATTTTGGTTTCTCTTGCATTTGCGCTTGCACTGTTTCTTTCCGAATATCTGTTATATCGTTATGATCATGACGATTTGTACAGTGAAAGTGAGGAATAGGGAATGCCGGATTTTGAATGCAGATTAAAGACCTTTCGCCAGATGAAAAATATGACGCAGGAGCAGCTTGCCACACAGGTGGGTGTGCGCAGAGAAACGATTATGCGGCTGGAAAAGGCACAGTATAATCCCTCGCTAAAGCTTGCAGTGGATATCTCAAGAGCAGTGGAAGCACCAATTGAGGAAATTTTTATATTTGATTAGGAACTGTTAATAAATAACTTTTAAATAACGCATAGGATTTTTCTTTGAGAGTGCCACTCAAAAATCAAGCGCATAGCGGGTTATGTAATTGATTTTTAGTGGTGCTATCGGAGAAAAAGACAAGCAGTATTAAAAGTTATTTTTGAACAGTTCCTAAGGTTGAATTGTTTTAAAGAATAATGTAGTTTGGTGGAAATTTCTTGTTAATTTATTATTCCTCCCGTATAATAAGAACTATGCGGGAGGTGTTTTTATGGGATACTATTTGAATCCGGGGAATAAAGGGTTTCGGGAAGCTGTTCGTTCCAAAATATATGTGGATAAAACAAATTTAATTGCATTTACAAATGAACTTATTAATACACAGGAAAAATATATTTGTGTCAGCAGACCAAGGCGCTTTGGAAAATCAATGGCACTTAAAATGCTTGCTGCCTATTATAGCTGCGGCTGCGATTCTGCGGAATTGTTTCAGGCGCGAAAGATAGAACATAACAAAACTTATCAGGAGCACTTAAATCAATATAATGTTATTTACCTGAATATGCAGCAGTTTTTGATTGGTGCGAATAATCAGGAAGTGACAAAGTATCTGGAACAGGAAGTGCTGGAAGAACTTTGGGAAGAATATGGGGAACTGATAAAGAAAAAGGACATCGGACTTGCGGATGCACTAAGGCGCATTTATGCGAAAACGGAGAAAGAATTTATTTTTTTAATTGATGAGTGGGACTGTGTAATGCGTGAAAGACAAGAATCAGAGGCAATGCAGAAGCATTATCTTGATTTTTTACGCAATCTTTTAAAGGATCAGCCGTATGTTGCGCTTGCCTATATGACAGGGATTCTTCCAGTGAAAAAATATGGGCAGCATTCAGCACTGAATATGTTCTGGGAATATTCTATGACCGATCAGAAGGCATTGGAGGAGTTTACCGGCTTTACAGAAGACGAAGTGCAGGCGCTTTGTAAGCGGTTTGGTATGGATTTTATGGAAACAAGTAGCTGGTATGATGGCTATAGGTTTAAAAAATTTCAGCATATCTATAATCCGAAGTCTGTAGTGGAAGCAATGATTTGTCAGGATTTCTCGAATTATTGGACTTCAACGGAAACTTACGAAGCGCTGAAAATTTATATGGATATGGATTTTGATGGGCTTCGGGCAGATATCCTGCAAGTGCTTGGCGGTGGTCGTGTAAAGGTGAACACAAACAGTTTTCAAAACGATATGCGCAATTTTAAGACAAAGGATGATGTGCTGACGCTGCTAGTTCATTTGGGATATTTGGGATATGACGCGAATCAAAAGGAAGTATTTGTTCCCAATAAGGAAATTATCGGAGAGTTTGAAAATGCAATGAGCGTCGGCGGCTGGAAAGAGGTTATGCGTGTGCTAAAGGCATCGGAGCAGCTTCTTGAGGATACTTTGCAAGGGAACGAAGACAGCGTTGCCGCGGAATTGGATAAGGCACACTCTGAAGTTGCGTCTATTCTAACTTATAATGATGAAAATACAATGGCGTGTGCAATTGGTTTGGCATATTATAGCGCAAGGAAGGATTATAAGTTAATACGAGAATTCCCAACAGGGAAAGGATTTGCGGATATCGTATTCTTGCCGCTGCCACATACTGGAAAGCCTGCGCTTGTGGTGGAATTAAAGTATAATAAGTCGGTTCATGCGGCAATTCAGCAGATAAAGGATAGACAGTATACACAGGCGTTGGAACATTATAGCGGGGAGATTTTGCTTGTTGGGTTGAATTATAATAAGGATAATGCAGATAAGAAGCATAGCTGTGTAATTGAGAAGGTGGGGAAATAAAAGTGTATTTGGGTAGTTGTCTTTTTGGGTGAATTTTGCAAGAGAAACCGAAATCAATAAGTGATACCCCTAACGAAGAAATCACGAGAAACCAAATAGGATAGCATAACTCGCGTATCTGTAAAGGTGTGCGGGTTTTATTATACCAAATACATTTATGATTGACTTTTGAAGCAAGGTTTGGTATATATAAAAAATGATATTGCAACTACAAATATGATAAGGAACTGTAGGAAAATAACTGACACAGCTTGACTTGGTTATTTCTCCAATTATGCATATCAAAAAAACTCGCCGTGACCCGCTACGCCTGTGTTTTTTGACATACATTCTTGAAGAAATATCTTCAGCAATCTGTATCACTTATTTTTCTATACTCACGAACGATTAGATTTTCCTTTGTGCACAGCACGTACTGCCTGCTTTTGCAATATAGGCTGTGCAGAAATTGGAAAATCTTAACGAGCGTCAATATACAATTCCTAAATAAGTGAGATGAGGTATAAATTTGGAAAGCTATAAAGTCCTAGTAATAGATGATGATGAAATGATAGCCACGGCTACTTCTGAATATTTCAATATGTTTGGCGTAAAGACTTCCTATGTCACAAGCTATGTTGATGCGGTCGCTTTTCTTGAAAAACACGATGTTTCATTGCTCTTGCTTGATATTAATCTTGGCGAAAAATCAGGCTTCGATCTCTGCAAAAAGATACGGGAAAACTATGACCTGCCGATCTTTTTCATCAGTGCCCGGACAAGTGACGATGATGTGCTGATCGCTCTAAACATAGGCGGCGATGATTATATCAAAAAGCCCTATACGCTCAGTGTTCTGCTTGCCAAGGTGAAAGCTGCCGTTTTAAGATACGACAGGGCACGTGATACTGCACACGCTGTCGGGAATTTTCAACAGAATGAGGACGGTCTTGTGAAACTGACAGGTGAAGTCTACCTTAACACAAACATACACAAGATCATTGCAGACGGTAGGGAAATCACGCTCAAAGCACTGGAATACAAGCTATTGTATTATCTTTTCGCAAACAGGGGCAAGGTTGTTTCAAAGGACGATCTGCTCAGAGATGTGTGGGAGGATGAACATATCAACGAGGGTACCATCGCCGTACATATCCGGCATCTGCGTGAAAAGATCGAAGCCGACCCCAAAGAACCGCAGCTCATAAAAACCATATGGGGTGTGGGCTACATGATGGAAGAGACAGCGCTATGAAAGGATATTACAGATTTATGGCGCTTTTTGTACTGCTGCTTGCTGCGGGGCTGTTTGCCGTTGTGAAGATCACAGGTATAGATGATTTTTCACAAAATAATCATGACGTGCTTTTGCTTAATGAGATCGCGCATAAGATGGTTCTGGACGATATGCCGCCTGAAAACACAGCATCGGAACGGGAATATGTAATACTTGACGTAAACGGGAATGTGATTTATGATAACCGTTCTGACCGTTCGGAAGTGATAACCGTTGAGACGGCAATGAAAAGGTGTTATCCCTATACCTATATCACAGAGAATAATCAGATAACAGGCAGTGTCGTGCTTACAGACAGCGATAAGCATTTCGACCGTCTGCGTACAAATATCATCGTTGTTTACTGTGTATGCAGTTTTCTCCTGATCGGTACGGCGGCAGCTTTCGGGGCGTATATCCGCAAAGCGATCCTGCGCCCATTTGCGAAGATGAAAGATTTTGCATCTTATGTGGCGGCGGGGGATCTTGACCGACCTCTTGAAATGGATAGGGGCAATATGTTTGGCGCTTTTTCTGAAAGCTTTGATATCATGCGGGAGGAACTGAAAGCGTCCAGAGCAAGAGAGCTTTCCTTGCAGAAAAAAGAGCGTGAACTTATTGCATCGCTTTCTCATGACCTGAAAACGCCTGTGACGGGTATTAAACTCACATCTGAACTGATGGCAGCGGTATTTTCTCAGAATGAGGGGCAGGAAATCACTGTTACACAAGATATGATCGTGAAGATGAATAACGTCTATAAAAAAGCGGATGAGATCGCGCTGCTTGTAGGCGACCTGTTTTCTTCCACTTTGGAGGACTTAGGTGCGTTCAAGGTAAACTGCGCGGACGAAAATTCTGCTGTTATCACAGCGCTCGTATCCGAATATGATGACAGAGGGCTTGTGCGTATCTCCGAAATACCGCAGGTCATTGTGCATATGGACAAGCTGCGTTTATCACAGGTTATTGGCAATATCCTATTTAATTCTTACAAGTACGCAGATACGCCTATAGATATTTCTTTCCGTCTGGATGAGCGATTTCTTGAAGTGTCAATTCATGACAGCGGCCCGGGCGTTCCCGAAGATGAGATAGAGCTTATTACCAACAAATTTTACCGTGGAAAGGAACAGGGCGACAAGGAAGGCAGTGGTTTAGGTCTGTATATCGCAAGGATACTCATGGATAAAATGGGCGGTGAACTGTCTGTCAGGAGCGAAAACGGACTGTGCGTAATGCTGCTTATTCCGCTTAGTTAAGGGACTGTAGAAGAATAACTGACATATCTTGACTTGGAGCAATTTAACCTCGAAGAAATATCCTGCACAATTGGTATCACTTATTTTTCTACAATTCCTAATCCGTCCAATTAAGAAAAAGACAAGAATTTAACAAGAATTTGACAAGGAAATTATGAACGGGATCTTGTATAATACTATCAATTGAGTAGAGAAGATTCATCTTTCCTACTCGCGCGCGACCCGTGTGCCGCCTTAGCGGCATATTTCTTCTGCATGGGTCTGCGCATAAAAACAACAATCATGTATTAAAATTGTGATTAGAAAGGTAGTGTTATATATGATTCCTATTTTGCATACAGAAAAGTTGTGCAAGTCTTTTTCAAACGGCGCCGCACAGCAGCATGTTATCAAGAATCTCGATTTGGAGATTATGGAGGGCGATTTTACGGTCATCATGGGCGCTTCGGGTTCGGGCAAGTCCACCCTGCTCTACGCGCTTTCGGGAATGGATAAGCCCACTCTTGGAAAGGTATTCTTCGGTGATACCGAGATTCAGGACTATTCGAACGATCAGCTTGCGGTGTTTCGGAGAAAAAACTGCGGATTCGTTTTTCAGAGCATCTATCTGCTTGAAAACCAGAACGTCCTTGACAATGTGTTAACGGGCGCATTTGCCGTGCAGAAAAACTCCCCCGCGCTGATCAAAAGGGTAAAGGAACTGCTCGAAAAAGTGGGGCTTACTGAGGCAATGCAGAAGAAATATCCAAACCAGCTTTCCGGCGGTGAGGCACAGCGTGTCGGAATCGTGCGCGCTGTGATAAACGAGCCGAAAATTCTTTTCGCGGACGAGCCTACCGGTTCACTCAACTCTGCATCAGGCAAAGATGTTCTCGACATCTTCACCGGGGTACACGAGAACGGTCAGAGCATCGTGATGGTAACGCACGATATCAAGACCGCACTGCGCGGGACACGGGTCATCTATCTGCGTGACGGCAAAGTTGTCGGCGAACACAGAATGGCAAAATACGGCGAGGACGATTTAAAAGAGCGCCGTGAAAAGCTGACCGTATTCCTTGATGAGATGGGGTGGTGACTTATGAAGATATTCCGATTATCCTTATTTAATCTAAAGCGAAACAAGCGTGAGGCGGCAGCCATTGTCTTTCTCACCCTTGTCACGACATTTCTCATGGCAACCTTTGCGGTCAGCATTACACAGATTGGCAGCGCATTTGACCGCGCCTTTGAGGAAACAGGCTGTGCTGATTTTGTATTGTTATTTCAGGCTGACAAATATCGTGATATATACCGTGATATTCTGGAAGAGGAGTATCATGTGACCGATGTCCGGGAAAGCAGTGTACTTTATGGCGCTGGTGCATCAGCACTATCAAAGCAGGGTGAAAGTATCGCCTATAATATGATCTTTGCGGACGAAAACACAGAGCGGAAGATGGAAAATTTCCAAAAACTGAATGCCTTCCCCGATGATGAGATTGAAAAGCTGTCTCATCCAATATGGCTGCCCCAGTATTTTGAGATCACAGCCGGCTATACACCGGGGGAAACCTTTACTTTTGTTTCAGGCGGCAGGGATTACCCCTTTACCATAGCCGGTTTTTACAACACGGGTTTATATAATTCCAGCAGTATGTTAAAATGTATCATTTCAGAGGAGGACAGGGTGCTGTTGTCCGCTGTCTATGAGGAATACCGCATGATCGCATTTGACACGGAAAGGGAATTCTCCTATGAGGAATACTATGAAAAATGCGCCGCAAAGTCAAATGAGAATGTTTTAAGTGCAGTAATGCCACTTGATAAAGATATGGAGAAAATGGTAGAAACCGCTTATCTTGCTGTTTTTCTGTATATGAGCGTATTTCTTTCCATTGTCACCATGATATCCGCACTCTTCCTGATCCTTCACAAAATCTCAAAGGACATGGAGGAACAGATGGTGCAGATCGGCGTGCTGGAAGCATTGGGGTATACAAGCCGTGAGCTTTCCTTCTCCTACATCTGTGAATATATCTTTACAGGGGGAATTGGCGCGATCATAGGCGGCATAACAGCGGCAGCCTTTTCCCCGGTCATGGATACACTCACAAGGGGTATGATGAACCGCAACGTGCATACGGATGTGAATATTCTCCGCATTCTTATCGTGGCAATATCGATCATAGCGCTCGTCACGCTCTTTGCGCTGTCAAGGGCGGCAAGGGTGAAAAAGCTCCCTCCCGTCGTGGCATTTCGCAAGGGCATAAAGACTCATCATTTCGGGAAAAATATACTTCCGCTTGAAAAAATGAAACACAGCATCAATATCCGACTTGCCTTCAAGGGAATAGGAAACGATCTTCGCTCGAATATCGGTACGGGTATCTGTATAATCGCCGCAGGAGTTGCCATCATGTTCAGCATGTACCTCTTTGACTTCTTCAAGAGCGGCTATAACGGACTGATAGGCGTTTTGGGAATGGAAACTCCCAACATAAACATCATTATGATGAACGGAGTGAACGGGGAAAAATTCTGCGAGGAAATCCGTAAGTTCCCCGAAGTGGAAAAGGTTCTTCTGACGCGCGCAATGGGGGATTATGTGGAAGTAAAAGGCTGCAACCAGAGTGCGGCTGTCTTTTCCTACGCCGATTATTCTCTCACGGATAATATCCGCCTGAAAGCGGGACGTTTCCCCGAGTACGACAACGAAATCATGATTTCGGCAAGGAGAGAGAAGACAGAAAACCGGCACGTAGGCGACAGTATCATCATCAAGGGCGATGTCTGTGAAAAAAGCTATATCATAACAGGCATTGTAACCGCCATGAACAACAACGGCATCAGCGTCTACATGACCGAGGACGGTTTCCGGCGCATTCGCCCAAACGACCGCCCAAACGCGGTGGAGATCACGCTCAAAAACGAGGATGAGCGTCCTGCCTTTACGGATAAGCTCACCGCTCTGTATGGTGCGAGCGCAAAGGACACGGCGTATGAACAGACTGTACAGGGAAGTCTTGAGGAACGTATCAGGGCGAAAGCGGACGAGAAAATGGCTGTGCTCATCTCTCAATACGGTGTTACCGACGTTGACTATGCGATCAGAATAGGCGACACTGTTATCAGCGGAAACAGCAGCCGTTTCGTGATAAAGGAGATATCCTCCATGAAGGATTTTTTGAAATCCCAGATGGAATCCATAGCCGCGGTTACAAAGACATTCTCGTTTTGCGCCGTGATATTCATTGCCGTTGTGGTGGCTGTGATATTGGGCATCATAGCCGTATCCGCCGTAAAAAGACAGCGCAGAGAATTTGGTATCATGAAAAGTATGGGCTATACATCAAGGGAGCTTATGCTACAGCTTACCCTGCGTATTCTCCCAGTAACGATTATTTCCTCCTGCATCGCTGCGGTGTTGGCGGTATGGGTACAGCGTGCATTTTGGATGGCAGCGTTTGGCGTACAGATTCCCGAAAGCCTGCCGCTGATGATTGGCACGACGACAGCGCTTGTATTATACTGCCTGATTATCACCTACATCAGCGCAGGCAGTATCAGAAAAATATCCGTGACTGAACTTATGACAGAATGAAAGTGAGGTTAAATCATGATGAAGAGAAAGATCATTGCGGCAGTATCCGCCTTGTGTATGGCAGGAACTGTATACGCATCTGCTGGAAATGCGGTGAATGCTGAATCCGCACAATTGGAACTTACAGACAAAACAACTGCTTCGCAGGAAAGGATCTATTGTATTGCGTCTGTAAGCAAAATGTATTCTTCCTTGGCGGTCATGCAGCTTGTTGACGAGGGAAAGGTCGAACTTGACGCTCCGGTCACAAAGTATCTCCCCGATTTCAAGATGGATGACGAGCGGTACAAGGACATCACCGTGCGTATGCTTATGAATCACACATCGGGCATACCTTTGGGTCTGCCGATAAACCATTATCTTTATGATGATGTTGACAGTTTCGTTCATGACAATACACTTGATATCGTGTCGGGGTTACGTTTCAAAGCCGCTCCCGGAGAATATGCCTGCTATAATAATATGGGCTTTATGCTTATGGAGCATATCGTAGAAAATGTCAGCGGTATGAGCTTTACGGATTATGTGAGAAATAACATCGCCTCAAAGATAGGCGCAGACCATACGGGAACGGCTTGGAGCCTGTATGCGGGCGATACGGGCGACACACAGGTATCTCTCTATCGCGGCTCTCTGCCAATCGAATACCCTTATGAAATGGCGGCAGGTACGGGCGGCATCTATGCCACCGCTTCTGACGTGGCAAATTTCGGCAGCGCTTTCTTTACAGGAAATGACATTCTGCTTTCCGATGATGCCAAAACACAGATGTCCACCCGATGGAATGATGACGTAAAATACGAGAGCTACGGTCTGGGCTGGGACTTTGTGGAACAAGTCAAGTACGAAAAAGAAAACATAAAGGTCATGGGCAAGGGCGGAGACGTGCCGTACATGAACTCGAGCCTCCTTGTCGCTCCCGATGAACAGATCAGCATAGCGGTACTGACCGCCGGAAATGGCAGCAGCCAATATGCAGGACTTATGGCGTCTGCTCTGATGGACGTGGCGCTTGCAGAACAAGGAAAGGCGGTAAGTGATCTGACTCCTCCAGAGCCGGAAATAACGGACATTATCCCCGATCATTATCAAAAATATGAGGGCCTGTACTGCAGCGGCACATTCGGAATCGCCGAAATATGCAGGATTACATTTGACGATACCACGATGTACAAGGAGGAATTGGGCACTGACAACACATTGCCCGAAAGATTTAAGATTACCGAAAGCGGAAGTTTTGTCAGGGTAAATGACAGTGGCAGGATGACTGCAGACAGGGAGATCGTTTATTTCGAGGAAAAGGATGGCAAAATATTCATCAGAACGGAGTTGTTCGCCGTATACCCAGGACTTGGAAATAAGTCAGACAGTATGTACACAGGGGAAAAAATGGAAGAAAATCCCGTCTCCCCCAGTGTGCAGCAAAGCTGGGACGAGCTTTCACAGACAGTATTCGTCACATATAACGAAAAATGGACCTCCCAGAACTATGAAACGCCATTTTACTGGATTGTGACAGATCAGGCATTCCCCGGTTATATTCTGGCAAAAAACAGCAGGGGCGTCACAAAAGCGGAAAAAATAACCGATGAACATCATGCCCTTTTCTTTACTTCCATACCGAGCACTGCAAACAGAGATTTGTTTGACATAGAGCTCACCGAGCAAACCTATGCGGACGGAATATCGGCAGTTTCCTTTGAGCTGAGCGATGGGACGCGCTGTCGCAGCGTGGACAGCCTCCCAGTGTTTACCGCTGATATTTCCGAAATTCCCCTTCACAGCAGTGAAGCCGCATGGTATCGTATCGGGGAAGATATGAGCGGAAAGAGTATCGCTGTCGAACGTCCTGACAACTCTGCTGTATACGTCTACAACAAGTTCCGAGAGCTGCTGTACAGCACCCACATCAAGGACGCAATGAATACCATCGACCTTCCTCCGGACGGCTATATCGCTTTTGTAGGTGAAACGGGCGATAGTGTAAAAATATTTAAGTAACAGTGTTTATAATATCCTATTACGGATAACAGGATCCGTGCGGACAGACTGTTTGTGTTCACTCGGAATGGAGAAAATGCGAAGCTTTATGTCAGCGGCAGAGATGTACCGTCGCTGGATTTGAATTAAAAAAAAGAGAAGTCAAAGTGGATACTGCTTGATGACGCGCCCAAGAGTGAGCTGGATAGGGCTGTCGCGATAAATTTTGATGATACAAGATATTGTATAAAACACAGCATAGTGTTATGCTATCTTGTATACGTTTCCTTTAATGCGACAGCCCTTTGAAGGTGTCCCTAATCGCAGCAGGTTATTTGATGGGCTGTTTGCTGAAGAACAGGAAGTCTTTTTAAATTAATATTCGTCCCATTCGACACGACGGAATATATCCGAAATGAAGGCTTTATCTTCACACGCATTTTTGAAAAGATGAATAAAGTCTGCTAATGCTTCTTTATCTTCTGAATAGGCACAGAACATACCAGCTTCAGGGTCAAAATCAATTTTTTCTTGTAACTCTGGATACTTTTCGTTCAAAAACTTATGAGCCAAACTAGCCCAATCATAACCATTACCTATGAAACCATCGTCTGCGCGCGTATCAAAAATTTCTTGTAGATACCCGCCTTCCCTTACCGTTAAACAGACACCTGCGCCTGTGTCTGGGCTATAGTCCACCCAAGTGAAAGGTTCGATTTCTTTTTTAAACTGTTCTGTAATTTCCATTTTTGTTCTCCTTTTTTTATTAAATGGGGATGTCGCATTAAACTCCGATTATATTAGATATCGTATTACTCCGGCTATTTTGTTAGAGGCAGCTTCTCGTATTCGTTTTCTTCCGGCTCTGATTTGCGTATAAGGAACAGGAAATCTGCAATGCAGAGGATAAAGCCAACAGCGAAAACCAAGACTCCCCCACCCAATACCCGTAAGAATTTTTTATCATTGTCCGGAAATACGTTTCCGATGCCGGACAGCAGGAAAAAGAACCCAAGCCAGCCTACGCTTCCTATTACGCACAGCCGACCAAACCCGTGAAGAACCAGTGCCAGCCAGCCCGGATTTCCGGAATCGTGGTATCTGCGCATGGCGGCAAAAAGCAGCGCAAAATACGTTGCTATATACCAAAGCAGGCAGACAAGGGGAAAGGTTGTGTCAAGAATTTCGTGATGAGAGGAATCCGCAATAATCGCAAATACTCGGCCCAGCACGCTATTGATAAACCAAACAAAAAGCCAGAGTGTCCAATACCCAGAACGTGAAAGCCGTCCACGCCAACCAAATAAATTCCGCAAAAAATCCTTTATTGTAAATGCAGATCGTTCCATTGTCCCACCCTCCTTAGGAACTGTTAACAAATACCGCATGACAATTACTTGTCTAAATGTCCATCTGCGGCATCAGAAAATCTTGACATAAGGCATTGCTCTTTATGCCTTTGCCTCCTATGCCTGCGATTTTCTTCCAGTTACAAAGTAATTTGTATAGGAACATTTATACGGCATACTTGTCACAAGTAATTTCTGAACAGTTCCTTAGTTGATTTTAAACTTTCTATGAATTTTTCTGTTTTTCCATTCTTTAAATTCCGTAAGCTGTTTTAGCAAACAATCTGAAAAAGTCCCTTTGATTGGCGCAATTGCTTCTGTAATTCAAACACTATTTTCTTGTCCTTATCAAAACAAAATCGTTTATTATCATTTCTTGTGATAGACAAGAATGGAATAAAATCGGTAAAGCCTTCCCTGTGTACTTCTTTCGTTTTTTGTCATAACGATATTTTAATTTTTGATTTGACAATGACTTTATTATACCGCAATCATTTCCCAGAGGGAATAGACTTTACAAAAAAAATTGTTGGCAATCCCCAATTTTTCGTTGTCGTTTGGTAAAACAATAAGTTTATTCCTAAAATAGTTTACTTTTATTATGGTGCCTCTTTCATAGCTTGTACTTTATCGTTTAATATTATATAATCTATAAGAAACGATTGCAATTCCGATGCGTGATGTAGTCTAAAAGTAAATAAAATCAATGCTAATAGCTTATGAAATAGGTGAGTATTATGAAAGGAAAAGGATTAGGAAGACGTATATAGCATCAGTTTTTTTGCCGCTTAGTATAACTAATTATTGCGTAATTGCTTTTGCAATTTTCTATCAGAGAAAAAGAAAAGCGATATGAAAAGTTTTTTTGAACAGTTCCTTAGTATATAGGTTTAAAATTTGACATAATCGGAAGGAAATTATTATGTATATTTGGTTTGTGACGGAATGGAAAAGGGCAGTAGCGCAGCTTCCTGTTCTTTTAAAGAGGCTTGTAATATTTGTTATTGCATGTGTAGTACTAATGGGGCTTACTGTGTTTGGTACAAGGCAGATTTGGGGCGGCAATAATACCCAGAAAACAACAGTGCGCATTGGATATGTGGCGCCAGAGGATATGCTGACAAAACTTGCGGTATCCTATGTAGAACAATTGGAGTCAGTGAAAAGTTGGTGCAGTCTTGAAAAGACGACAGTAGATAAGGGCATGGCGTTATTGGAGAATGGTGCGCTTACCGCTCTTTTGATACTGCCAGATGATTTGGTCAATGAAATATTAACGGGAAGCAATGCGCCTGTAGCCGTGTATTTGCCGGAATCCGTGGACGCAAGCGTTACAAACAGTAAGGTATTTGAGGAACTTGCAAACGCTGGCGTTGGTATGCTGCAAACCGCGCAGGCTGAGATTTATGCAGCAGAAACGTTGGCAGGGGAAGCTGGTGTTAAGAATCTGCTTGAAGAGATGTATTATGATATCAACCGATTTAACCTAAGCATTGCATTAACACGCGAAAGTTTATGGGAAAATATCAGCTTGTCAGTGACGGGAAATCATACATATGCAGTATATTATGGAAGTGCTTTTTTCGCGATATATTTGCTTGTCGCAGCATTATTTATTGGAAACTTTTGCAAAAGGAATCATTTGCAGCAGTTCATGGCATGGCGGCGTTTGGGTGTTCCTTTTGCGTGGCAGTTGGCAAGCCAATGGTCGGCGTTGCTGCTGCTTATGGCGTTAGTAGGTGTTTTGCCATTTTGTCTGTTACTTTATCCGCCGTTTGCGGCGCTGCTGTCAGTGGTGTTTACGCCCCAAATGGCGGTGGCAGTATTTTTTGTATTGGCATTGTCAGCAATGTATGCTTTGATGGTGTATCAATATGTTGGGGAGCATCAAAGGGCTGTACTTGTGCTGGGGCTTTTGGCATTGGCGCAAGGATATGCGGCTGGTTGTATTATTCCAAGTGTACTGCTTCCGCAGGGAATTGCGGCGGTTGGTGCATTTGTGCCAGCGGCGTATATTAAGGCAGCGTTTACAATGCTATTTACAGGAAGTACACAAAATTTTTCAGAGGTTATTTTAGGGCTTGCGGTGTGGAGTTGTGTATGCTTTGTGTTTGCATGGTTTGGAATGACTCTGCCAGAGAGAAAAATGCTGGGAGTAAAGGGGAAGGATAAAAACGTAAAATGGCGGCAGGAAAGCGTAGAAGGATTACATAGGAGAAATGTCAATAATAATAATATATTGAAAAATCAGGAAATGTTTCAGGATACAAATAGAGTGGATATAAAGAAAATAAATAAAGAAGAAATTGCGGAAGAAATAAAGGAGGGAGAAAAGAAAGCACAAAATTTACAAAATGCCCGGTATAAGAGCAGCAATACGCAAGTAGTAAAGAATATACAGGATGATGGCAAAACTTATAAAACGACAGAAGCGTCATTTTGGATGACGATATTTTGGATCCTGTTCAAGAGGCTTTTTTATCAAAAAAGTTTATGGGTATGTCTATGTTTAGTTGTGATTTTATCGGCAGCAGCAGTGCAAATGGAAAACAGCACGGAAACGTCAATTGTAGCAGCAGTATATGATGCGGATGGTTTTATGGAAGAAACCTTGACACAATATCAAGGGCTTGTAAAGTTTGTATTGTGCAGCAGTGAGGAAGAAGTAAAACAAATGGTTCTGCGTGATAAAGCAGAATGTGGGTATATTCTTCCAGCGCAAATTTTGGAACAGATGGCGCAGCGGAAAGCGGACGACTCTATTATTGTATATGAGGATGGTGACGCAGTGGCGGCGCGCGTTGTGGATGAAGTGCTGTTTCAGAAATTATTTCATTGTGCTTCGTTACAGTGGTTCGAGGGCTATATTGCGGAAAAATCAGGCAGTGAAAATATGGAAAATTTGGAGATTTCCAGTGTGGTGGAGGAACAGATTGCCAAGGATAAAACGTTTGCGATTCAGATAGAGCGGCTTGGCGAGGAGCAGATACCACCTGCATTTCCTGCGCGTCTGCTGGTGGTTAGCGGCGTGCTGTTATGTGCGCTGCAAGGGCTGGCGCAGGCAGGTGTGGATTGGCAAAAGAAACGTTTTTATAAATATAATCGAGCAGTAATTGTGCTGATCACGGTGGTGCAGCCGGTTGTGATGGGAATGCTGGCGGGGGGCACGGCGTTGGTGGTGACTGGGTGGATTGGAGGAAAATAATAGTGCTTTCCAAGAATCTTTTGAAAACATACAAAGCCTATTGACACAATAGGAATTAAATGATATATATGATATATAGGATAAAACAACGGTTGTTAAAACGGTTTTTTAGAATTTGTATAGGTAATGTATACTTCTTAACCGTTAAAATTTCCGAGTAACCTAATTATATAACATCAGCTGTATACGTTTAACCAGTGCAGTACGCTAAGTTCTGGCGTTATGTAGTATACTTGCTGTTTTCAATATGAAAGGAGGCGCTTAATGATAATTTCGACAAAAGGCCGCTATGCATTGCGGATTATGATAGATTTGGCAAATCATCAAAAAAAAACGGTGAGGTTAAAGGATATTGCCATGCGGCAGGAGATTTCTGAGAAATATATGGAGCAGATTATTGCTGTTTTAAATAAAGCAGGTTATGTGCGAAGTACGCGCGGCGCTCAAGGCGGTTATCAATTGGTGAAACCTCCCAAGGAATATACGGTCGGCATGATTCTGCGGTTAACAGAAGGTTCACTTGCACCGGTGGAATGTTTATCCGAGAACGCTCTTCCCTGTGAGCGCAGCGGAAAATGCGCAACCATTGAGGTTTACCGGCGTGTTTATGATGCAGTAAACAATGTGGTGGATAACACTACTTTGCAGGATTTGCTGGAAATCGAGCAGGAGAAAGTGGCAGACAATTATGTAATATAAGGTTTTTATAGAAACATTATTTATAAAACAATAATGGAGGAAAACGATGATTTATTTAGATAATGCGGCGACTACGAAAGTGTCAGAGGAGGTATTTGCGGCAATAAAACCATTTTTTTGCGAACAGTATGCCAATCCCTCGGCAATATATAGTTTTGCGGGAAAAAGTATGAAAGCGGTCGATGAGGCGCGTCACCAGACGGCGGATTTAATTGGCGCAGATGCAAAGGAAATTTATTTTACAGCAGGAGGCAGCGAGACAGATAACTGGGCAATCAAAGCTGCTGCAGAAGCGTATCAAAACAAGGGGAAGCACATCATTACCTCTGTGATAGAACATCATGCGGTGCTGCACACCTGCCAGTATTTGGAGAAACAGGGTTTTGAAGTTACATATATTCAGGTAGACGAGTATGGAAGGGTTAAGCTGGACGAGCTAGAGCAGGCAATCCGTCCAGATACGATTTTAATTAGTATTATGGCAGCGAATAACGAGATCGGAACGATTCAGCCAATTCAGGAGATTGGAGCGCTGGCAAGAAAACATGGGATTTTGTTTCACACGGATGCGGTGCAGGCATACGGACATATTCCAATGAATGTGGACGAGATGAATATTGATTTATTGAGTGCCAGCGGGCATAAATTGTATGCGCCGAAAGGGGCAGGCTTGCTATATATACGAAAAAATGTTCGTATTGGCGCATATCTGCACGGTGGTGCACAGGAACGCGGACGTAGGGCAGGTACGCATAATACGCCGGGAATTGTAGGCTTTGGTGCAGCCGCAAAGGCAGCAGCTGAAAAAATGGCAGAGAATGCAGAAAAGGAAATAGCATTAAGGGATTATTTAATTCAGCGGGTTTTAAAAGAGATTCCCTACAGTCGCTTAAACGGTGATGCGGTGAACAGACTTCCGGGGAATGCACATTTTTGTTTTCGTTTTATTGAAGGGGAATCGCTGTTGATTCTGCTTGATCAAAAGGGAATTTGTGCTTCGTCGGGCTCTGCCTGCACTTCGGGCTCGCTTGACCCATCGCACGTGCTGTTGGCAATCGGGCTTCCGCATGAAATTGCGCACGGTTCGCTGCGCTTGACATTATCAGCAGAAACTACAAAGGAAGAAATTGATTTTACAGTGGAGCAGTTAAAAGAGATTGTGAAAAAGCTGCGTGATATGTCGCCATTGTATGAAGATTTTGTAAAGCAGGAGCAAAAAGTGTTGTGAGTGATACGAACGACCGTTAAGATTTTCCAATTTCTGCACCGTCCATATTGCATAAGCGGGCAATACGTACTTTGCAGAAAGGAAAATCTAAACGCTCGTGTGTATCGTTAGCGTGAGGTAGATTCGTGCTATACTGCATAACGCCAGAATTTACCATACTGCACTGGTTAAACGTAGATGGTTGGCGTTATGTAGTCCGGTTACTCGGAAAATTTAACAGTTAAGCAGTATAAATTATAGTAGTTGGAAAGGGTAAGAAAATGTATAGCGAAAAAGTTATGGAGCATTTTAATAATCCGCGCAATGTCGGGGAACTGGAGAACCCCAGCGGCGTGGGAACTGTGGGAAACGCCAAGTGCGGCGATATTATGCGGATATATTTGGATATTGATGATAATGGTATTATTCAGGAGGCGAAGTTTAAGACCTTTGGCTGCGGTGCAGCAGTTGCAACAAGCAGTATGGCGACAGAGCTTGTAAAAGGAAAAACGGTGCAGGAGACACTGCAAGTAACCAATAAAGCAGTGATGGAAGCATTAGACGGACTTCCGCCAGTGAAAGTGCACTGTTCTCTTTTGGCAGAGGAGGCAATTCATGCTGCACTGTGGGATTATGCACAGAAAAATGGGATTGTAATTGAGGGGCTTGAAAAACCTGTGGGTGATATCGAGGAGAAAGCAATTTAGTGTTTTTTATTCTAATTTGAGTCGCATAAGGCGGCATGGAGGGGAGTATGGATCGTGAGCAAGTTAAAAAAATAATGTTTTCTCTGGGCGCTGATTTATGCGGAATTGCAAGTATTGACCGTTTTGCAGATGCGCCGAAAGGATATCATCCATTGGATGTGCTGCCCACCTGTAAATCCGTTATTTCATTTGCCTGTCGTTTTCCGGCAGGGACTTTGGCTTGCAAAACGGCGGTGCCATATACAAGAGTAAGAAATTCCATAACAGCAAAAATGGACGCAATTGCGCTGGATTTTTGTATTGAAATGGACAGACATCATATTGCAGCTGTTCCAATACCTACAAATGAAAGTCAATGGGATAAGCATACTGAGCGGTGGCGTTCCATTATTTCACAGAAGCACGCAGCAAAGGCAGCAGGGCTTGGAACAATAGGCAGACATTCGCTTTTAATTACGCCGGAGTTTGGAAGTATGGTATGGCTGGGAGCCGTTCTAACAGAATTGGAACTAGAACCAGATTGTGTACAGGAAAATATTTGCAATCATTGCAATTTATGTGTGGAGGTTTGTCCCGTGAATGCGCTGCAGGAATCCCATTTACAGCAGCAGAAGTGCTGGGATTATGCCTTTGGGGATAACGAAGAAACAAAAAATTGGGAGATATCGTGCCATTTGTGCAGGGATATCTGCCCGTATAATTTGGGAATGGAACACGTAGAGGAAAAATAGGAAAAAGTTTGTTTTGGGAGAAATATGTAAAAATATAATGATATTTGGAATATCTTGACAATATAGAATTGTAGGGCTAAAATATATATAATAAAGCGCATATCTTAATAAAATGGGGTATGCGTTTTTGATATTATCACAGAGATTGATTACCTGTACAGAAAATGTGAATGGAATTAGAATCAATCCAATAGAAATGTTATTGAAAAATGGGGAGAACTACTACCAAACGAAATGTGAGAGGAGGAGCATGATTGAGTATTCTTGTAAGACTTGAAGAAACGAAATGTCCAAGCTGTGGTGCTATGCTGACATTGCCAGAAGGAAATACAAGGGTTGTTAAATGTGAGTATTGCGGCAGTGAGTTTGTTATTAATGTGGATCAGCAAAGAGAAAATTCCCCTAGGATTCCAAATTGGCAACCATTGCCGGAACAAGCAACTCCATCAGTGCCTGATACCAAGATAAGGTGTATTATAGTAATTATCGCTGCTGTAGTGCTCGTGGGAATTATAGGGTTGATAGATTATTGTAAGACACAGGTAAAGGGAAAAGATGCAGCAAAAAATACAGTGCCTTATACCGTTCCTAATATAACTGTAAATACGAATGCGGGCGAGAGTCAGACCGAGGAGGATGAGATCTCTGGTATGCTGGGACAGATGGTGTGTATTGTATTTGACAAGGATGCAGAAAGCATAACAGAGCAAGATCTTGCTAAAATTCAGTGGATTTCCGATAAAAGTGATTTGGATTACAGTTATTTGGGAATTAGTTTTGAAAATCCGTTAGAGAATCCAGAAGCAGAGTTAAAATGGCTTACATTTCCGCGTGATACGGAAAGTGGGTATAAAGATTTATACCGTTTTAAAGGATTGAAAAAACTAGATACCAGAAATCGCCTTTCAAGCTGTAATTTAAAGGGACTGCAATTAGAAAGTGTTTCCGCATATTTTGAAACTTTTAAAAAGGAAGCAGAGGCATTTGACAATTGTTCTACTATCCGTGAACTTTATGTCAGGAACGAGATTGAGCAGCTGGAAGGACTTGAACTTTTTTCCAATGTAGAACAGCTTTCTATTAATGCGAATAATTTGAGTGATGTGGATGCGCTGGTTTCTTTAAAACAATTAAAGTCACTTACGCTTACGAATGCAGATAATATTTATGATTTTTCTGTACTTGCGTCTGGGGGAGCGTTAGAGTCGTTATCCATTGAGTCAGAATATTTAAAATCACTGGATTTTCTCAAAAGGATGCCGCAGTTAAAAAGTTTGGAACTTAAAGATGGGGAATTTCTTGATTTGAATGGAATTGAAGCATTGCAGAATCTGGAACATTTGTCAATTGTAAACTGTGATGAGTTGACAGATATGAGCAGTGTGAATAAACTTCTGGAACTGAGAGAACTTACGCTCGATAAACCCTATAAATGTCCAGAACCTTCGCTTGCTCAACTGTCAAAATTACAGAATCTTACGTTGGAGGGGTTTGATTCTTGTACCTTCCTTCCAAAACTGACAAATCTTGAGGAATTGGTTTTACATAGTTGTACTTTTGCCGCAGATTTGGATTTATCAGGTCTTTCTCATTTGCGAAAGTTGGAATGCACTTCCTATACAGACGATAAGTCTTTAAATTATGTTAGCCGCCTTACTGCATTAGAAGAATTGGATTTAGGTGGTATCGTAACTTATGAGGATATTTCAGGGATTTTTTCGCTGCCTAATTTAAAGAAACTGAATATCAGCGGTATGGAATGCGAAATTGATTTTGACAAGATTGTTGATAATCCTTCTTTGGAATCATTGGAATTGGCAGGTATTAAATTGTATGAGAATGTGAAGATATCCGGTGGCTATGGGATTGTAAATGTGGATTGGGATGATGTGTATTTAGTGGATCATATTAATTTTTTGACACACTTTCCAAATCTGAAAAGGCTGGATATCGCAGATAATAAACTTGAGGAATTGGACTTTGCAGCAGAGCTTGTGAAATTGGAGGAGATTGATTTTTCTGATAATTATGTAGCAGATATGCACGTTTTATCTACTTTGCCTTGTTTGCAGCAGGTGAACTGTAAGGGGAATCCCATTAGTAATTTGCGTGTGCTGGATGAGGCGCGGGTGAATATTATTAGTAAATAACAGAGGAAATAGAAGGGGGAAAAGCTTATGAGAATGGAGTTAGATAAAAGCTTACGAAAAAAGACAGCAAAGTATGGCAGCTTGTTGAAGGCATATAGGACGGAGGGGAGTAAGGGAGTATTTTGGTACTCTAGTGGGATTGTAATTATGTTCCTTGGATTGATTTTGGGAGCTGTGATGGCTATTTTCGATATCTATGTTGGTATGATGTTTTTCGGAATATTGGTTGGGGCCGGAGCCATTTTCTATTTGATTGGTAAAATAATTCGTGGAAAGATGGTTGAGAATTATATGGAATATTACCAAGAAGAAACTGGGTACAGTGTAGAGGAACTTCAGGAAGCAGACAAAGAGTTGATGAGTCAAAATGCAGTTATGATTGGTGGTCAGAGTTGGAAGAAAGTTGTATTTATTGTTACAGATCATTACTTTTTATCAATATGGCCTACAAAGAGCTGTTATTTGCGAAAACTTAATGATATTGTTGCTGCTTTTTATTCTGATGAGATTCCAGGGAATGATGGATATCTGCATAATTTGTTTGTTATAACCCAACAAGATACAAAAATGGTGGGTAAGATGAATAAGTTCACTGGGAAGAAGTATCGGGGGTTTGAAAATAAGGTTTTGACAGATTTGCCTGATTGTCCTAAGACCTGTGCAGAAGCACTAGCGGAGATACAAAAAAGAGCACCACATATTATAACATGCCAGAAAATTGCTGTAAATGGAAAAGCATATAATCTGCTTAGTATGGATAGGTGGGAGGAGGATTGGATAGAGATTTTAGAAAAATAGGCAGTTGGTTTGATTGCTTAAAAATAATGATTCTGTTGTATTGCTTAAATTTGTGAGATAGGAATGCAATAGAAAATATTTAGTACAATAATGTAAAGATTCATTATATGGATAAGAAACATCAAAAAACTCTCTATATTAAATAGGAAAGGGAGCGTTGGAAAATGATATCATTTGTCCAATATATTGTTGGAATAATTTAAACCTTAAGCAATATATTGTGGATAAATTACATTTTCTGACATCCCTTTCTCATGTATTGTTTGTGCAACGAATAATGGCATAATTAAAAGTGCATGGATACTGTTATACTCACAAACGCTCAGATTTTTCTTTGTGTATAGCAAATATTACCCATCTATATAATAGAGGCTGTGCAGAGATTGGAAAATTCTAACTTTTGCTAATAGATAATTCCTCAATAATACACTGATGCACTTTCTCCGTCGTATTATAACTAAGTCCAACCGCCAGAATGGTTTGGACTTTTTCATTGCGCAGCTTTTGGGTGTATTCCTTTTCTTTTATCTGTGCAATGGCTTCTTGTGGTGTGCTGTTTGCTTTTAGTTCTAGGATAATCCCTGGCAGGTTTTGCCGTTTCGGATGGAAAATAAAGTCTGCAAATCCTTTGCCGCTTTTTTCCTCCCGCTCAATACGATATTTGTTGCGCGCAGAAAGATAGGCAAGCGTCACCACACACGAAAGGCTGTTTTCATCATTATATTTTAAGATGGGTAGTTCACTGTTGTGGATATTGTGGAGATAGGAAGCTACAATATCGCTTTTTTGCTCCAAGGTTGCAGTAAGCACTGCGGCGGAATTACGTACAAGCTCTGCCACGTAGCCGAAATCATCGTCCTTTAATGCTTTTTGAAATTCCAGCATCAGTTCTTTGTTGGGAATCCGAAGTTCGCCATCGTGGTAGGACAGTAAGCCATAGATAATCATTGCAGAGTAAATTTCCTCTCTGTTTCTGGGGGCTTCTTGTCCGGCAGAATATTCTTGTTCAATATCAATTATGACAGATGTGTCATTTATCATTTTAACAACATCTTCCCGCACTTCACCGATATTATGCTTTAGAAAGAACAAAACTTCATCCATTCTGCCGGTTCTTGTCCAATAGCTTTGACAGTATCCATTTAGTAATGCCAATACCACCGAACGCGGATTGTATACTTTTGTTCCGGCGGTGGTCTGATAGCCGTTATACCAATCACGGATAGTTTCTAGTGGAACTTTATCTTGTTTGCTGCAGAGCGCTTCGACTTCGTACTCCATAAAACCGAAATATTCCTCAAAAAAGTGATCGTTCAGCATAGTATATTCGTCAAACATATTGAGGGCAGAGCCTGTGCTATATTTTTTAATAGGCAGAACTCCGGTCATATAGGCAAGTGCCACATAGGGTCTGTCTTTGAGCAGATTCCTTAGAAATTCCAGAAAATCATTATGATGTTCTGGAAAAAGTTCATGACTAAAGATATAGTCCCATTCGTCAATTATAAAGATAAATTGATCGCGTGTTGCAGCCAGCAGATCTGCGATATTGGCAAATGATTTGTTCTTTAGTTCGGGATATTCCTCAATAATATCGTTGCGAATCGATGTAAGGATAAGCCCGATGTAGTCTGCATAGGATTCTCTTTGGTCAGGCAAATTGTTTAAGGAAAGATTGATTACATTGTATTGGTTTAAGTGTTCTTTATAGGATTTGCTGCTACTAATTTTTAGATTATCAAACAGTGCTTTTGTGTCATATGCCTTGCAGTAGAATGCACCAAGCATATTTAAAATGGAAGTTTTTCCAAAACGGCGCGGTTTGGTGATACAGATAAATTTTGTATTTGTTTGGATACGGTTGTTAATAAGTTCAATAAATGCTGATTTATCAACAAAGTAAGCACTGTTTAAGAGTTCTTTATATAAGACATATGCAGTGGGGGTATTTAAACACATAGCCATAACAACGTTTCCTTTCAATTTATTTCTAAAATCTCGATTTGAGCAATTTAATATGTTTATAAAATTTCCTTCCGAATAGCCGCTAAAAGTTCGTCATATGTTTCAAATGCGGCAAGGTCGGGGTTGTCGGCTTTGATTTTGTCGGTGCTTTTGAATAAAAATCCCGCTTTGCTTGCGCGGATCATGCCAAGGTCATTGTAGCTGTCGCCGCTGGCAATTGTTTCGTATCCGATGGACTGCAAGGCTTTCACAGTGGTAAATTTTGAATTTTCAATTCGCATTTTAAAGCCTGTAATCGTGCCGTTTTCGGCAACTTCCAGTGAATTGCAGAAGATGGTGGGCCAGCCTAATTTCTTCATTAAGGGGCTTGCAAACTGGGTAAAGGTATCACTAATAATAATAACTTGCGTAAAGGAGCGCAGTTCGTCAAGAAACTCTTTTGCGCCGGGAATGGGCTCAATGGTTGCAATGGTGTCTTGGATTTCTTTTAAGCCAAGTCCATGTTCTTTTAAGATGCCAAGACGCCAGTCCATTAATTTTTCGTAATCTGGCTCGTCGCGGGTGGTGCGTTTGAGTTCTGGGATTCCACTTGCTTGGGCAAACGCAATCCAAATTTCGGGTACCAATACGCCTTCTAAATCTAAACATACAATATACATCTTGTTATCCTCCAATTTTTTTGTTAAATAATATATATTTTTTATCATATAATTTTTTAAGATAATGCATTCTTTTCATTGCTTTTTTCCAGTGTAAAAATAAATTCTGTACCGACGCCTTCTGTGCTGACGACGTTAATATTTTCCTTGTGGGAGTGAATAATTTCTTTGGTTATGGAAAGCCCGAGCCCTGTTCCCTTTTTGTCTTTGCCGCGGGAGAGGTCGGTTTTGTAAAAGCGGTTCCATACAAGCCGCAGGCTGTCTTTGGGGATGCCGATTCCGTTATCTTTTACCGACACAAGGAGTTTGTTGGACTTTTCGATGGTTTCAATTTTTATTGATGAATTTTTATGGCTGAACTTTATGGCGTTGTCTACAAGGTTGTATAGCACTTGCTGGATTTTTACCATATCAGCGTTTACAAACATTTCTTCTCCGGTAAGGATAAGTTCTATGGTAATTAATTTCTCGCGGCAGATACCCTCGAAGGCCGCGGCGGTATTTTTAATCACTTGATTAATGTCAAAATCAGTGCGTTCCAATATCATGCCGTTTGTATTTAAGTTATTGAGTGTCAGCAGTGAATTGGTTAATTTGGTTAGGCGGTTGGTTTCATTGAGTACAATATGAATATACTTTTCATGCAGTTCTGGCGGGATGGTGCCGTCTAGCATTGCTTCCAAATAGCCGCGCATAGAAGTGAGCGGCGAACGGAAATCATGAGAAATATTGGCTACCAAACGTTTCTGGTTGTCCTCGTTCTTTGCCATTTCGCTTGCCATAAAAGAAAGGGATGCCGCAAGATATCCAATTTCGTCTTCACTGTCAAGCTGAAACTCGTAGAGGAAATTGCCGACTGCATACTGTTCCGTTGCATGGGTGATTTTCCGCAAAGGAATATAAACCATTTCCGTAAAAAAGAGTAAAATAATCAATGATAGCAAAAACAATATTAGTAATGTTAAATAGGAGATATTTAGCAGCGAGTCACAGGAACGCTGTAATTCTTTGGTGGATGCGTGAATAACAACATAGCCTTTCACTTTATATTGACCTGTAATTGGCGCAAATGCAGAGATCATATCATCCTCGAACATACCAAAAAAATTGCCTACCGTGTAAAAGGAATTTCCGGTTATGGTAGGGCTGAAGTTTGGTATTGTAATGGGATTTTCAATGTCCAAAGGAGAACTTGAATCAAGTACAATTAGTCCGGAGGGATTGACAATCCAGATAGGAGAGCCTAAAAATGTTCCAATCGCTTCAATCTGACGCCACACAGATTCCAGTGTAATTTCGCTATTGTACAAGTCAGCAGCGTAGGTGTTCGATATCAACAGGGCTTCTCGATATAAAGCATCCGCACGTTCCCTTTTCATATGCTCCAGGGTCATGCTAGAGGTAAATGTCGCTACAACAATAAAACCAAAGAACGCAAAAATTAAGTAGGCGAGTACAAATTTTAAGTATAACGTTCGTTTCATATACAGTCAATACCCCATTTATTAGTTTTTGGCTTCAAATTTATAGCCGACGCCCCAGATTGTTGCAATGCGCCAGGATTCATGGTCTTTTATTTTCTCACGCAGGCGTTTAATATGCACATCTACTGTGCGTGTATCACCAATATACTCATAGCCCCATATCTGATCGAGCAGTTGTTCGCGTGTATAGACATGGTTGGGTGAGGAGGCGAGGAAATATAATAATTCGAGTTCTTTTGGCGGCATATCAATGCTTTTACCATTGTAAATTACGGAATAGTTCGTTAAATTAATGGTTAAATTGGGGTAGCTGACTTGCTTGGCAGCCGGGGCTTCTGTAACAGGTGCTGCGGTTTTGTAACGCCGCAGCACGGCTTTGACGCGCGCTACAAGTTCTTTGGTGTCAAAGGGCTTTTCCAGATAATCGTCCGCACCAAGTTCTAAGCCTAATACTTTGTCAAATACTTCTCCTTTTGCGGAGAGCATAATAATGGGGGTCTGTGATTTCTGACGTACTTCACGGCATACCTGATAGCCGTCAATACCTGGAAGCATTAAGTCTAACAGGATTAAATCGGGTGCAAAGGAATCTGTTTCGTGCAGTGCCGATTCGCCGTCGTAAACGATTTTGGTTTCAAAGCACTCTTTTGTCATATATAAGGAAATCAGTTCTGCGATATTTTCGTCGTCGTCAACAATTAATATTTTTTGTTTGTTTGCCATTGTGCAATTTTCCTTTCCCAGCGTTTGTGTTGTTATATTGATGTGGTTTGGGTCTTTTGGATAAGAGGACAGTCTATTTGAATTCACAGATTGTCACGCCGGAATCGCCTTCACCATATTCTCCTAAATGAAAAGATTTCACATAGGAAACGCGTTTTAAATGCTGCTGTACTGCCTGCCGCAGTGCGCCGGTACCTTTTCCATGTACAATGCGCACACTTGGCGCATGTGAGAGATAGGCATCATCTAGGTATTTGTCTAGTTCTGACAATGCTTCGTCAACGGTTCTGCCAAGCAGGTTAATTTCTGTTGAAATAGTTGCGGTTTTGGAACTGCCGATATTGGAACTGCCGGAACTTTTCGCACTGTTTCCCCATCCTTTT
The DNA here is from genome assembly GCA_009774395.1 of Lachnospiraceae bacterium. GTDB lineage: Bacteria > Bacillota > Clostridia > Lachnospirales > Lachnospiraceae > COE1. Next base: position 47,457 of record VSNQ01000012.1, read on the forward strand.
TGGTAGCTTGTTACGCCAGGCATTGTGTCGTCTTTTAATAGGACTAAATCTTTAATATTAACTTTCGAGCGAATAATGCCACATTGTACAAATAAATTGCCTTTATCGTCAGGTTTGGAAGATACGATTCCTTTTAAGCCCATTGAAACGACTTTAACAGAATCGCCGGGTTTCAGTTGGTTGGGTTTCAACACTTTATGGGTGGGCTTTTTGTCGTCAGATTCTGTAAGTTTTTTATTCTTCTCTGTGATTTTATCGCGGACTTTGGTGCGGGCTTTTTCTAAATCTTGAATAGAAGTTTTGCCTGTGTTGGCTTTCTGGAAGGTGCGGATTGTTTCGTCAGCGACTTCCTTAGCATCCTGTAAAATTTGCCTTGCTTCCTCTTGTGCTTCACGTAGAATTTTTTCCTTTTGGGATTCAAGGCGTTCTTGTTTTTGCTCTAATTTCTGCTTTAGAGAACCGATTTCCAGCTTGTAACGCTGGATTTCATTTTGTTCCTGCTCAATGGTTTTGCGGCTTGTTTCCAAGTTTGCAAGCAAATCTTCAAAACTTTCTTCTTCCTCACTAAGATGTTCCTTTGCGGATTCGATAATTTCGTCAGGAAGCCCTAATTTGGAGGAAATCGCGAAGGCATTACTCTTGCCTGGAATGCCGATGAGCAGCTTATAAGTGGGGCGGAGCGTTTCCACATCAAATTCGCAGCAGGCGTTTTCGACATAGGAAGTCGTCAGGGCAAATACTTTTAATTCACTGTAATGGGTCGTTGCCATTGTGCGGATGCCGCGGTTGTGCAGATGTTTTAATATTGCAATGGCAAGCGCAGCGCCTTCTGTGGGATCGGTCCCTGCACCGAGTTCATCAAAAATGCAGAGAGCATCTTGGTCTGCGTGCTTCAATATGGAAATGGTATTTGTCATATGCGCCGAAAAGGTGGATAGGCTTTGCTCAATGCTTTGTTCATCACCAATATCAGCATAAACTTCTGTAAAAACACCAAGTTCCGAGCGGTCGAGTGCTGGAATATGCAGTCCGGATTGTCCCATTAAGGTAAACAGTCCGACGGTTTTCAAAGATACTGTTTTCCCGCCAGTGTTGGGACCTGTTACAATTAAAAGGTCAAAATCTTTTCCAAGATGAATGTCAATCGGAACTACTTTTTTCTTGTCCAGAAGCGGGTGCCGACCTTTACGGATATATATATAGCGGTTGTTATTAAATAACGGACGTGATGCATTCATATCAACGGCAAGGCTTGCCCGAGCAAAAATAAAGTCCAGTTTGGTTAATAAGCGATAATTATTAGCCAATTCTTCTGTATGTTCTCCAGCAGTGGCACTTAATTCTGCAAGAATGCGTTCAATTTCATCCTGTTCCTGCATGGCAAGTTCTTTTAATTGATTATTAAGATTGACAACAACAGCCGGCTCAATAAAAAGCGTGGAACCTGTCGAGGACTGATCGTGAATCATACCCGGAACATTGCTTTTATGTTCGGCTTTTACCGGAATACAATAACGGTTGTTACGCATTGTGACAACTGCATCTTGCAGATAGGTGCGGTAACTGCCGTTTACCATTCCGGTTAGTTGGTTGTGAATCTTTTCGTTTGTTAAATGGATGCTGCGCCGGATATGTTTTAAGGTGCTGCTTGCGTCGTCAGCGATTTCTTCCTCGGAGAGTATGCAGCGGTTAATTTCGTTTTGCAGTGGCGTCAACGGTTCTAGGTTATTAAAATATGCTTGTAGACTGTCGTCAATTTCTTCATTGTTTTCCGCACGGGAAAACGTTTTGGCTCTAGTGGCGCACGCAAGGGACTGCGCAATTTTTAACAGTTCAACAGCAGAAAGAGAACCGCCGATTTCCAGCGTTTTAACACTATAGCCGATATCTTTATTGCCGCTAAAGTGGATGCGTCCGCCTTTTACAAGCCGTGTAAATGCATCGGCAGTTTGCTGCTGGGCTTCTTCAATTTCTTTTAATTCGGTCATTGGTAGAAGCTTTTCACAAAGCGCTTTTCCAGGTTCAGAAGTGGCTTTGTCTGCCAATAAATGAATAATTTTATGATATTCGAGTATTCGTAATGCTTTCTCGTTCATGTTAACCTCCATAGTCGGATTGCTTATGGTAACGATTATTAGTATATCATGTTTTTGGGAAAAACACTAGTGTAACATTGTAGAGTTTTTGATTATGTGTTATACTGATATTATTGTTTGCGATTTGGCGGCTTTCTGCGCGATTTTGTGACAGGTGCCATTTATAGTAAACGGCAAATCTTTTCACAGTTTAGGAATTGTAGGAAAATAAGTGCTCAGATTGCGCAGGATATTTCTTCAAGATTGTAGTAGAAGAAACGTAGGCGTAGCGGGCTGCGGCGAGGCTTTTTGTCCTGCAAGATTGGAGAAATAGACAAGCAAGATATGTCACTTATTTTTCCACAGTTCCTTAGTATAATATATAGAAGGGCTTAATGATTTATGGGAGAGAAGGAAGGTATTGAATCAGAGAATCCAAAAGGCAGCGATTTACAGAATATTGACGTAACCGAGCATGTGCATAAACAGGAGGGAACGGCTTCTTATGAGGAAAGCGATTTTACTTTTTTGCAGGAGAAGATAAAAGAGCGCCCTATTAATAAGAAGAAACTTCTCCAGCGGATGGTTATAACAGCATCCTTGGCGCTATTGTTTGGTGCTCTGGCTTGTTTAACGTTTTTACTGTTGGAGCCTGTTTTAAACAATTGGCTATATCCAGAAGAGGAACCAGGAATTGTAACGTTTCCGCAGGAGAAGAATGAAATGCTGCCAGAGGATATGTTGACGGAGGGAAATACTACAAGTCAAAATGCCGAGGAAAATGAAGAAGCAGAGAACACAATTGGAAATAGTGTGATAAATACAGATCAGGCAGGAGATAAGCAGACGGATATAAACAATAATGGTGAAGAACATACAAATGTTTCTGGTGTCCATCAAGGCAGTACACAGCTTAGCAGTGTAGATAGACAGGATAATACAGAGGCATCGGTGGAAGATGCAGAGGAAGAGGAAAGCGAATATATTCATTTAAAGGGATATCAGGCACAGTATGAGGAACTTTATAATGCCTATACAAGCGTAGCAACTAGCATGGTGACTGTGACAGCGCTGCATTCGGATGTGGATTGGTTTAATAATCCGTATCAGAGTGAAGGTATGGCAGCAGGTGTTATTATAGCGAATAATAATAGAGAACTTCTGATTTTAACCAAAAAAGAGCCATTAGATGACGCTGAGGATATTCGAATTACATTTTGCAATGATACCAATGCAACGGCACAGATAAAGCAGTTTGATGCCAATACAAATCTTGCAGTGCTTGCAGTTGATTTAAAATATCTTGGCGCGTCAACTTTAGACTATATTTCTGTAGCTGTGTTGGGGAGTTCAGTTTATTCAGGGTTAATCGGTGCTCCGGTGATTGCAGTCGGCAATCTGTTTGGATATAAAGATAACGTGTGTTATGGAATTGTAACGTCAAAAGGGAATATTGTATCGCTCGCAGATAGTGAATATAAATTAATAACAACTGATATTTATGCCAGCGAATCTCCAAGCGGAATATTGGTAAATCTGCAAGGAGAAGTGATAGGGATTATTGATAACACGTATAATCATGATGACACCGGCAATCTGCTTTCGGCTATTGGCATTACAGAACTGAAGGGAATTATTGCCAAACTTTCCAATGGAGATGATATTCCTTACCTTGGCATTTATGCACAGGATATTCCTGCTGAGGCGAAATTGGAGCTAGGGCTTCCACAGGGAGCATATATTTTTGATATTGATATGGATTCTCCGGCAATGCAGAAGGGCATTCAGCGCGGGGATATTTTGGTACAGCTTGGCACACAGGAAATTCGAAGTGCTTTGGATTATATGAATGCGCTGCGAGGGATTTCATTAGAGCAGACGATAGAGGTTACAGTGCGCCGTGCCAGTGTGGATGCGTACGAAGAAATGCAGTTTATAATACAGCCCACATTGCAGCCTGAATCATAGATGCATTGATAATATGGGGCTAAAACAATATAGGAGGACAGAAAAAATGAAGTATGTAAAAGATTACAAAGATGGGGATAGGATGTTTGATATTTATTTTTGTAAATATAAAAGTTCTGCTGTTACGAAAAACGGTAAGAATTACGATAATGTGATTTTGCAGGATAGGACGGGGACAATTGACGCAAAAATATGGGAGCCAAATAATGTAGGAATCGGAGAGTTTGAAGTATTTGATTATATTGAAGTATATGGTGATGTTATTAGCTTTAATGGAGCGCTGCAAGTAAATGTAAAGCGCGTGCGCAAATGCAATGAAAACGAATATGACGAACGGGAATATATGCCAATCAGCAAGAAAAATATTGATGAAATGTTTGCGCAACTGATTGCTTTTATTGAAAGTATAGAAAATACATATCTAAAAACATTGCTGAAAAAGTTTTTTGTGGAGGATAAAGTTTTTGCACAGAAATTCCGCAAATCCTCTGCGGCAAAAACGGTGCATCATGGATTTATTGGTGGTTTGCTCGAACATACACTTGGGGTAACAACGCTTTGCGACTTTTATTGCAAGCAGTATCCAATATTAAATAGAGATTTGCTGCTTACCGCTGCAATATGCCATGATATGGGAAAAATAAGGGAAATCAGCGCGTTTCCCATTAATGATTATACGGATGAAGGGCAGTTTCTGGGACATATTGTAATGGGTTCAGAAATGCTTTGTGAAAAAATCAAGGAAATTCCCAATTTTCCCCCTGTACTTGCAATGGAACTGCGGCATTGTATCTTGGCGCATCACGGAGAATATGAGTTCGGTTCACCCAAGAAACCGGCAATTATTGAGGCAGTGGCTTTATGCTATGCAGATAATACGGACGCAAAAATGGAAACTTTTAAGGAACTTTTGGAAACTGCAAAAGAAACAAACTGGCTTGGCTATAACAAGCTGTTTGAATCTAACTTAGCAGTGAGCAGAATGGATTCATAACCAGTGATAATATATTGGGCGCAAACTGGAAAAATGAGTGATACCATAACAGGGATCGATCCAGACAGCGAATTGGAAATTGGTAAGGGAGAATTTCAAAATAACATATGGAATTTCAAAAAAATAATACAATAACACTTGTTATAGAAGATATGGGGATACACGGCGAAGGTATTGGAAAAATATACGATACAACGGAGGATGCAGGCTTTACATTCTTTGTGAAGGATGCTGTGATTGGTGATGTGGTGGAAGCAAAAATTATGAAAGTTAAAAAGCATTATGCCTATGCAAAGCTAATAAAAATTATTACGCCATCTCCCCAAAGAACCGAACCAAAATGTCCTTATTATAGACAGTGCGGAGGCTGTCAGATACAACCACTTGCATATTCATATCAACTGTTGTTAAAGGCTGATATTGTAAAAAACAATTTAATGAGGATAGGCGGCTTTTCCAAAGAACTCTTAGAAAAGGTAATGGAGCCCATTGTTGGGATGGAACAGCCATTTTATTATCGTAACAAAGCGCAGTTTCCTGTTAGTGCGGATAAGAATGGTGAGCCAATTACCGGATTTTATGCAGAAAGAACACATAACATTATTCCTAACACAGACTGTGCGCTAGGGGTGGCAGAGAATAAACGGGTATTAGAAAGCGTTTTATCTTTTATGAAACAATATAAAATAAGACCTTATATCGAATCGACAGGAACAGGTGTTATTCGACATATTTTAATTCGTAAAGGATTTGCAACAGGGGAATTAATGGTGTGTATGATTATTAATGCTGACAAGCTTCCCTATGAAGAAAAATTGGTGGAAAGTCTGCGCAAAATAGATGGAATAACAAGTGTTTCTATTAATGTAAATAAAGAAAAAACAAATGTAATTATGGGGAATAAATGTCGGTTGCTTTGGGGAAACGATACGATATCGGATGTTATTTATCCAAGAACATTAGAGGAAATCGCCAAAAACCATGATTACTGCCATAATCCGAATAAAGAGGGGATAACATTTGCAATTTCGCCACTGTCTTTCTATCAAGTAAATCCTATTCAAACGGAGAAACTCTACAGCTTAGCCTTGGAGTATGCAGAACTTACGGGAATGGAAACGGTGTGGGATTTATACTGTGGCATTGGTGCAATCAGCCTTTTTATGGCAAAACAGGCAAAACATGTCTATGGCATTGAGGTCGTGGAGCAGGCGATCACAGATGCGAAGGAAAATGCTAAGAGAAATGGAATTGAGAATGCAACATTTTATGCGGGCAAAGCCGAAGAGGTGCTGCCTCGCCTTTACAAACAAGATGGGATTGTCGCGGATGTTATCTGCGTAGACCCGCCGCGGAAAGGCTGCGATCAGGCATGTTTGGAAACAATAGTGAAAATGACACCAGAAAGAGTGGTATACATAAGCTGCGACAGCGCGACGCTGGCACGGGATTTGAAGTATTTGTGTGGGAATGGGTATGAGTTGAAACGTGTGAGGGCGGTGGATTTATTTCCGCAGACGGTGCATGTCGAGTGTGTCGTGTTGATGTCAAGGGTTGAAAAGTAGGGGTGTAGGAAGGCTTTGGTTTCAAGGAATTTGTGGCATTTAGGTGCGATTTTATGGCGTTTTCACTTCTGTCAAATTCCCTGAAATTAAGGCTTTGGGAACATATCGAATGGCATAGTTGAGTTGACAGAATGGATATATAATAGGGTTGTGTAGACAGGATTATTGTGGTTGACAGGATTGATGTATAGACTAATCACCATCTGGGAAAAACTAATGAATGATGTTTAGACGTTGAATAAAAGGAGAAAATATGAATACAATATCCGTTAAAAGGAAGATGTCTTTTAAAGAAAAACTTCAAGAACGTTCAAAACAATTGATAGAAATAGACGGGAAAACACTTGTAAATCTTGGATTATCAGTAAAAGATGGAGTATTTATGCTTTCGTTACTTCCTTATTTTGCACTTTATTGTCGTTCCGCTCAGGAGTTTTTTGGAGAAAGGATTATTGATAATGATACTGATAGACAAATTAATGATTTAAGAAATGGATTGAAACTTTATTCTGAAAAATATAATAAAAGTAAAGATGCAACATTAAATTCTGATGAGCACCAGAATAATATATTTAAATATATGTTTAGATTTAAATTTATGCAAGATTGGAATATACATTATAATTTAGGTGTGTATATTGATATGGAAGGGCATATAATAGGGGATACTCAATTTTTAAACTATTTTCTTAATATTCCTTCTGTTGATATAGAAGTACAAAATGAACAAGCATATGCAATTGGAGAATTTTTAGGAAAAAAGACAGCTTATATTTTAAATGCTTATTTTGGAATAAAGAATATTCATAAATACAGTGAGATTAATATGTTGCCTAAATATGGATACATAGATATGAACACTAATATAA